>CAKTLD010000037.1 GCA_934572445.1 uncultured Oscillospiraceae bacterium
TCGCTCGCCCCGCTTTTGGAGCCTCTCGGCATCCCCTGCGCGCTGCTCACCGCCTCGACCAAGGCCAGGGAGCGCCGCGCGCTGAACGAACGTCTCCGGTCCGGCGAGCTCTCCCTCGTCATCGGCACGCATGCCCTGCTCTCGCCTGACGTGCAGTACCAAAACCTCGGGCTCGTCGTCACCGACGAGCAGCACCGCTTCGGCGTTGACCAGCGCGCTGCGCTGTCCGCCAAGGGCGATGACCCGCACCTTCTCGTCATGTCCGCCACGCCCATCCCGCGCACGCTCGCGCTGATGATCTACGGCGATCTCGACGTCTCCATCTTAAACGAACTTCCCCCCGGACGGCAGAAGATCGACACCTTCGCCGTCCCGTCGAGCTATCACGAGCGTATCTACGCTTTTTTGCGCAAGCTCGTCGCCGAGGGCCGTCAGGCCTACATCGTCTGCCCCATGGTCGCGGAAAACGACGAGCTCCCCGACGAGCGCAAGGCCGTCACCGCCTACGCGGAAATGCTGCAAAAAGAGGTCTTCCCTGACCTTCACATCGCCCCCATCCACGGCAAAATGAAGCCAAAGGAGAAGGACGCTGTCATGCGCGCCTTCGCCGCGCACGAGATCGACGTGCTCGTCTCCACTACCGTCATTGAGGTCGGCGTCGACGTGCCGAACGCCGCGCTCATGCTCATTGAAAACGCCGAGTGCTTTGGTCTCTCCCAGCTCCACCAGCTGCGCGGCCGCGTCGGCCGCGGGCAGCACAAGTCCTACTGCGTCCTCGTCTCCGACAACAAGGGCGAGGAAAACAAGCAGCGTCTCAAGGTCATGTCCTCCACGAGCGACGGCTTCGCCATCGCGGAAGAGGACCTCAAACTCCGCGGCCCCGGCGACTTTTTCGGCTCCCGCCAGCACGGCCTGCCGTCGCTGCGCGTCGCCGATCTCTCGTGCGATCTATCGCTTCTGCATGAAACGCAGTCCGCCGCCGAGCAGCTCCTTGCCGTTGACCCCGCGCTCAAAAATCACCCCTTGCTCAAATCCCGCGTCGAGCTTCTCTTCGAGCTCAACGCCGACGCCATGAACTGACAAAAAAGTCAAGCCGAAGGCCGGCTCCGCATGTTTTCTTATGCGGAACCGGCCTTCGGCTTGACTTTTTTCTCTTTCGTAGTATGATTAGTGCAACTAATCATACTTTAGGAGGCTGATTTTATGGAAGTTCCGCAGGGCAAGCACGCCTGGATGGTCAAGATCGGTGAAAAAGGCCAGTTTGTCATCCCCAAGGAAGCGCGCGATATTTTCGGCTTTCACCCCGGCGACGAGCTGCTCGTCCTCGGCGACGACGAGCGCGGCATCGCCATCCTGCCCAAGGCCATGCAGCGGGAATATATGCTGCGCATCTTTTCCGAAATGGACAACGGGGGCGACAGCAAATGAGCAAGATCGTCTTTTTCTGCATCCCGGCCTACGGCCACACCAACCCGACGCTTGGCGTCGTGCGCGAGCTGATCGCGCGCGGCCATGAGGTCCGTTACTACTCCTACGAGCCCATGCGCCCGCTTATTGAGGCCGCGGGCGCGCAATTCGTCGCCTGCGACCCGTATGACTGCGAGCAGCACCTCACGCCCGCCGACGGCGCGCGCGTCGGCAAGGACATCGCCTTTTCGACGCACATTCTGGTCGAGACCACCCTCGCCCTCGACGAAATGGTCTGCGCCGACATGCGCGCTTACGCGCCCGACTGCATCGTCGCCGACTCGATGGCCGTCTGGGGCAAAGCCGTCGCAAAAAAGCTCGGCATCCCGTTCGTCTCCTCGACCACGACCTTCGCTTTCAACCGCTATTCCGCGAAAATCATGAAGCAGAGCGGCGGCCAGATGCTCAAAATGATGCTCGCCATGCCGAAGATCAACCGTGACCTCCAGCGCCTGCGCGACCGCGGCTACCCCATCAAAAACATTCTTGACATCATTCAGAACGACGACCGGACCGATACCATCGTCTACACCTCGCCCGAGTTCCAGCCCTGCGCCGACACGTTCTCAGACAAATACGCCTTCGTCGGTCCGTCCGTTCGCCCCGCGGCGGAAACCATCGAAAAGACGCGCGACACGCTCGTTTACATTTCGATGGGCACGGTCAACAATGACCTTCTCCCCTTCTACCGCGCCTGCGTCGCCGCGTTTGCGGATTCCCCCTATCAGGTCATTCTCTCCACCGGCGAACAGATCGACCGCTCCGCCCTCGGTACGCTCCCCGAAAGCTTCACCGCTCTGCCCCGCGTCGATCAGATCGCCGTACTGCAAAAAGCCGACGTCTTCCTCTCCCACTGCGGCATGAACAGCGCGAGCGAGAGCTTGTATTTCGGCGTACCGCTCGTCCTCTTCCCGCAGACGAACGAACAGGGCGGCGTTGCCGCCCGCGTCGCCGAACTCGGCGCAGGCCTCAAGCTCGAAAAAGCCGACGCCCGCTCCATCCGCGCCGCGGTCGACGCTGTCCTGCAAACGCCGTCGTACCGCGCAAATGCGCAGAAGATCAGCGAGAGTTTCCGCCGCTGCGGCGGCGCAAAAGCGGCGGCGGAGAAGATTCTTTCTGTCGCTGACAGAAAATAAGTTCCCATGCCGCATGGGGAACGGGCTAAAGGGGGATATTCTCTTTCACGAAAGAGAATATCCCCCTTTAAATCCCCCAAGAGAAAGGTTTTAACATTGCAAGCGAGCAGCTCGAAGAGCTGCAATGCTTGCCGATTGCACTGCCCATAGCGCGGCGCTGCCGCGTTAGCATTGCTAGACGATTTGGTTTGCTCCTATTATCCGCTGCCGCTCTGCCAGCCTCGTAGAAATACAGCCTAATTTCCGTCTACCGGAGCACTCCACAATGCGGCGAGCAAAGCAATGCCGCATTCGGCAAGCAGTCTGGCGCCGTTCTACCGTCACTCGCGCCTCACGATAGTAAGGCGCGGTTGCTGGATGTGTCGAATCGCAGGGGTTCATGGCGAAGCCATGTACACCGCACTTACATTGCGCAGCGCGTGCAGTTATTCAAGCTGCAAACTGCCAATGCAAATTTTCTCTGGGAGGGTTTAAGGGAGGGATATCTCTTTTTGAAAAAGAGATATCCCTCCCTTATTCGCATCCCCGCATCAGGCGGGGGAATCTCCTCTCTGCACCAGTGCAGAAAACCTCATTTCTCTTCCTGAGCCTTCAGCTTAGAAAGTTCCTCTTCCTCCAGCTGGCGATACGCCACCTTGCCGACCAGGGTCTTGGGCATATCCTCCTTGAATTCGATGTCATACGGCATGGCGTACTTCGCAACATTCTTGCGGCAGTAAGCCAGCAGCTCCTGCTTGGTGTCCTCGGTCGCGGGCACTCCGGCGGCAAGCTTCACGAACGCCTTGACCTTCTGCATCTTGTAGGGGTCGGGCACGCCGATCACGCAGCTCATCTGCACGAATTCATGCGCGTCGAGAATGTTCTCGATCTGGCCCGGATACACATTGTAGCCCGACGAGATGATCATGCGCTTGGCTCTGCCGCGGAAATAGATAAAGCCCTGCTCGTCCATCACACCGAGGTCGCCCGTGTAGACCCACGTCAGGCCGTCGGCATGCGTGCGCAGCGTCTGCGCCGTCTCCTCGGGATTGTTCATGTATTCCTTCATCACAGTCGGTCCGGCCAGCAGGATCTCGCCCTCCTCGCCGTAGGGCAGCTCGCGGTCGGTGTCCGGCTCCACGATCTTGATGTAGGTATCGGGGAACGGCAGGCCGATGGAGCCCTCCTTGAACATGTGCGGCGGTGTCAGGCAGCAGGCCGTGACCGTCTCGGTCGTGCCGTAGCCCTCGCGCACCTGAATGGACGCCTTGTGGTCATAGAGGAACTTGTCGAACTTTTTCTTCAGCTCGATCGACAGGCTGTCGCCGCCGGAGAACACACCCTTGAGCGAGCTCAGGTCCGCGCCGTCCATGCTCGGCAGCCTCAGCAGCGCCTCGTAGAGCGTCGGCACGCCCGCGATGAAGTTGCACTTGTACTTCACGATCTGCTTGGCATAGCTCTTGGCCGTAAAGCGCGGGATTAGGATGCAGCGGCCGCCCTGCGAGAGCATCGTATGCACGCACACGCCCAGACCAAAGCCGTGGAACAGCGGCATCGCCGCGAGCATGCGGTCGCCGGGACGGAACATCGGGTTCGCCGCGATGACCTGCTGGCCGAGGGCGTTAAAGTTCTTGTTCGTCAGCACAATGCCCTTCGTCGTGCCGGTCGTGCCGCCGGAATACAGGATGACAGCGGGGTCCGCGCCCTCGCGCTTTACCTTATAGGTCTTGTAGTAGCAGGAGCGGGACAGGCGCATAAAGTCCTTCCACATGATGACCGGCGCATCCTCGGGGATCTTTTCGATCTTGCGCCCCTCAGTGAGCATATACCCCGCCTTGATCGGCGTGGAAAGCGCGTCGCGCACGCTCGCGATGATCATATTCACGACCTTCGTGTGCTCGCGGATGCTCTCGAACTTGTGATAAAACTGGTCGAGCGTCACCGCCGCCACGCTCTCCGAGGCGTTCAGGTAGAACTCGATCTCCTTCTCCGCCGACAGCGGATGGATCATATTCGCAATGCCGCCCACCAGATTTACGGCGTAGAACATATAGATGGCCTGCGGGCAGTTGGGCATGGCGATGGTCACCTTGTCGCCCTCGCGCACGCCGATGGTCTTGAGCGCCTTGGCGCACTGCTCGATCTCGCGGATCATCTGGCGGTAAGTCGTCGACTTTCCCATAAAGGTAAAGGCGATGTTGCCCGGATATTTCTTGGCGATCTGCTCCACGGCCTCGAACATCGAGCCATTGAAGTATTCAAGGTGCATCGGCACCTCGCCCATGTAGTCCTTCCACGGGGTTTTTACGATCGTATCACTCATAGTCTACCTCCTCCGACATCGGCCGCTCTAAAAGAGCGGGGTGCTCCAGCAGATACTTGAAAAGGCGCACGCTCTTCGCGTAATAATAGCCGTCGGCAATGCGCTCGTCCACGGTGAGGCCGAGATCGACCGTCTCCCGCATTTCAACAAGACCGTGTTCGTCGTACAGCGGCGTCCACTTCTTTTCGCCGATGATGCAGAACAGCGAGCTCGTGCCCCAGTTCGTCAGGTGATGGTAGCCGCTCTTCAAGCGGATCGAGCCAAGGTTGGAGAGGAACACCGAGCTGTAGTTCGGGTCCTTGCCGATGAGGAAATCAGGGCACCAGCCGTGCTTGTCGAGCCAGCGGATGAAATGAACGGCCGCCTTGGACAAAAAGCGCGGCATCCTGTTGAGGATGTTCATGCTGTTGTCGGTCGTGTTGACCTTCTTCTGCTCGCGGCAGGAGGCGACCTCCTTGTGGATCTCCTCATGAATGGTGTCGATGGTGCTGTCGGGCTTGGCCTCCAGCAGCGCCATGGCCTCCTCGCTGCCGTCGGCAAACTCCTTTTTGATGACAAAGCCCGCCGTCACCTTATTGCGCTGATAGTAGTTTTCATTCGCATAAAAGTGGTTGAGCTTCGGCCGCAAAATAACCGTCTTCACCAGCGCCGTCAGGATCACATGGAAAAATGTGTACTTGAACGGAATGCCCTCATAGTTTTTCGTCGCAATGTAGTCCTTGATGGGCTCTAAATTCACGCGCTCGGCGATGTACGCCTCGTTGTCCGCGCGGTTGGGATAGATGATGCCCATGATAAAGTGCAGCGAATCCACATTCCGCAGCAGTGTTGCGTCGCGCCGGTCGCCCCAGCGCCTCTTCTGTTCTGCCATAAAACCTTCTTCCTTTCGGTTTTTTTGCTTCCTTATCCAATCTTCCAAATGCTATCCCTTTTCAGGGGATGAACCGTTCAAAAATGGCGATCGCGCCCTCGCGCTCCGCCGTGTCGAGATCCTGCCTCGACCGGATGGTCCAGTAGACCAGCTGCGCACCGCGTCTCCCGCAGTACTTCACCGGTGCGCGCCCCCGATCCTCGAATTTATAGGCAATGAAATCCGGCAGCCCATAGCAGTTCAGCAGCAGCTTTGCCGCCAGAAAGTCCATCACCGCCCCGTTTCCGGTGTGGTCGCGCGTAAAGTCCGCCGAGAGCTGCCCGCGGATGACCTCGGGCCGGTTTTTCCGCAGCCAGCGCACGCATCGCGGGTCGAACGACTCCACGCAATACGGCACCCGGAACCGATCCAGCTCCTCCATTGTGCGCGCGCACAGCGCCGCGCAGTTGCCGCGGAAGCTCTTGAGCTCCACGATCAGCGGCAGCCCC
Organism: uncultured Oscillospiraceae bacterium; assembly: GCA_934572445.1. GTDB lineage: Bacteria > Bacillota > Clostridia > Oscillospirales > Oscillospiraceae > Hominicoprocola. The sequence goes on from CAKTLD010000037.1 coordinate 6,265, forward strand.
GTGCCCTCAAAGCACTCCAGCACTTCGCGCAGCTGCGGGATGCTCTCCTTCGTGCCGCCGAGGAAAACACCGCCCAGCTCGTCCGCGCCGAGATCCTCAAGATAGCCCTCGCGCCCCGTCATGCGCTTCAGCGCGCTGTCGTGGAACACGGCCAGCTCCCCATCGCGCAGCAGATGCACGTCGAGCTCCGCGCCGTATCCGCGCGCGGCCGCGCGCGCGAAGGCGCTCAGCGAATTTTCGGGGATGCCCGCGTCGGGATCGTAGAGCCCCCGATGCGCATAGCGGAACCGCGCCAGCGGGCGCATCCGCTCCACGGCGCGCCGCGTGCGCAGCATCCATGCCGCGCACAGCGCCGCCAGCGCCGGGATCGCGATAATGATAAGTAGAATTTTCACAGAATATCACTCTTTGTATTGCCGTCAGTCGGCATCCATGTCCTCATACGCCGCAAGGCCCGTCTTCGCCTCGACCTTGCTGTCGCCGTGCTTCACCAGCCCCATGGTCACAAAGCTGCACGCCACGAAGAACGCCGCGTAGGGGAACAGCGTCTCGTACCCGACGTGCTTCAGCAGCCAGCCCGACAGGATCGGCGTGATGACCTGCGCCGCCATCGAGAACGTGTAGTAGTAGCCCGTAAACTTGCCGATATCGCTGCCCTTGCACATCTCCACCACCATCGGCAGGGAGTTGACGTTGATCGCCGCCCACGCAAGGCCCACCAGCGCGAACACCACGAACATCACGAAGTTGATCGTGTCGAACCGCGTCGTCAGGAAGTACCCGGTCAGGAAGCACGCCGCCAGCAGCACCACGCCCGCGCGGATGGTCTTCCTGCGCCCGATCCTGGACGCCAGCTGCCCGATGGGGATGTAGGAGACGATCGCGCCGCCCGTGGCGATCAGCAGGCACTTCGACGCGCCGCCGAGGCCCTGCCCCATCACGCGCGCCACATACGTCGACCACCACGTCGTCACGGCGTTGTAGCCGATATACCACAGCGCGATGGACAGCAGGATGAACACAAGGCTCTTCTTCACGGCCTTCGGCAGCTCCTCGCTGCCGTCCGGCTCCTCCTCCGCCAGCTGCTGCTCGGGATGTGCGGCCTCGTACTCCTTTTCCTCGGCCGAGAGCATCGGCTCGTTCGTCGTCAGGAACAGCACCAGCACCGACACCGCCATCAGCGTCGAAACGACGATAAACAGCGGCTGATAGTCCACATGCGTCAGCCCCTCGATCTTGCTGTTGGGATACAGCACCGCCGCCACGATCAGATAGATGATGCCGCCGACCGCTCCCATCAGGTTGATGATGGCGTTCGCCTTCGAGCGCAGGGGCTTTGGCGTCACGTCCGGCATCAGCGCCACAGCGGGCGAGCGGTAGGTCCCCATCGCGATAAGCAGCAGCCCCAGCGAAATGACGAACATCGTCAGCTTCGTGGCGCTCGCGCTCTCGGCGTAGGCGTTGTCGAACACCGGCAGCAGGTTCATCAGCACCACCGCCAGCGCCGTGCCGCCCAGGATGAAGGGCATCCTGCGGCCCATTTTGGTATTCGTGCGGTCGCTCAGCGCGCCGAAGAACGGCAGCAGGAACAGCGCCAGCACATTGTCCGCCGCCATGATCGCGCCGGAGATGGTCTCGTCCAGGTGGAACGTCTCGGTCAGGATCTTCGGGATCACCGTGTCGTACATCTGCCAGAACGCGCAGATGGACAGGAACGCCAGTCCGACCAGCATGGTACGCTTGTTGTTGAGCTTCATGTCGTTTCTCCTTTTCGGGGGAAGTCGATTCTCGTCCTAATATAGCAGAATACCACGAATTTCCGAAAATAGCAAGTCCGCGCCCCGCAAAGCCCCCGTTATGGGCGCAAAAAAGCCGCCTCGCGGCGGCAAAGATCGGCCCAAAGCCGGAAGTCGCCCGGTCGGGCGCGGAAAATTTTCTCCCGTTGCACGCCGCCGTCCCACAGAGGGCCTTTACAGCCTCACAGCTGTAAAGAGGGCGCGGCGCGCCGCGTCCCGCGAAAAAAAGGAGGAAAAAATATGAACGATAACGAAGCCTTTGTCGCTGAATACCAGCGTCTGAGCCGCAAACGTGACCGCGAGCTCGTCTCGGTCCTGACCGGTGAGCCGCAGCCCGTGCTGCCCCTCACCTTCCACCGCATTGAGGAAGCGTTGGACGCGCTGACGGACCCGCTCCGCGGCATCCGCTGAGAGGAGGCCCGCCATGCAGAAAACGACCAATTACGGCCTGCCCCAGTGGGTCGCGGATGACCAGATCAGGATGGACGACTTCAACGCCGCCTTTGCTTCGCTCGACGCCGCGCTCCGATCGCAGTCCGATGCCGCCTTGTCCGGCCTGAACGCCGAGACCGCGGCCCGTGAAGAAGCGGTTTCCGCCGAAGCCTCGGCGCGCGCGAACGCGCTCTCTGCCCTGCAGGCGGTGCTGTCCGCCGCCATCGGCAGCGGCGGCAGGACCTGCCGCATCTGCACCGGCTCGTACACCGGCACGGGTAGCGCCTCGGTGTCGCTTACCACGCCGTTCTATCCCGTGCTGGCCTTTGTGCAGAGCGCGGACATGCCGTCCGCGCTCTGCATGTTCCGCGGTGCCGGCACGACGCAGGGCAGCAGGGATTTCGGCACCAGCGACAGCAAGACCCTGAGCGTTACCTGGGACGACGGTCAGCTTTCGTGGTCGAGCACCTCGACCAGCTCCATGCGTGCGGTCTATGCGGGCAGCAGCAAAAACGTGGAATACCACTATGTGATCATTGGCTTTGACAACACAGGTACGACCGAATAAACGGCGCAAATAAAAACCAGCCCCGAGGGAATTCCCTCGGGGCTGTAAAACTTTATTAAGTTTTGCCTAATCAGTCATGATTAGAGAACCGTGCCATCATTGGGGACATACAGGTTGGCAGAGCGGCAGATTTCTTCGTTGTCGGCATTGAGAACGACAACATAATAGTTGCCAGGGGTCTTAGTGGAAATCTCACCACCGCCGAAGGAGCCATTCCAATAAACAGCGCCGTCCTTATAGATGATGATCTTAGCATCATCGAGATCAGCGTCATCACTCAGCTCAACAGTGAGATTGGTCAAGCCCTTCAGGGGATCATAAGCCTGCTTCAGCTCAACAGTGTAAACCGGAGCCTTGACCACGACAGTGATAACGGTCTCTTCCTTGCAGGTTTCAATACCATCAGCACTCTTCACAGTGATAACCAGCTTGCCGTCTTTGACCGCAACAGTGCCGTTAGAAACAGAGATGAGGTCCGCGGTAATTTCGGTGCCGTAAGGAACGGTCAGGGTCTTGCCGACGAGATTGCCGGTATTGACTGTGATGTCAGCAGCAGCAATAGCCTCGTGCTCAACAACAGTGTATTTCTCGCCAGCCTCGAACACGACCTTGTCGCTGCCCTTGACCTGAGCGGCGCCGTCGATGTGATAGTACTTACCAGCGTCGAAGTCAAAAACCTTCTCGGCCGTGTAATAGTCCCAGTAGGAGAGATCGGACAGGGCCATCTTCTTGGCATTGCCGTTGTAATCAGCAACGGGGTACCAATAGTCCACACCGTTGACGGTGAACTTGCCGAAGGTGACGTCGTCATCGAGAACGAACAGGCACTCAACGTCGCCGTCTTCGTCAACAACGATCATACCCTCAACGACCTTGCTGGTCTGCCACTTCCAGTCATAGGCGTCGACCTTGTCGCCGTCCTTGAGATCGGAGGTGTCGATCAGATCATAGATCTTGTCGAGGTTGCTGTAGATCTCAGCCTTGGTGTGGCCGCCCTCATAGCGGTACTCGACGGTGTTCTTGTTGCCGAGCAGTTCGACGGAAACAAGGTTGGTCTCATACGGGGCAATGTCGAAATCATAGGTCTTGTCGTTGCGCAGGAAGTAGTAGCACACAGTGCCGACGCGACCCTGATTGTAGGACTCGAACTCCTTGACCTCGCCCTCAGAAGTGACACCGTAGTAGGTGTAGAGCTGGCCCTGAGCGCTGGTCCAGGATTCCTTCTCGCACTTGAAGAGGTACACATAGTCCTCGAAGTCGCCCTGAGGCATCCAGTCGAAGACGACGGCGTCAACGATCTTGTTGTTGGCGCTGAGCTCAAGATAACGGGCGCCAGTGTCACGGCCGTAGTTGGGGATACCAGCTTCGTTGGTGTCCTTGTCATACTTGCCGGTGTTCACGCCGTAGTGAACGTCGACCTTCTTGCTCGGGGTGCTCACGAAGTTGGTGGAGTTGGGGGTGCCGTAAGCATAGAACGCAACGGTATCCTCGGTGACGGCCTTTCTGCCAACACCGTAGAAGTCCATAGCGGCAGCGCCCTTGTCGTAGTCGGCATCGAGCCACTCATTGGTGTCACCATCGTCGTCGACATTGGCCTTGCAGGCATTGACCGTGTAGACATCGTCCTTCACAGTGTACTCGACCAGAGTGCCGAGGGTGAGGTAGTTACCGGTAGCCGCAGGCTGGCCGATGTAGTAATCCTTGCTGTCCTTGACATTGTCAAAGGTGGGGAACCACAGTTCGCTGTCTGCGTCAGCAGCAACATAACCGGTCTCGGTGCCGTCGGTCAGGAGCAGGTTGACAAAGTAGTCATAGCCGTTGTGCTTGTCATTGAGGACCTGATAGCTGTCGATGACCATAGCGTACTTGGCAACAGCACCGGCAGTAGTGGTGTAAGCGACATAGCCGCCGCGATCGAGATAGATGGTGGCGTCCTTGTCAAAGGTGGTGCGATCCTTGCTGAACAGGTTAGCGGTATCGCGGAAGGAAACACTGTCCTGCTTGTCGGGGGACAGGCCGGACTCTTCATAGTCCTTGCCGTCGAAGGTGATGTAAGGATCAGCGCTGTCCTTGGTGGGGATGGTGTACTTGGTCTTCTGGCCGTCGATGGGAGCGAGCTCCTCATAGTAACGGACGCCGTCAGCCATGTCAACATAGGTGAAGACATCGCCCTTGACCAGATCTTCATAACCGGAGACCTCGTCCTTGTCATACTTCACGCCCTGGATCTTGACCTCGTCGCCCTTGACGACATAGTCAGCGTTCATGATGTCAACGATGGGGTTGACAACGATGATGGAGCTGATGGTCTTGCCGTCGATGGAGTACATAGCGACCTCAGTGCCCTTGTAGACAACGGGAGTCGCGTTCTCATTGCCGTTGTAAACGACCTTGTTCTCCTTGGCAAAATCAGCAACGTAATCGGTGTTGCCGGTCTTCTTGGTGGTCAGGTCCTTGATGGCAGCGCCGGTGTAGCTGGTGGACAGCAGAGCATCGTCATAGAACACGTCGGTGATGGCAGTGGTCTTGACGGTCCAGACGTGACCGTAACGGCCGGCGTCGAAGATGTCCTGATCGGCGACCTTAATGGTGACTTCCTTCTTGGCGAGGTTGTCGCCCGTGATCTGCATGTTCTTGTACTTGGAATCGTGGTCGTTAGCGGTAACATAACCGGTAACGCAGTCAAGGCTGAAGGCATCCGCCAGAGTCTTGTTGTCCTTGAGGAGCTGGTTCTTCTCGCTGCTCAGGCTGACGGTCTGATAGCCGAAAGCGGCGGTGTAGGTGACCATCGGGACCCGGATAGCCTGGAACAGCAGCTCGGCGACGAGCTCACGGGTAGCGGCAGCGTTGAGGTCAACGCCCTTGACGTTCTGCAGGATATTGTTCTGCTCAGCGATCTGGGCAACATGCAGCTGCCAGCCAGCGCCGGTGAACTCGTTCTTCTGATCGTAGCCGACAGCGCGCAGGATCATAGCGAGAGCCTCGTAGCCGGTGACCTTGCCGGAGGGCTTGAAGGTGCCGTCGGGATAGCCCTTGATGAACGCGGCGTTGGCGCAGTAGCCGATGTAGCCCTTGGCCCAGCCGGCGCCAGCCATGTCAGAGAACTTGTTGTAGGTAGCATAGTTCTTGGCATAGGTGTCCTTCACGTCCTGAGTGTAGATGCGATAGACGATCGCAGCGACCTCAGCACGGGTGATGTCACCCTGCGGCTTGAAGCTGAAGGTGTCATCCTTTTCTGCGTAGCCCTTGAAAACGCCCAGGCCATTGAGAACGGCAGCCGCTTCGGCATAATTCTCGTTGATGTCCTTGGCATCCTTAAAAGCTGCGTTGGAGCTGACGGTAGCCAGAGACAGGGTCATGACCAGAGCCAGCACCAGTGCGAGTAACTTTTTCATAGATGTTACTCTCCTTTCATAAATTTCCATCCTTTCGCGGTGAAATACCGTCTTTTTTCCCGTTTTCCGGTAGCATCCTCGTTCAACCTGCCGATTTCAAAAAGTTGTAAAACCTTCGAAAATCGGATGATTTCACGAACATTCTCGCCGAAACCCGTTCAAAAAGTCGATATCGCATCCCCTTAAAGACGGTTCGTTTGTCAGAAAGCAACAGATTTTGTGTTTTCTCGGCTTACTTACCGTGGCATGCCGATCCCGTAACTAAGTCGGGAACGCACATCCTCCGCCTCTTTCTGCACTGACACCTTACCACACCCTTTTTTTCAAGTCAACGCTTTCACCCCATCTGTAACACACTTGTAACAAACCGTCCGCACTGCTGCGAAGCGCTCCCCGCCGCGTTGTACGTTCCCGTGCAGCGCGGCGAATTGATAATGTATCCGCGCCCGCGGGCGCGGGCGTCGGGACAGCGGCGCGCGGGGACAAAAAGAAGGGGGGCGGCCTTTGTTCCCCCCTGACAGGGGTAATAACTAATTCCGGGGATACCCCGATAGGTTATCGTGTTTACGATGCCTGTCGGGGTTCTTCTGTTTTTCGGGGTTGCAGGCTTTCCATATCTTGCTGTTGGCTGTCCACGAAGCCGATGCCGTTGCAGTATATCTCCACAGTCTGCGGCGCGTGTTTAGACCACTTTACCTCTTTTTCGTGTACCACGATCTTCTCGATAAACAGCCTCAGCAGTTCCGGCGTCAGTTCTGTAATGTCCGTGTACCGCTTTGCCCTATCGAGGAAGTCCTCCGTCCCACTCACCGTTTCCCGCAGGCGTTGGATGTCGGCTTCTTTCTGCGGGATACCTGCGGCGATTTGATTCTGCTCTTCCGTATAGCTGCCGGAAAGCGTCTGGAACTGATCCATGGTGATATGGCCCAGCACGCTATCCTCATACAGCTTCTTGAAGATGGCGTCCAGTTCGGCTTTCCGCTTCCACATGGCTGCCAGTTCCTTTTCCAGCCTGCGAATCTCCCGCTGGATCTCAGCGGACTGCCTGCTGCCGATATAGGCAGCAAATTCCTCCGGATGTTCCCGTGCCATGGCCGTTATTCTCCGCAAATCCTCCAGCACCACCTCATCCAAAACGCACTCCCGAATGTAGTGGCCTGTGCAGGCTTCTCCATCTCGCTTGTAGGTACGGCAGGTGAAGTGGTTATAACTGGCGGATATGGTATGCGCACGGTGCAGCACCATGTTAGAGCCGCAGTCGGAGCAGAACACAAGGCCGGAGTACTTGTTCTGCTCATCCATATTGGTTCTTCGGCGCTTGCTCTTTCGTACCCGCTGTACAATGTCCCAAACTTCTTGTGTAACGAGAGCCGGATGGGTATTCTCAAACACCAGGCATTCTTCTCTGGAATGCTCCACCCGTCGCTTATCCTTATAGGACTTGGTGCTGTATTTCATGTTGACGGTATTGCCCAGATAGATCTCGTTTTCCAACATATCCGCTACCGTATCCCCAGACCAGTGATACGGGCGCTGGTTATCCAATCCCGTATGAGTCATGCCGTACTTGGTATAGGCATACATGGTGGGTGTCAGCACCTGTTCTTTTTTCAGGATTCTGGCGATTTGGCTGGGGCCGTTGCCACTGGCGCACATGGCGAAGATCCTGCGGACGATGGCCGCCGCTTCCTCATCCACCTCCAGCTTCTTTGTGTCCGGGTTCCTGATATAACCGTAGGGAGCCCTGGTCCCCAACCATTCTCCCCGTTCCGCCTTGGCTTTCAGCACTGCCCGGATCTTCCGGCTGGTATCTCGAATAAACCACTCGTTGAACAAGTTTTTGAACGGCATGAGGTCATTGCTCTCGCTGCTGTCAGTGTCCACATTGTCATTGATGGCGATGTAGCGGACGCCGAACATGGGGAAGAGTTCTTCAATGTAGAGGCCGGTATGAAGTTGGTTACGACCAAGTCTGGAAAGGTCCTTGGTGACGATGATCCCGATCTCACCGTTCTCCATATCGGAGATCATCTGCTGGAACGCGGGCCTTTGGAAATTGCCGCCGGAGAAGCCATCATCTACATAGAAGCAGGGATTGGGAAAGTGATGGTCTTCTGCAAACTTTTGCAGGATATTTTTCTGAGACGAGATTTGTCAAGGTATGTTTATCTTTCAAAACATGTGACCGGGTACATTACTACTGAACACACCAAAATGAATCAACATCAGCCATTCACTGGCTGATGTTGATGTTATACATTGCCCTTGCAATGTAATGTGTAGCTTTTCAATACAATTATTTCATATCAATCTTCTCTGAAAATTTAGTTTTATTTCCAAGCGCAGCTGTAAATGAATCAAAATCTTGCCGAAAGTGTGACTTGCACTCCCGCTTCCACCAAAAAAGGATGCCATAAACGTCATAATAGGTAATTGTCATATCATAATCTTTAAGTGTTTCCCACAAATACTTTAGGCTGTCAACATCGCTTGCATGGCAGCGAAACAAATGGTGTTTTGTCCCTCCACCCGAAATTACATCCCCAGCCAGATTGGAAAACATCCTACCCTCTACATTCCAATCAAATTTTACGACATCGTCGCCTTGAGGAATAGAGCCTTTGCCCCTGTCGGCAATTGACGTGTATCCCTTAGCTCCAAATAAGGTCATGAGAGAAAGCTCTTCTTCTGGTTCCGCTTCTGCTTTCGCGCGACTTCTTTGCAGTTTAATTTCTTTGATCCTTGCCGGACTCGGGCCTATATTTTCCAAATCGACAGCGAATAATAACTTGTTTGAATTTATATTAATCCTCAAGAATGACTTTTTATCTCTCTGTGTATACACGAAAAGTGAGACCGCAGATACTACAAGGGCAAGAATTGGTACGATTTCCTTAATTATTTCAAATACATTGTTCATAGTCTTTCCTCCGCTACTTATTATCACCCCACATAAACACACTCGCTTCCGCTACTTTCAGTATCTCCGCTGAACGTCCCGCTTGCGAGCTTGTTCAACGATCCGGACGGCGGCTGCAACCGTTGAAGCATTGT
>CAKTLD010000038.1 GCA_934572445.1 uncultured Oscillospiraceae bacterium
AGCTCTTCGTTGATCATGGCGTTGCCGCCGTACTTGATGACGATGATCTTGCCCTGATACTTCTGAAGGTAAGGCATTGCCTCCATCAGAGTTTCGACCTTGTTTGCGATATCGCTCATGGTGGAGCCTCCTTCAAAAATTAGGTGCGGTAGTCGCCGTTGATCTTGACGTAATCGTAAGTGAGGTCGCAGCCCCAAGCCTTGGCCTCGCCGTCGCCCTGATAGAAGCGGACGATGACGGTGATGTCATGCTCGGTGAGGACCTTCTTGGCAAGCTCCTCGCTGAAGTCGGTGCCGAAGCCGTCCTTCATGACCTGGACTTCACCGGCAGCGCTCTTGATGATGCAGTCGGCACGGGTGGGATCGACGTCCGCGCCCGAGTAGCCGGCAGCCGCCATGATACGGCCCCAGTTGGCGTCGCGGCCGAAGACGGCAGCCTTGAAGAGCATGGAGCCCGCGATGGACTTGGCGACCAGACGCGCATCGTGCTCGGTGGGCAGGCCGTAGGCCTCGACCTCGATGAGGTGGGTCGCGCCCTCGCCGTCGGAAGCGACACGGCGGGCCATATCAGTGCAGATGGCGAGAACGAGGTCGGCCATTGCCTTCTTGTCTTCCTCGGTCTTGATCTCAACGCCGGAAGCGCCGTTGGCCAGCAGGAAGATGGAGTCATTGGTGGAGGTGTCGCCGTCGACGGTGCACATGTTGAAGCTCTTGTCAACCGCAGCGGAAAGCATCGCCTGCAGGTCGGCAGGGTCGGCCTTGGCATCGGTGGTGACGTAGACGAGCATCGTCGCCATGTTGGGGTGGATCATGCCGGCGCCCTTGGCCATCGCGCCGATCTTCACCGTGCCGGTGGAGAGCTCGAGTTCATAGGCGCACTCCTTGCGGACGGTATCGGTGGTCATGATGGCATAGGCAGCCTCGGAGCCGTTCTCCTTGGCGAGCTTGCCGGGGATGATCTCGCGGATGCCCTGAAGGACCTTGTCAACAGGCAGGCGCTGACCGATAACGCCGGTGGAGCAGACGAACACCTCGTCCTCACCGAGGCCGAGGAGCTTTTCCGCCTCGTGCTCGACGGTGCGGGCATCTTCAAGGCCCTGCTTGCCGGTGGCGGCGTTGGCATTGCCAGAGTTGATGACGACGGCGCGGGCCTTGCCCTTCTTGAGGATCTCGCGGTCGACGATAACGGGAGCGGCGCAGAACTTGTTGGTGGTGAAGCAGGCCGCGCAGGAGCAGGGCAGCTCGGAATAGAGGACGGCTACGTCAGGCTTCTTGTTCTCGCGCTTTTTGATGGCGGTGTAGGTCGCGCCGGCGGTAAAGCCCTGCGGGGTAGTGACACCGCCCTGGATCGCTTTCAGATTGGCCATTTTGGGGGATCTCCTCTCTAAATTTTTATTCGTTCACGGTTTGTATTTTTATTCGCGAATCAGCGAATAAAATCACGGATACATCGGGGGCATCATCAGGCCGGTGGTCTCGGGAAGGCCCATGATGAGGTTCATGTTCTGGATAGCCTGGCCGGCGGCGCCCTTGCCGATGTTGTCGATCACGGAGGAAACGATCAGGCGGTGGGTGCGGGCGTCATAGGTCGGGGTCATCTCGCAGAAGTTGGTGCCGTAGACCCACTTGGTCTGCACGGGCAGGTTCGCCGGGAAGACCTTGACGAAGGGCTCATCCTTGTAGAATTCCTTGTACATCTCGTAGACTTCCTCATTGGTGAAGTCCTTGTCGCAGGTGGCATAGATGGTGACCTCAATGCCGCGGACCTGAGGCAGGAGATGCGGCTGGAAGTTGATGTACTGCCAGGTCTCGGGCTTCATCAGATCCTTGCCGGTGATGTAGGCGATGTTCTGCTCGATCTCGGGCGTGTGGCGGTGGCCGCCGCCGAGGGCATAAGCGCAGAAGTTGTTCTCCGCCTCGGTGAGGAGCTTGTTGAGGGCGGGACGGCGGCCAGCACCGGTATAACCGCTCTTGGCGTCGATAACGATGGTATTTTCAATAATGTGGCCGGCCTTGAGCATGGGCTGCAGGCCGAGGGTGGAGGCGGTGGGATAGCAGCCGGGGTTGGCGATGAGCTTCTTGCCCTTGGCAAGGTCGCGCATGACCTCGGGGATGCAGTAAACGGCGTTGTGGGTCATCTCGGCGTTGGGGTGCTTCTGGCCATACCACTTCTCCCAGACGTCCACGTCACGGAAACGGATGTCAGCGCCGATGTCGATGATGGCGCAGTCCTCGGCCAGGACGATCTCGGCCCACTTGGCCACGTCGCCGGAGGGGACCTGGATCATGATGACGTCGCTCTTCTTCGCGGTCTCGCGGACGGTCTCTTCGGTGAGGTCCATGATGACCTGATCGTAGAAGCCGCGCAGCGCGGGATGATGGGTGGAGATCGCGTCGCCCACGCCGTAGGTGTCGAGCACGCTGACGAGCTCGCCTTCGGGATGGTTGACCATCATGCGCAGCACTTCGCCGCACACATAACCGGTAGCACCGATGCAGGAATAATGGATCATGTCTGTTTTTCCTCCTTATTATCTCTTGCCGCAAGGCTTTGAAAATTCTGTCTACAGGCATTGAATTTTCTTGATACCTATTGTATAATCTGCACATAGTTTTGGAAAGCGAATATATTTTTATCTCAACATTCCAAAATGGAATTTTGAGGGCGACATTGACAAAGAGGTAACAAACTATGAGCATCCGCAAATACATCGCCTACCTGCGCACCGTGGAGACCGGCAGCATCACCCAGGCTGCGAGCGAGCTGGGCTACACGCAGTCCGCCGTGAGCAAAATGATCTCTGATCTGGAGCAGGACTGGCAGGTCAAGCTCCTGACGCGCAACCACTCCGGCATCGAGATCTCCTCTGACGGCATGGTACTGCTGCCCACGATCCGCGAGATCGTGAAGGATTATGAGGATCTGAACTTTGCCGTGTCCGAGCTGCACGGCGTGCAGTCCGGCACACTGCGGCTGGGCTGCTTCACGAGCCTTGCCATCAGCCTGCTGCCCGAGATCCTGAAGGACTTCCACCAGCGCTACCCCAATATTCAGATCCAGCTGCTCACAGGCGAGTATTACGAAATCTCCGAATGGCTGCGCCGCGGCGCGATCGACTGCGGCTTCCTCGCCACGCCCGCCTCGAACGACTTTGAGACCACCCCGATCCTGCATGACACGATGGTCGCCATCCTGCCAACAGAGCATCCGATGGCCAGCGCGCCCGTTTTCCCGCTCGAGCAGCTGCCGCATGAAAACTTCGTACGCCTGATGGAGATCCAGGATTACGAGTTCAACCGCCTGCTCGACCAGTACAACATCCATCCCGAGATTACCTACGATGTGACGAGCGACTTTGCTCTGTTATCCATGGTCGAGGCAGGTCTCGGTGTAAGCATCGTACACAGCCTGCTGCTCCAGCCTGCGCGCTACCATGTGGCAAGTCTGCCGCTGAATGTGAAGCAGTCGCGCGAGATCGGCATTGCGGTCAAAAAAGGCTTCCTGCCCTCCACAATCACGCAGCTCTTCCTCCAGCACGTCATCGACTACACCAAGGGCATTGAAGAGGTCAGTGTCCGCCGCTGATATTCTTCTTACGCGCACATCAGTCCGCGCCGTGCGGAAATCAACCGCAAGTTGGACGAAAAAGATCCCGATTCAACTACCGCGCCATTGTCAGATCCTCCTCCGCCCCCTATACTGAGCCCATACCGGTGATTCGAAAGCCGCAGCTGCAGCACGGGGCAAGAAAGGATCTTCTACCATGACAGGCAATATGACCGCAATGCGGCGTGAGGCGCGCCGCCTGAAAAACAGGGAGACGGCGCAGGACGCTCTCCTCCGCGTGCTCGGCGCGGAGTGTCCCGCCGGAGCTTTCCCGATCCTCGGCGTATTCCGCTGAGCGACCACACCTTATGAATATCATGCCGTGCAGGAGGACATAAAATGGATGAACTGACGATGGGGGCGCGCATCGCGCGCAGCCGCAAGGAAAAAGGAATGACGCAGGAGGCGCTGGCGAACGCACTGGGTGTGAGCAATCAGGCTGTCTCCAAATGGGAGGGCGGCGTATGCTGCCCCGATATCCAGCTGCTGCCATCGCTGTGCGACACGCTGGGGCTGACGCTCGACGAGCTCTTCGGCCGCGAGCGCAAGGAAGCGCCCGCCGCGGCGGACGATCAGATCCTTCCCGTGAGTGCAGAGCTGCCGTGGGCGGACGACGATTCCATTCATGCCGTGCTCTTTCAGGGGCACCGCCTGCTCGTACCGAAGGCGGGCAGTCTCTTCCGCCACGACAATTACGACAAGGTGCGCAAGACCGTCGAGCTGCATTTTTCCGGCTCGGCGCAGGATATTTACAGCGACTTTTCCGTCATCTGCACCGACACAACGGTCAAGGGCGGCATCCAGGCAGGTGACAGCGTCACCTGCGGCGATGTCGGCGGCGGCGTGAACGCCGGCGACGGCGTAAAGTGCGGTAGCGTCGGCGGCAGCGTGCAGGCAGGCGACAGCGTCACCTGCGGCGGCGTGGGCGGCAGCGTGACCGCAGGTGACGGCGCAAGCATCGGCGGCAATGTCGGCGGCGATGTGACGGCAGGCGACAGCGCCCGCATCGGCGGCAATGTCGAAGGCGACATCCACGCGGGCGACAGCGTCACCTGCGGCGATGTCGGCGGCGATATCATTGCCGACAGCGTGCGCTGCAGGAAACAGTAAGACAACCGCCAAAGCGCGGCATCCTTCGGATGCCGCGCTTTTTTCCTTGTCAAGCGGCGGGAACTGTGCTACCATGGTTTACAATAGAAAAAAGGTGGGATCAGCATGGAAAATACTTTCAAGGGCTCCGTCTTCGGCGGCTTCAACCGCGATGACGTCATCCGTTACATTGAAAAGACCGCTTTGGAGAGCAAACAGCAGATCGAGGCGCTGGAAAAGGAGAGCGACGGACTCTGCCGCGAAAACGCCGGACTGCGCGAGGAGCTCGCCGCCGCCAAGGCCGCGCAGGAACAGCTCTCGGCAACCTACAGCGCGGCGCTCGAACTGCAGGTATCGCTCAAAAAGGAGCTTGCCGCGGCGCAGCAGGAGCTCAGCGCGCTCAGCGTGCAGCACGAGGAACTGACACGCACCGCGCACGCGCAGCAGGCACAGGCCGCGCAGGAGCTCAGCGCTCTGAAGGCCGACTGTGAACAGCGCCTTGCCGCGCAGCAGCGCGAAAGCAAATCGTGCCTGGCACAGTGGAGGGCCGAGAGCGAGCAAGCCGCAGCCGAGGCGGAGCAGCGCTTCGCCGCACGCCTGAACGAAGTCGAAGGCGAGTGCAGCCGTCTGGCCGCCGAAAATGCGGAGCTGCGCCTGCAAATCGAAGAATACGCGCGCGTCAAGGCGCACATCGCGGAGATCGAGCTGTCTGCCCGCGAGCGCGCCGACGCGCTCGACGCTGCCACGCGCGCAAAACTGCAATCGCTCGTCGATGCCTGCACGAAGCAGTGTGAGCTGGTCATCTCCACGCTTGGCACCACCTGCGCCAACGTTTCAAGCGAGCTGCGGCGCACCGATGCGATGGTCTCGCAGCTGCCCGCCGCGTTCAACACGCTGCGCACCGATCTGAAGGAACTGCAAAAGCTGGAAAAAGAGCAGTAAGCGATAAAAGGACTGCGTTCCCGACGGGAACGCAGTCCTTTTTTATTTCTCACTGTACCGCTCGAAGATCTCCGCAAACTCGTCCAGATGCTCGCGCAGGTCGTCGGGCGCCTCGGTGCGGAAGTAAAGCACCTCTCCCCCGCGGCGCAGGATGAGAAACTGGCGGACGATTCGATCCTCCGGCGCGGTGGAATTGGGGTAGCGGAAAAAGGTGTTTGCGATGTAGTACGCTTCGTCAAAGCCGTCAATCGAAAGCGTCTGCGCACCGTCTTCCATAAAATAGTCGCGCAGCTCATGCATCAAGGGCTTTGCCAGTGCGGAGATACGCGGGGCGTAAAAGTCAAGCTCTGTGCTGTAAAGCCACCAGTCTCCGATCATTCCCCCGTAGGACGGCTCGCCCAGCATGCTCACGCGACCGCCGAACGGCGTTTTCTGCTCACGCAGCTCGTACCAGTCCGCTGCATCTCCGCCAAGCGCTTCGGCGCTGATATACGGCAGCGGCGGTGCATCGTGTTCCTCAGCCGCAGAGGTATCGCGACCAACCAGCCCCAGTACGAGCGGCAAAACAAGGATAATGAGCGAAACGACCTTACTGGGTATTGCCCAGCGGTCGCGCCGGGCGACGCCCACCCTCTCGCCATCTTCCATTGCGTGCTTGAGCGTGAGAAGGTTCTTTCGCTCCTGTGCGTCGCTGAGCACCGCAAAAATAAAGGAGCTGAGCAACGCCGCGCCCTGTATGACCCCCTCGGGCCCGATGGTGATCAGGCTGCGCACAGGAAGGTCGGATTCGCTCGCGATCCACCGACAAATTGCAGCAACGACAAGCAGCAGCATAAGCGGCACAAGGCGATTCCACAGCAGTTTTTTGCGCACCATGCGGTAACCGTAGGAATCCGTGCAGGCCTTCGGCGTGGGGACGTGCGCGTTTTTGTCGCCGCGCCAGATGTAGAAAATGCCGTCCTTCGTCCGGCAGACATACTCCCAGCCCAGCAGCGCGCGCTTTGCGCGCAGCGCCTCGTCCGGCGCTGCCTTTTCCGCCGCAGGCTCCAGATAGAATCGCTGCTCCCGCGGCTCGCCTGCACGGAAACGGTTCCAGTCCACCAACTCGTCCCCGTCCGCCGCGCGGTCGGCAAGCCACTGCTCGATGCCGCGCGGATCGTAGGCGCTGGGCACAAAGCGGATGCTCTTCGTCTCGGGCTCAGTCTCTTCGTTCGGCGCAGTCCCTCCGCTCTCCGGAAGCTCTGTTGTCTCGCGCAGGTTTTCGTCCATTCGCGCTCCCTCCTCTCTTCTCTCTATGGCAAAGTATAAAGAAGCGAGGGGGATTTTTCAAGCAAGTTCAGCGAGCATCGACAAAAATCGCACGCAAGTTTATTGTTACATCGCAAAAAAGGCAGGAAATTCCTGCCTTTTTCGTTTCACAGCAAGATCGGCTGGAGCTGGCGGCCTGCGAGCGCTGCCTCAGTCGCCGGCACGATCTGCCGAAAGTCCGCGATCAGTGACGTGGGCTTTGCCTCGGCGTTGTCCTGCCCGAAGGGCACAAAGTAGTAATTCTTGCGATTGAGCAGCTCGGCAATGTTCGGCGCGCTGGCGGAAAGACCGTCGTTCGTCGCAATGGCGAGCACCACGGGCTTGCCGTTGCGCAGATGGCCCTTCGCCGCCATCGTCACCGGCCCGTCGGTGATGCCGTGGGCGAGCTTGGCCAGGGTGTTGCCCGTGCAGGGCGCGATGACCAGTACCTCCATTGCCCCCTGCGGGCCGAGGGGCTCTGCCGCTACGATATCGCGCACGGCCTTGCGTCCCGCAATGGCCTCCACGCGCGCAGTGAAGTCCTCCGCCGTGCCGAAGCGCGTGGAATACCTTGCCGCATTTTCCGACAGGATGGGCACGAGCTCATGCTCACGCGCAATGTCCTCATAGACCTTCAGCAGCTCGGGATGGTTGCAGAATGAACCGCAAAATGCAAAACCAATTTTCATGCGTTCTCCTCCATGAGTTTACATAAAGTTTTCTTGATCGCCAGTGCCGCCGTCTCCGGCGCCACACGTCCGGGCAGCCCGCCGGCCTTGACGTATTGCAGACGCAGCTTCTCTACCGCCGCGAGATCAAAGCCGCTCCGTCCCGCCAGCTCGATGAGCAGAACGTCTGGCGGCAGCTCGGCAAGCAGGCGCTCATCCAGCACCTCATGCGGCACGGTGTTGAACACCACACAGAACTCCCCCAGCGAGCCGGCAAGCTGGTTGGTGTGCAGCGGCGTATAGCCGAAGGCATCGATCCAGGCAAGGTCGGAGAGCTTGCGCGCGCTGACCGTCACCCTTGCCCCCAGCGCGTGCAGATCATGCGCCAGCAGCTTTCCGATGCGCCCGAAGCCGAGCACAAGGCACTTGGTCCCGTGCAGCGTAACGCTTGTATGCTTCATCGCCGTTTCGATCGCCCCCTCCGCCGTCGGGATGGCGTTGCGCACGCTCAGTTCCTCGCAGGTGAAGTAGTCCACCACGCGGAGCCCCAGTGCGCAGGCCAGCACCTTGGTCTCCGCGCGCACATTACCCGCGAAAATACGCTGTTCCGGCCGCAGGGCACGCAGCAGCGCGTCCACCGCAATATCCGTACCGCTAAGCTTTCCGTCCTTTTCCATCGGCAGCGGCAATACGATATCCTGTGCCTTCAGCGCGTCGCACAGCGCGCGTTCCTCCGGCGCGCCGTCAAGCGCCCACGAACAGACATGGTATCCATCTGCCGCCATACTCTGCGCAAGCAGACGCATGCGCGCATCGCCGCCCAAAAATGCTATTGTTCGCTCCATCTCATTCCCCCTTTTCCATAAAGGGTATGCAGGCATGGCGCGGTTCTTGATTGCAAATTGTGCGGCGGTATGATAAGCTAAAAAAAGCGGGAGAGGACGTGGACGCGGGATGCTGATCGATCTGAAATACTGGCTCATCAACCTCGCGCTGCTTGCGGCGGCGCTGGTGCTGCTGCGCCCGTGGCGAGGGCCGCTCCAGCCGGTGCGCCCTGCCCATATCCTCTGCGGCGTTGGGCTGGGGCTCGTGCCGGTCATGCTCGTAGGCGCGCTGAATATCGCGCTCGCAGGCTCGTTTTCAGTATTTCAGTTTCTTGCCCTGCCGGCGGGCAAAGCCGCGCAGTTTTTTCTCTTTCAGCTGCTGGTCGCGGCGGCGGAGGAGCTGTTTTTCCGCGGATGCTTACAGGGCGTGATCCGGCGGCGGTGGCGGTCCCCCGCCCTCGCCGTCGCGGGAAGCGCGCTGCTCTTTGCGCTCCTTCATCTGACCGGCGGACGGACCGGTATGGTGCAGTTTCTGGTACCGCTCTGCATCGGGCTGCTGTTCGGCGCGGCGTATGAGAAGCGGCACAGCTGCACGATGCTCTCGCTCATCCTTGCGCATTTGCTGTACGATCTCGCGGTGGTGAATGTCAGGCTTTGACGCAGAGCGATCGTCAGGCAGCAGGCAAAAAAAGCGCCGCAGGCAATGCCTGCGGCGCTCTCTTTGCGTTCAGTTTTCTTTCGGCAGCCAGATCCGGATGGTCGTGCCCCTGCCCTCCTCGCTGTGCAGCTCGATCTCGCCGTGGTGATACTGCACGGCGTGCTTGACAATGGAAAGGCCCAGTCCTGTGCCGCCGCTCGCCTTCGAGTGGCTCTTGTCCACACGGTAGAAGCGCTCGAAGATGCGGCTCTGGTGCTCCGGCGCGATGCCGATGCCCGTGTCGGCCACGGAGACGAATGCCTTGCCGTCCCGCTCGCCGACGCTTACCTTGACGCTGCCGCCCTCGACGTTGTACTTGATGGCGTTGTCGCAGAGGTTGTAGATGACCTCGTATAAAAGCCGCCGCACACCGCCGATGGTCTCGCTCTCGCCCTCGACGGCGATTGCGATGTTCTTCTCCGCCGCCGCGGTCTTGAGATCGTCCGCCGCCTCCTGCGAAAGCGCGAGCAGGTCGACCGTCTCGCGCGGCATTTCATCGCCCTCATCCAGCTGGGAAAGGCGGATGATGTCGCCGATCAGCGTGACAAGACGCTGCGCTTCTGCGCGGATGTGGCCGACAAAGCGGGGCACGTCCGCTTCCTTTACCATGCCGTTTTCCAGCAGCTCTGCGCTGCCGATGATGCCCTGGAGCGGCGTTTTCAGCTCGTGGGAAACATTGGCCGTGAACTCGCGGCGGTTCTGTTCCGCCGTTTCGCGCTCGGTGATGTCGAACGCCAGCAGCACCGCGCCGACCGCCGTACCGTTCGCGCCGATGCGGCTGATATCAAATTGCCATACGCGCCCGCCGCGCTCGGCGCGCGTTTCACCGTGCCCCTGCTCCATCGCCGCGGCGATGGCAAGGCTCATGTCATGGCTGCGGTCGATGGTCAGAAAATCCTTGCCCACGCAGTCCCCGTCCGCGCCGAAGAGCGTGCGTGCCGCGGGGTTGATGCTCAGCACCGTTCCTTTCTCGTCCAACAGCACGAGCCCCTCGCGCATGTTGTCCGTGACCTGTGCAAATTCATTTTTCTGCCGCTCCAGCTCGGCAAGCTGTGTGTCGATCTGTCGGTGTTGGCGGTTGATGCGCCCCAGCAGCGGGGCAAGTTCCTCATAGGCTTCGTTCTCCAGCGGATGCTCCAGGTCGAGCTCATTGAGCGGGCTCACGATGCGGCGCGAGATGTTCTTCGCCAGAACGCCGGAAAGGATCAGCGCCACGATCAGCACCACCAGAATCGGCTGTACCAGACCCACGAGCAGTACGCCTGCCGTTGCACGGCTGATGGATACGCGCAGGACGCTGCCATCGGCGAGGCGCTGGGCGCAGTACATCGTCTTTTGCAGAAGCGTTGCGGAATAGCGCGTGCTTTCGCCCGCGCCATTCCGGAGCGCCGCGCGCACCTCCTCGCGGTCCGCGTGATTCTCAAGGCTCTCCGCATCGGTCACGGTGTCGTAGAGCACCGTGCCGTCGGCGGCGATCCACGTTAGGCGGCAGCGCTGCGGGGAAAGCGCGGAGAGATAGTCCTCCCCGTCCCGCTCCACCGCGGCTGCAGCCAGCGAAAGCTCGTCACGCAGCTGGTTTTTCTCCACGCTGCCAAAATACTCATACAGGCATCCCATGATGACCACGATGCTCGCCAGCAGTACCGCGCCTGCCACCAGCAGGATAGACCGAAATATCTTTTTGGTCATGCCTTCCCCTCCATCCGATAGCCCACGCCGCGCACGGTCTCGATCTTCTCGCCATAGGCGCCAAGCTTTTGTCGCAGTGTGCGGATATGCATATCCACCGTGCGCGTCTCGCCGCAGTAGTCCGTGCCCCACACATCCGCCATCAGTTGATCGCGCGAGAACGCCGTGCCCGGGTGCGAGAGGAACAGACGCAGAAGTTCAAATTCCTTGTAGGTCAGCGCAATGCTTTCGCCGTCCGCCGTGACCGTGTGGCTCGCCCCGTCCAGCACCAGTCCGCCGCAGCGCAGCTCAGCGGGCGGCTTTGTGCCGCAGCGGCGCAGCACCGCCTTGACGCAGGAGACGAGCTCCATCACGCCGAAGGGCTTTGCAAGGTAATAGTCCGCACCCAGATCGAGGCCGCGGATCTTATCGTACTCCGCACCCTTGGCTGTTGCCATGATAACAGGGATGTCGGAAAGCGCCGCGTCCGCTCTCATACGGCGCAGCAGCTCCATCCCATCGATGCCGGGAAGCATCACATCGAGCACGACGAGCTCGGGCCGCTGCGTGCGCAGCGCCTCCCAGAACGCCGCGCCATCTTCAAATCCCCTGGCCTCAAAGCCGGTCGACTGCAGGGCATATACCTCGATATCGCGGATGCTGGCGTCATCCTCCACGCACCAGATCATCAGTTCATCCCTCCTTATGCTCTCCCGTCACAGAGAAAATGACCCACTCGGCAATGTTCGTCGCATGATCGCCGATGCGTTCAAAATACTTGGCGATCATCAGAATGTCCAACGCGAACTCGCCGTCCGCGGGGTCGTGCGCGATGCGCCCGATCAGCGCCTTCTTCACGCGCGCAAAGTAATCGTCCACCACGTCGTCCTCGGCGATGACCTGCTCTGCAAGTGCTACATCATGCTGCACATAGGCGTCCACGCTCTCGGTGACCATCTTGATCGTCGAGCGCGCCATGTCTCGCAGCAGTTCGCCGTTCTCCGTACCGCGGCCGTTCAAAAAGCGGACGATCTCAGCAATGTCCTCGGCCTGATCGCCGATGCGCTCCATATCCGTGATCATCTTGAGTGCGGCCGAGATCTGGCGCAGATCGCGCGCCACAGGCTGCTGCTGCAAAAGGAGCTTCAGGCACAGCGATTCGATCTCGCGTTCCTTGCGGTCGATCTCGGCATCCAGCGGGGCCACGCGCGCGGCGAGCGACGGGTCACCCTCCGTGAGCGACTGCGCGGCAAGCGCGATGACCTCCTCGCACAGTGCACCCATTTCAATCAGTTCGCGGTTCAAAAGCGCCAGCTGTTCATCAAAGCGGCTTCTCATCTCAGCCAAACCTCCCCGTAATGTAATCCTCCGTCCGCTTATCCTGCGGCTGAGAGAAGAGCTTTTCCGTCTCGCCGCACTCCACCAGCTCGCCGAGCAGGAAGAAGGCTGTCCGGTCGGAAATGCGCACCGCCTGCTGCATATTGTGCGTGACGATGACAATGGTATATTTTTCCTTGAGCTCCATTGCAAGCTCTTCGATCTTCGAGGTGGAGATAGGATCGAGCGCGCTCGTCGGCTCATCCATCAGCAGCACCTCGGGCTCGACCGCCAGCGCGCGGGCAATACAAAGACGCTGCTGCTGGCCGCCGGAAAGGCCGAGGGCGTTCTTCTTGAGTCGGTCCTTGACCTCGTCCCAGATGGCCGCGCCGCGCAGCGACTGCTCCACAAGCTCATCAAGCCTTGCCTTGCTCCGCACGCCGTGCGTGCGCGGACCATAGGCGATGTTATCGTAAATGCTCATCGGAAAGGGATTGGGCTTCTGGAACACCATGCCCACCTGACGCCGCAGCTCGCTCACATCGACGGACGGATCAAAGATGTCCTCGCCCTTATAGCGGACGCTTCCGGTGATCTTCACATCGGGGACCAGATCATTCATGCGGTCGAGCGTTTTCAAAAACGTCGATTTGCCGCAGCCGCTCGGGCCGATCAGCGCCGTGATGCTCTTTTCGGGGATCTCGATATCAATATTTTTCAGTGCCTGATGGCTCCCGTACCACAGGCACAGATCCTTGACAGAAAGAATACTGTTCATAGTCCTCTTTTCTCTTTCAACACGTCTTCAAAGGCAAGGCCGTACCAGTGCGCTTCGCCCCGTGCCGCCGTCTTCCGCACACACTCGTCGCAGAAGTCCGCCGCGTCCCCGAGCGCGCGCAGCAGGGTCTTGCCGTTCATCAGCTCTCCGCACAGGGCGGAAACGAACACATCGCCCGTGCCGTGCAGCGTATGCGGCAGGCAAGGCTTGAAAAGCTCTCTATATTCTCCGTTCAGGCGTGCGCAGTAGCCGATCTCGCCGCCGCGCCGCACACCGGTAATGATCACATTCGGCACGCTGAGCTTTTGCAGCAGCTCCTCCGCGCCGGCATCCATCGCACAGCCCGCGAGCAGCGCGGCCTCCGTGCGGTTGGGGGTGATGAGCTGGGCGTCCTGGCAGAGCGCGCGCATCGCCTCCACAAAATCGTCGGTAAAGCAGCTGTACAACGCGCCGTTGTCGCCCAGCACGGGGTCTACGACCACAAGCGTCCCGGGCTGCGCAAAATCACGCAGGAACCGGCGCGCGAACGCGAGCTGCGGTACGGAAGCGAAAAAGCCGGTGCATACGCCGTCAAAGTGCACACCGAGCGTCTGCCAGTGCGCGGCAAAGGCCTGCATCTCTCCGGTCATATCACGCATAACGTAATCGCCGAAGCCCTCTGCCGTGTGGGTGGACAATATTGCCGTCGGCAGCGGCACCGCCTCCACGCCGTAAGCCGAGAGGATGGGCGCCTCCACGCTCAGCGAGCACTTGCCGAAGCAGGAGAGGTCGTTCAAAAGTGCCATGCGCTTCATTCCGCTTCCGTTTACCGACTGGTTCATTCCTGTTTCCTCCTGAAATATCGCCCGACAAGATCTGCCGCCAGATTGATGAGCATGGTCAGCAGCATCAGGATCGCTGCGATGGCAAACACCATTCCCGTGTCGCTCGACTCCTTGGCATAGAAGTAAAGCGCTACGGTCAGCGTCGCGCCCGCGTTCCGCATCCCATCGAAAAAGCCATAAAGCATGTGGGCAGACCCCGCAGTAAACAAAAGCGCCGCCGACTCGCCGAGGATGCGCCCCACCGACAGGATGCAGCCCGTCAGGATACCGTCCACGCAGCCTGGCAGCACCACCGTGCGGATGGTACGCCACCGCCCGGCCCCCAGCGCAAACGCACCCTCGCGGTAGCTCTGCGGCACGGTCTTCAGGCTCTCCTGCGTGGTACGCATGATCGTCGGCAGATTCATGATCGTCAGCGTCAGCGCGCCCGCAAGCAGCGAGGTACCGTTCCTGCAGAAAATCAGCATGCCGACAAGGCCGTAAATGATCGACGGAATCCCTGAAAGTGTCTCCGCGGCGTACTCGATCGCGGCGACGAGCTTCTTGTTCGCGGCGTACTCGTTAAGATAGATGGCCGCGCCCACGCCAAGCGGCAGCACGATCAGCAGCGTCGCAATAACGATGTAGAGCGTGCTCAGGATGTCCGGCAGGATGCCGACGCGGTTCGCAAGGTAGCTCGGCGCGGTGGAGAGCAGCTCCCAGGTGATGTGCGGGATACCATTGCCCAGTATATATCCAATCATAGCGAGAACGAGCGCGCAAGTCAATAGTGCGGCGAGCCACATCAGCGTGCGCATCGCGGCGATATAGCCTCTGCGGCGGACAGAGGCGCGGGTCTTGAGCATATTACGTCCCCTCCTTATCGCGTTTCAGGAAGAAGTTCAGCGAGGCGTTGATCAGCAGGATAAAAAGGTACAGCACCAGCGCGATGGAGAACAGCGCCTGACGCTGGAGACTGCCCGGGCCAGAATAGGACATTTCGCTTGCGACCGCCGTCGTAAGGAAGCGGACACTCTGGAACAGCGACGGCATGTTGGATACGTTACCGGATACCATCATGACGGCCATCGCTTCGCCGATGGCGCGGCCCACGCCGAGCACGACGGCCGCGGCGATGCCGCTCTTGGCCGCCGGAACGGAGACGCGGAAATAGGTCTCGACCTCAGTCGCACCGAGGGCAAGCGAGGCGTCCTCATATTCATGCGGGACGGCCTCGAGCGCCGTGACGCTCACCTTGATGATCGACGGCAGGATCATGACGGCCAGCACGATGATGGCCGCAAACAGGCTTGCGCCGTCCGGCAGGTGGAACGTCTTGCGGATGGCAGGCACGAGCACCAGCATACCGACAAGGCCGTACACGACCGACGGGATCCCCGCGAGCAGGCTGACGGCGGCCTCCAGCACGGTGCGGACCTTCTTGGGCGCGACCTTGGAGAGGTACACCGCCGTCAAAAAACCGA
>CAKTLD010000039.1 GCA_934572445.1 uncultured Oscillospiraceae bacterium
CGCGAGAATGTCGTCGGCGTGCTGATGCCCGACGGCGTGCAGCCGGACATCGACTATTCCAACGGCCTTGTCGACGTGCTGAACATCCGCCACTACACGTTCAACATCCACGGCGGCACGAGCGGTATTCTCGACGAGATGGCGCGCGTGGGCATCGAGGCGAGCCGCCAGACGAGGGTGAACCTGCCGTCCCGCATCCGCATGGCGACGCTGTATGCCATCGCGCAGAGCGAGGAAGGCGGCATCGTCATCAACACCTCGAACCTCTCCGAGGACTGGGTCGGCTACTGCACGATCTACGGCGACAGCGCGGGCGCGTTCTCTCCGCTCGGCATGTACACGACCGAGGAGGTCATCGCGCTGGGCGCGGAGCTGGGGCTGCCTGAGCGCTTCCTCATCAAGCCGCCGTCTGACGGTCTGACCGGCAAGACCGACGAGGACAACCTCGGCTTTACCTACCACGCGGTGAACGAGTACATGCGCAAGGGGATCGCCGACCCCGCCATCAAGGAACAGATCGACCGCAAGCACAAGGTCTCGCGCTTCAAGTTCCAGACGCTGCCGGTGTATCAGAACGGCCTGCCGATCGTCATTCCCGACGAGACGGATTATTACAATCCGAATAAAAAATAAGCAGCGCGAAGCGCTGCGCATTGTTCCCGCGCCGCGCGGGAGTGCGGATAAAAGGGGACCTTCTCTCGCGTGAGAGAAGGTCCCCTTTTGAACCCCTAAGAGAACGGCAGGGGCGTTTCGATCTCGCCCCTGCACCCCTAACGACCAAAAGGGAGGGGCCTTGCCCCTCCTTTTTGGATTATCTACCCCGCCCTTCTGACGGCGCGGCATTGCTGCGCTCGCCGCTCAGGGCTGCTCCTTTTTTAGTCCTTCGCGGGGGCGGTACTGCTGATGGGTTCGTCGGGAATGATGTCGTGCGCGATGACCTGCTCTTCTGCGTCTAATAGAGCCTTTTTCAGGACTTCGCGGGCAAGGATGCCTTTGCCCTCGTCGTAGAGGTCGATGGCCTCGCTCATGCTGCGCACCATGCCGTGATAAAGGGTTCGATAAGTTGTCATTTTATTTTTTCCTTTTGTGCGTCATTGTTGCGTCACTTTTTCTTTTTAGTATAATTTGACGCTAAACTTTTGTCAATACTTCGTCACGGAGGTTGGCAAATGGATTCAAAAAGTCGTTATACCCTGCGTATAGATCCGGTGCTGTTGGAGAAGCTCGGATATATCGCTGAATACGAGGGACGCACCAAAAACCGTGAGCTGGAGCAGATGATCAAGCGCCGCATCGCAGCTTTCGAACAGGAACACGGTGAAATTCCCATAGAAGAAAACGACCGCTGACGCGGTCGTTTTTTGCCTCCATGCGGCGAGCGCAGCAATGCCGCGCCGTCAGACGCAACAGCGGGGTGGATAATCCAAAAAGGAGGGGCAAGGCCCCTCCCTTTTGGTCGTTAGGGGTGCAGGGGCGAGATCGAAACGCCCCTGCCGTTCTCTTGGGGGATTCAAAGGGGGGATTCTCTTATGCGAGAGAATCCCCCCTTTGCTTGGCAGCAGCGCGAAGCGCTGCATTTCCCCTCCGCGCATCGCGCGGAATCTTCCCGTGCCCTAAAGGGCACAAAAAAAGAGCCATCCTTTCGGATGACTCTCATTTTCGCTTGATCAGCCAATGCTGTTGAGCTTCAGGGTCAGCGCGCTCTTCTTGTGCGCGGCGTTATTCTTGTGAAGAATACCCTTTGCAGCAGCCTTATCGACAGTCTTCACTGCGACCTTGTAAGCGCCCTCGGCCTCGGTGCGATTGCCTTCAGCGGCAGCCGCCTCGAACTTCTTGAGTGCGGTCTTCAGTGCGGACTTGTCAGCCTTGTTGCGGGCGTTGCGGACCTCAGTGATCTGAACGCGCTTTTTGGCAGACTTGATATTCGGCAAACCAAACACCTCCTCCGGTTGGGATTTACGCAGGCGGGCAAAAAATCCACCGTGCAGAATGGTATTTTAGCAAAGTTTTCAACGAATTGCAAGCATTTTTTCGCGATTTTTTGATTTTTTTGAATGACACAAAACATTGTGGCAAAAATAAAGCCAACAAACAAGATTTAGTAAGGGGGCGGACAAAATGGCGCTGGATCGGCGCACGGACCTTGCCATGGAGGCGCACGAGCTCTGGCGCGGCAGCGCGAAAAACGCTCTTGCCGGCGTGGAGAGCAGGACGGTCTTCCGCCGCGGGTGCAGCGTGACGAGCGTGACGATCACGGACGCAGAGGCCGCCCGCGCGCTCGGCAAGCCCGAGGGACGCTATGTGACACTTGACCTTACACCGCTGCTGCGCCGCGAGGATACGCCCGCGCGTGCGGCGCGCGCTGTAGGCGCGGAGCTGCGCGCACTGATGGGGGAGGGGGTGCGCACGGTGCTCGTCGTGGGTCTGGGCAACGCGGCGATGACGCCGGACGCCGTCGGTCCCGCAGCGGCGGAGCACGTTTTTGTCACGCGGCATCTTGCCTCGGAGCCCGCGTTTTCCGCGCTGGCCGCCGTCAGCGTGCTGACGCCGAACGTTCTCGGCCGCACGGGGATCGAGGCGGCGGAGCTCGTGTGCGGCGCGGTGGAGACGGTGCGGCCCGATGCGCTCATCGCCATTGACGCGCTGGCCTCCCGCTCGCTTGCGCGGCTGTGTACCAGTGTGCAGCTCACCGACACGGGTATCGTCCCGGGAAGCGGCGTCGGCAATCACCGCCGCGCGCTCAGCCGCGAGACGCTCGGCGTGCCGGTGTACGCCATCGGCGTCCCCACGGTCGTCGACGCCGCGACGCTGACGCTCGACGTGCTGGAGGAGGCAGGCCGGACGGATGTGGACCCTGCCGCGCTGCGCGGTCACGCAGGGGTGATGGTCACGACGCGCGACATCGACGCGCAGATCCGCGCGCTCGCCCGCATCATCGGCTACGGCATCGACCTCGCGCTCCAGCCGCTCGACTTTTCCGAGCTCTGCGCGCTCATGGGCTGAAAATGTGCAGGATTTCCGGTGGTATTCATAATTTGTTTACAACCGATTCAAACTTTAGCCAAGATTGACTGCTATCTTAATACTTGCAAAGGGGACCTCCCCGATGTGATTTTCTCCCTCCTAAAAATACACACACAACACAGCAAAAAACCCCTGCCTCACGGCAGGGGTTTTTTGTTGTCTTTTTTGATAGACGCAGGCCGGTGCGCGGCTTCAGCGGACCGGCCTGCCGCCGGTCAGCCTGCCGGGCCGCTGCCCCGGCCCCGTGAAGCACCAGTACAGCAGCAGACACAGCGTCCGGATGCCGAGACAGACCGCGGGCATGATCGTGTCCCGCGGTTGCGCGCGGCCCTGCGCTTTGCACCGATGTCCATCGGTCTCACCGGCCCTTCCTTCTGTCCGTATTGTACCCCGGAGGCGCGGTAAAGTCTGTCAAAAAGCGTTGACATCCGCGCTTTCTTTATCGCACGGCGGTTTTTACCGTGCTTTCTGCGGACTTTTCCGCCGCGCGGAAAAAGACGTTTACAAGCGCCGCTGCGCTGGGGTACAATGGAGCAGATAACTTGTCCGGAGGATCTGATATGGCAAAGCTGTTTCTTTCCGCGCTGCTTGCGGGCGCGGTCATCGGCGTGGGCGGCACGGCGTTCCTCTCCCTTGAGAATACCGTCGTCGGCGCGCTCTTTTTCACCGTGGGCCTGTTCGTCATCTGCACGCGCGGGCTGCACCTTTTCACCGGCAAGGTCTGCTATGTGTTCGACAATGACCGCGCCTATGCGCGTGCGCTGCCCGTGATCTGGCTCGGCAATCTTGCGGGCACGGTGCTTGTGGCCGCGGCGGAGCAGTTTACGCGCCTGAATGTGCTCGACGCGCGTGCGCAGGTCATCTGCCAAACCAAGCTCGCGGAACCGCTTATGGGCGTTTTCCTTCTTGCGGTGCTGTGCAATGCGATGATCTATATTGCCGTGGAAGGCTTCCGTTCCAACCCGCACGAGCTGGGCAAATATCTGGCGCTCTTTTTCGGCGTGTGCGTGTTCATCCTCTGCGGCTTTGAGCATTGCGTGGCGAATATGTATTACTTTACGATGGCGGGCGCGTGGAGCGCGCGCACGTTCGGATATCTGCTGGTGATGACACTCGGCAACGCCGCTGGCGGCGTGATCGGTCCGCTGGCGAAAAAGCTTTTCTCCCGCTGAGGGAGCTGCGGGGAGAGCCTGCGCCGAACACGCGCTCCCCACGATTTTTGTTGCTTTTGCGCCTTGCGGATAGTACAATGGTAGCGATCATCAAACAGTTGGGAGGATACCCATGAAACTGATCTCATGGAACGTTAACGGCCTGCGCGCGTGTGTGGGCAAGGGCTTCCTCGATTTTGTCTCCCTCATCGACGCGGACGTCATCTGCCTGCAGGAGACGAAGCTCCAGCCGCACCAGATCGAGCTCGATCTGCCGCAGTACCACATCTACTGGAACAGCGCGGACAAGAAAGGCTATTCCGGCACGGCGGTCTTCACCCGGCAGGAGCCGCTTTCCGTCACCTATGACTTCGGCGAGGATATCCACCGCCACGAGGGGCGCGTCATCACCTGTGAGTATCCGGACTTCTATCTTGTCTGCTGTTACACGCCGAATTCGCAGGACGAGCTGCGCCGACTCGCCTACCGCATGGAGTGGGAGGACGCGCTGCGCGAGTATCTCTGTGAGCTGGACGCGATCAAGCCCGTGGTCTACTGCGGGGATCTGAACGTCGCGCACGAGGAGATCGACCTCAAGAATCCCAAGACGAATCACTTCAACCCCGGCTTCACCGACGAGGAACGCGGAAAAATGACGCAGCTGCTGTCCTCCGGCTTTCTCGATACGTTCCGCACGCTCTACCCCGAGCGGACGGACGCCTACTCGTGGTGGAGCTACCGCGCCCAGTCGCGCGCGCGGAACGTCGGTTGGCGCATCGACTATTTTATCGTATCCGAGCGGCTGCGCGGCCGCATCAAGGGCGCGGACATTCTTGCTGAGATCCCGGGCAGCGACCACTGTCCCGTGCTGCTGGAGCTGAAGGAGGAAGAGATATGAAGAAGATGGATAAGAAGCTCCTGATCCCCTGGATCGTCAGCCTTGTCGTGATGGTCGTGTGCATCGTTGTCATCTTTCTCAGCGCGGGCTCCGCGCTGACGCTGGGCGACGGCGCGCGCAGCGTGCTGGCCCTGTCCGTGACCGCTGCGATGATCGTCTTCGGCTATACGAGCTGCAAGCACGCGGGCGTGCTGAAGGGACAGAAAAAATAAGAGCTCCCCGCGCCGAAAAGAACGAAAAAAGAGAGCCCTCTTCGGAGGGCTCTCTTTCTGTTCAAATGTAAGCGATCACAGGAACTTCTGCATCCCGTCGGTGGCGAGCGCGGGGTCGCCGGAGACGGAGACGGTGAACTTCACGCCGGAATCGTGGCTGAAGCGGTCCAGATCGTTCAGGAAATCCTCGGCAGCCTGGTTGCACTCACCGCGGACGATCTTGAACAGATTGTCGATAAAGATGTGGGAAATATCGTAATTGCCGGCGTACAGGCCGCACAGGAAGCCGCGCAGCGCCTCATAGGAGGAGATATTGTACTCGTCGGCAGAGATCAGACGGACGTGATAATGGATGTCGAAGGTCATGGTGGACTTGGCCTCAATGCAAACGACGCTGCCGTTATCCTCCTGCGCAGTGGCGTTGATCATTTCGATCAGCTTCTTGGTCTTGCCGGTGCCCTTTTCACCCATGATGAGCCTGACCATAAGAAATCACTCCTTTCAAAAGCTCCCCGCGATGGGGGGATGGTCTTGCTTGTATTCAGCATAGCATAGACGGGAAGATTTTGCAATGCTGAAAGAAAAGTTTCAAGTTTATTCAAAAAGTTTGAGTGCCCTTACCGGAGTCTGGCGCGCAGCGATTCGCCCATATCCTCATAGCCGGGCTTACCCAGCAGCGCGAACATGTTCTTCTTGTAGGCCTCCACGCCCGGCTGGTCGAAGGGGTTGACGCCCAGCAGATATCCGCTCAGGCCGCAGGCGTACTCAAAGAAGTAGATGAGCTGGCCGAGCGTGCGGGCATTGTTCTGCCCCGCGTTTACGATGATGTTGGGCACGCCGCCCTCAACATGGGCCAGCAGTGTGCCGTCCATCGCCTGACGGTTGATGAAGTCCATCGTCTTGCCTGCAAGGAAGTTCAGCCCGTCGCCGTTCGCCTCGTCATAGGGGACGACGGCCTGCTCGTCGGCGGCGGCAAAGCGGACGACCGTTTCCATCAGCGTGCGCTCGCCCTGCTGGATGTACTGGCCCATGGAGTGCAGGTCCGCGGTGAAATCGACACTGGCGGGGAAGAGACCCTTTTCCTCCTTGCCCTCGCTCTCGCCGTAGAGCTGCTTCCACCACTCGGCCATGAAGCGGAACGACGGCTCGAAGCACGCCAGCAGCTCGATCTTCTTGCCGCTGCGGTAAAGCTCGTGGCGGATGGCGGCATACTGCCAGGCGGGATTCTCATAACCATCCTGCGCGCAGAGCTCCATCATCTCGCGCGCGCCGCCCATGAGCGCGGAAAGGTCAATCCCCGCGACGGCGATGGGGAGCAGGCCAACGGCCGTAAGCACGCTGTAGCGCCCGCCGACATTGTCGGGCACGACGAATTCCTCATATCCCTCCTGATCGGCAAGGCTCTTGAGCGCGCCCTTGTGCGCGTCGGTCGTGGCATAGATGCGCTTGGCGGCGCCGGCCTTGCCGTATTTCTGCTCCAGCTTTTCGCGGAAGAAGCGGAAGGCGACAGCGGGCTCGGTCGTCGTGCCGGACTTGGAGATCACGTTGACGGAAAAATCATCGTCGCCGATCAGTGCCATCACTTCGCGCAGCGCGTCGGAGGACAGGCCATTGCCGATGAAGTAGATGTTCGGCGTGGATTTTTTCTTCAGATTATAGTTTGGCGAGCACAGGCACTCGATCACGCCGCGCGCACCGAGATAGCTGCCGCCGATACCGATGACGACGAGCGCTTTGGAATCGTTCTGGATCTTCTGTGCCGCGGCAAGGATGCGCGCGTACTCGTCCTTGTCATAGTCGCGCGGCAGCGCGACCCAGCCGATGAAATCAGAGCCCTTGCCGCCGCCGTTTTGCAGCCAGCTCGCCGCGCGCTCCAGGCGCGGGCGCAGCGCCGCCTGATAGGGCAGCGGGAGGAAGGACGAAGCATGAGAAACGTCAATAGACAGCATAAAAAACCCTCCAATGCAGTATGATCTATCCTGACTCTGCATTGTAGCACAACGAGCGGCAAAGGACAAGCGAAAAGCGGCGGCGGGGGAAAGTTTTCGCATTTTCCGCGGAGGCTTGCACCGCGGAGGGAAGTGTGGTATTCTGTTGCCGCACAGAATACAAGAAGACGGAGGCGGCAGGGATGACGGAGCATACACACATCCACGGGGCGCACGGACACACCCACTCCCACGAGCATACGCGCGCGGTGGTCAACCGCCTTTCGCGCGCTATCGGGCATCTGGAGGCTGTGAAGCGCATGGCCGAGGAGGGACGCGACTGCTCGGAGCTGCTGGTGCAGCTGGCGGCAGTGCGCTCGGCGCTGAATGCGACGAGCCGTATCATCCTGAAGGACCACATCGAGCACTGCATCGTGGATGCGGTGGAGCATGGCGATCAGGAGACGCTCGACGAGCTGAACCGCGCCATTGACCGGATGATGCAGTAAGGAAATTTCATAGAGAGCAGCCGACGGAACTTCCGCCGGCTGCTTTTTTGCGCGCAAACTGTGGAAAACAGAGAAAAGCGCGGCGAAGCGGACGTGCAGCTTTGGCAAGAGCGTGTATTTACTGTCGCGCGGTATTGTGTTATCGTGTTACCACACTAAATCAAACGGCCGGGCGCCGGACAAAAATCAGGAGGAAAAAACGATGAAAAAATTCTTAGCAATGGCGCTGGCCGCCGTGATGGTACTGGCCCTTGCCGCCTGCGGCAGCAAGAGCGATACGGATGATACTTCAGGCGGCGGAGCGCAGGACGCGCAGGGCGGCGAGACGCAGAAGCTGATCGTCGGCTTTGATGCCGAGTTCCCGCCGTTCGGCTTCATCGCCGCCGACGGCAGCTACGACGGCTTTGACCTCGCGATGGCGAAGGTGCTGTGCGCGCGCCTCGGCTGGGAGTATGACGCCATCGCCATCGACTGGAACAGCAAGGATGCCGAGCTCTCGAGCGGCACGATCAACTGCATCTGGAACGGCTTTACCTACACCGGCCGCGAAAATGACTACACCTGGTCCGACCCCTATGTGGATAATTCCATCGTGATGGTCGTGAAGGCGGACAGCGGCATCACCTCGCTCGCGGACCTTGCCGGCAAGAGCGTGATGGCGCAGGCCGCGTCCTCCGCGGTCGACGCGATCAACGCAGACGAGGCCTTTAAGGCGAGCCTCAAGGAGGTCGTGGAGCTGGGCGACTACAACATGGGCTTTATGGATCTGGCGCAGGGCACGGTGGACGCCGTGGCCGCCGATCTCGGCGTGGCGCAGTATCAGATCGCGAACAGCGCGGGCGACTATGTGATCCTGGGTGAGCCCCTTTCCACCGAGCAGTACGCCATCGGCTTTCTCAAGGGCAACACGGAGCTGCGCGACGCGGTGAACGCCGAGCTCCTCAAGATGGCCGCGGACGGCACCATGCTGGAGATCGCGCAGAAGTACGTCGATCAGGGCCTTGTGCTTGACAGCCTGTGCCTGATCAAGAAGGGATAAAGAGCCTCCTCTTCTCAGCGGGGCAGGCGGGAGGAGCCCCTTCCCCCGCCTGCTCCCTCTCTCATCTATCCGGAAGCGAGGTAAGCCTCTATGACCGTATCCACAATGCTTTCTCTGCTGGCGCAGGGCTTTGTGACCACGCTGCTGATCTTTGCGCTCACGCTGCTGTTTTCCGTGCCGCTGGGCCTTGCCGTGATGTTCGGACGGCGCAGCCGCTTTGCGCCGCTGCGCTGGCTCGTCAAGGCGTATATCTCCATCATGCGCGGAACGCCGCTGATGCTGCAGCTGATGGTCGTCTTCTACGGGCCAAAGCTGCTGCTTGGCGTCACGGTGCCGGGCAACTGGCGCTTCACGGCGGTCATCGTCGCGTTCGTCATCAACTACGCGGCGTATTTTGCCGAGATCTACCGCGGCGGTATCGAATCCATCCCGCGCGGACAGTATGAGGCCGCACAGGTGCTGGGCTACACGCGTGCGCAGACGTTTTTCCGCATCATCCTGCCGCAGATGGTCAGGCGCGTCATCCCCGCGGTGACGAACGAGGTCATCACGCTGGTGAAGGATACCTCGCTCGCGTCCGTCATCGGAACGGTGGAGATGTTCACGCGCGCCAAGCAGATCGTCGCCTCGCCGAACACGCCGGGGATGCTGGCGCTGGCGGCGGCGGGCGCATTTTATTATGTGTTCAACTACCTGGCGGCCCTTGCGATGGAGCGCTGCGAAAAAGCGCTGCGCTATTACCGCTGAGAGGAGGGCGGAGCGATGACGGTTTTTGAAATGCGGAACGCGCGCAAAGCGTTTGGAGAACTTGAGGTGCTGAAGGGCGTGTCGCTCAGGGTGGAAAAGGGCGAGGTCGTGTCGATCATCGGCCCCTCGGGCGGCGGCAAATCGACGATGCTGCGCTGCGCGGCGCTCCTTGAAACGCTGGACGGCGGTTCGCTCGCTTACGGCGAGACCGTCTGCGCCCGTGAGGAAAACGGAAGGAGCGTTTACGCCGGCAAGGCCGCGCTGCGCGCGGCACGGCGGCAGTTCGGGCTGGTGTTCCAGCAGTTTGACCTCTTCCCGCACTACACGGTGCTCAAAAATGTCTGCGACGCGCCGGTCTCGGTGCAAAAGCGCGGTAAAGCCGAGGTCGAGGCCGAGGCCATGGCGCTGCTCGATAAGATGGGCCTGCAGGGTAAGGAAAACGCCTACCCCTACCAGCTCTCGGGCGGACAGCAGCAGCGCGTGGCCATTGCCCGCGCGCTGGCGATGAAGCCGGAGATCCTCTTTTTCGACGAGCCGACCTCCGCGCTCGACCCGCTTTTGACCGGCGAGGTGCTGCGCGTCATCCGCAGTTTGGCCGACGAGCACATGACCATGGTCATCGTGACGCACGAGATGCCCTTTGCCCGCGCCGTGAGCGACCGCGTTGTCTTTTTAGACGGTGGCGTCATTGTGGAGCAGGGCAGCCCCGAGCAGGTCTTCGAAAACCCACAGCAGGAGCGAACGAGAGGATTCTTGAAATCTTACCGCGAGACGAGCGGCGCTCAGGCGTAGTAGTTCACGAGCAGGTCGACGACCGCGCCGTAGCTCTGCGTGCCGAGTTCGTCACCGTAGGATTTGATCATCTTATCGTTGAGCGACTGGGTGACGGTGGCCGTAAGGCCCTTGTACTGCGCCCAGTAGGCGCTGTTATCGCGCAGGTCGAGCACGACCTCGCCGGGCAGGCTGTCGCGGATCACCTGCCACGCCTCGGGATCGGCGCGGTAGAGCGCGTTGCCTAAGTGGATGTAGCCGAGCATCCAGCCGGCGTAATTGTAGTTTGCGTCATCACAGCGCGTGCAGGCGAGGACCGCAAGGAAGTTGCTCTGCTGCTCGGATGTGATGCCGCGCTGATGCGAGAGCTCGTGCGCACAGGTCGAGGCCAGCAGCATCGCGGGCGAGTCCATGTTCACGTTCGACTCGCCCGTGAACGGGAAGTAGAAGCCCGTGAAGTTCATCGCGCTCATGATCTTCGAAAAGAAGATGCCCTTGGGCTTCTGGTCCGGCATGTCGAGGAACGGGAATTCGTCATAAAGGCAGTCGTACACCGTGTCGGCGTAGTCCAGGATCTCCTGCCGGTCAGCGGTAAAGAGACCATCTTCGCCGCGCGCGACGTGTGTCGCCGCCTCGGCAAGGTTGTCCGCGAAATACTGCGTGACGCGGACCAGATCCTCATACGCGACGGGCTCGGGCGAAAGGCCGCTTTTGTCGCAAAAATCGTCGGCATAGTAGTTCGCACCCCAAAGAACGCAGAACGCGGCATAGACCGTGAGAAACAGATCCAGAAGAAACAGCGCGCAGCGATAGGCTGCGCGTCCTTTTTTTGCTGCGCGCACGAGGCAGCGCACGCTCTGCACCAGCAGGAATACAAGAAGTACGGCGGCCAGTACATAAAGAAGCTCCGCGACCGAAAACGGCAGCGCCGCGCACGCGCGGCCAAACGCCTGCTCCAGCGGCAGCGTGAAGCCATAGACCAGTGCGTTCATCGCCGCGCGGTCGCCGCGCAGCAGGGAAAAAAGCGCAAGAACTGCGCCGCAGGCGAGCAGCCAGCGGTGCAGTCCTTTGTTTTCGCGGTAAAACCGGGCAAAGCGTTTCATGGGGCGGTCATTCCTTTTTCGTTTCGGGGGCGGCAGGGGCGAAGGGCGTATCGTCTGTCACGCCCTTTTTGGCAAGGCTGCGGTTTGCCAGCCAGTTCACGGCGGAGCTGATGCACGCGAATACCGGTACGCCGAGGAACATGCCCAGCACACCGCCGAAGCCTCCTCCGACCACGATGGCCACGATGACCCAGAAACTGGAAATGCCGGTGGACTTGCCGAGGATCTTGGGACCCAGGATGTTGCCGTCAAACTGCTGCAGGGCGATGATGAAGATGATGAAGTAGAGGCACTGGCGGGGATCGACGAGCAGGATCAGGAATGCGCTTGGGATCGCGCCGAGGAAGGGGCCGAAGACGGGGATGATATTCGTCACGCCCACGAACACCGAAATGATCGGCGTATAGGGGAAGTTCAGGATGGAGCAGCCGATAAAGCAGATGATGCCGATGATGAGCGAGTCGAGCAGCTTTCCGCGCACGAAGCCGCTGAAAATGCGGTCGACCTCCGCCGTGGCGCGCAGAGTGCGGCGATAGTGCTGCTCGGGCAGGGCGGCATAAAGCAGTTTTTTCGTCTGCAGGGCAAAGCTCTCCTTGCGCGCGAGCAGGTAGACCGAGACCATCATGCCGATCAGCAGGTTCTTGAGGAATACCACGATGCTCCAGATGCCGCCCGTCACCGCCACGATGGCGACCTGCGCCTGCGGGATCACGGTGTCGGTGACCCATTTGACGAGATTGTCGTAGTAGCTGTTGAGCGCGGCGAGCACCTGATCGGAGAAGGCGGGCTCGTTTTCCATCAGCGCCGTGACCCAGTTGTAGACGGTGCGGTAGTAGCTTTCAAAGTTGGCAGCGAGCAGCTTCACGCTGTCGACCAGCTCGGGGATGAGGATACTGAACATCAGGTAGATCACCGCCAGCACCACGATCCAGGTGACGAGGATGCTCAGCCCCCGTACGAGCGAGGACCTGGCGCTCTTGAGCGCCTTTCCGATCTGGCGGTCAAAAAAGTCGACGATGGGCGCGAGCAGATAGGCAAACGCCAGCCCGTAGATCACGGGCGAGAGCACCGTCGTCAGTTTGCTGAAAAAGCCGAGCAGGACGCGGGACTGAAAAAAGGTGTCATAAAACATCAGGATCACGCAGGCCGAAGCGACCAGCGTTACCCCGAGGTGCAGATAGGTCTTGTTTTTCATCGGGAACCTCCCTGTTGTGCACAGCTTGTTAATTGTACGCTAAAATAAGCTTACTATTTTTTGCGGGGAATTGCAACCGCACATTTCCTGTGTTATGATATTCTTAACATAAAGGAAAGGCCGGACGGCGCGCAGCGCCCTCCGGCCCACCCTATGAGGGGCAAAAGGCAGGGGAGGACTACATGGACAAAAAGCTGCTTTTTATCGTCAATCCGCGCGCGGGCAAGACCAAGTCGCCGGCACCGCTGTTTGAGGCGGTGTCGATCTACTCCGAGGCGGGGTATCTCGTTTCCGTGCGGCAGACGCGCGGCCGCGGTGACGCGACGGTGCTGGCCGAGGAGCTGGGCGAGCAGTTTGACCTGATCGTCTGCCACGGCGGCGACGGCACGCTCAACGAGACGATCAACGGCGTGATGCGCATCCCGAAGGAGAAGCGTCCGATGGTGAGCTATCTGCCCGGCGGCAGCACGAACGACTTTGCCGCGAGCCTTAACATTTCGTCCGATCCGGAAACGGCGGCGCGCTCGGCGATGCGCCTGCTGCCGCGCGAGCTGGATGTGGGCGTGTTCGGCGAACGGAACTTTGTCTATGTCGCATCGTTCGGCGCATTTACCAGAACGACCTACACCGTGCCGCAGGATATCAAGAATGTCTTCGGACACTTTGCCTACATGCTCGACGGCGTGAAGAATCTCGACACGCTCTGCCCCTACCGCATGAAGATCACCGCCGACGGTGAGGAGTTCGACGGAGAGTATCTCTTCGGTGCGATCAGCAACTCAACGTCCATTGCGGGGCTGATGAAGCTCTCGCCCGAGACGGTATCGTTCGACGATGGGCAGTTCGAGCTCCTGCTCGTGCCCGTGCCGCGCACGCACGCGGCCATGCAGGCGTTGATCCGCGCGCTCATCAATCAGGACTATCAGGATTCCGAGGGACTCATTTTCCGTCATGTTCGCCATGTCGTAGCCGAAACGGCGGAGGACATCCCCTGGACGCTCGACGGCGAGTACGATCCGGGCGCGCCGTACATCGATATCCGTATCGAGGAAAACGGCGTAACGATGCTGATGTAAAGAAAGAAAAAGAGGAAGGCGCAGCCTTCCTCTTTTTTGCAGGCAGTTCTGGTCGCGGGTATGGGTGCATCGACGGACCGGGGAGCCGGCGCCTGATCCTGTTGTATCTTTCATGATTCATATTCCGGTGCCGTCCGGATTCCGATTTTATCGGCGCTGCTTTACCATGGCGCGCGGGGAAAGGAAGGACGCACAAAAAAAGTCCACCGTGATTCGATTGGAATCACGGTGGACTTCTGGTGGACCTGAAGGGATTCGAACCCACGACCTTACGGATGCGAACGAATCAAAAGCTATGCTTTGTATTGACTTTTAGCCATTTCCGCCGCTTTTGCCTGGAATGTAAATGGTCTTGTGGCCTCTTTTTCCCGTTGTAACCATGTGTCCCGGAAGCGTCTGTGGTACGTGTTGTGGTCATAGAAAAACAGGCGGAAAGGCGTCCATCCTCGGTGCGCCTATTATAGCCAGAAATAGAAAAAGCGTCAACGGTTTTCTTAACCCTTGGCGGCGCAAACCGTGGGATGCTATAATCAAAGAATAAGGGCAGCTGCTTTGTACGCGCTCCGAAGGCAGAGGAAAAGATGAGAGGAATACCCGATGGTTAGTTGACACTAACCATCGGCGGTGCTATACTTTGGAGCAGAAATGGGGAGTAATGATTTTCTAAGAAAATCATCCGAAAACGCTAAATTAAGCAAGAATAGCTTTGGGAGGGGTGCCGCAGCAATGCGGCTTTTCCAAGACACGATAGTTAGCTGCATCTAACTGAAAGATGTGTGCGTATAGGTTAGATACATCTAACGACTGGGGAGTGATAGCGATGCGAAAACACAAGAATTTCTGGGACAAAAATGCCGGTCGGTACGACCGCTTCATGCGAAAGGATCGGGCGGCGTATGAGGAGATGTATGTGCTGATCCGGCCAGTCGTGAAAGCGAAGACGGTACTGGAGCTTGCCACCGGCACGGGACTGATCGCAAGGCACATTGTAAACGCGGCGGCGCACATCGAGGCGACGGACGCCTCCGCGGAGATGATCGCCGAGGCAAAGCGGGATAACCGCTCGGCAAAGCTGCACTTTTCCGTGCAGGATATGTTCCGCCTGCCGTATGCGGACAGGTCCTTCGACGTGGTGATCGTCTCCAACGCGCTGCACATCGTGCCGCAGCCGGAGAAAGCCCTTGCCGAGATTCGCCGGGTGCTGAAGGACGACGGTGTGCTCATCGCGCCCACCTTCACCCACGCGGGGAACTCTTTTTCCGGCAAGGTCAAGGCGTTTTTCATGAAGCTGGCGGGATTCCCTCTCCACAGCAAGTGGACGAGCGAGGAATACCTGTGCTTCCTGCGGCAGAACGGCTGGACGGTGCGGAAAAGCGCTGTTCTGAAGGCAT
>CAKTLD010000040.1 GCA_934572445.1 uncultured Oscillospiraceae bacterium
GCGGCGATGACGTTGCAGCGCAGGATGATGTTCTTCTTGACGGCGGGGTTGCGCAGGTCGAGATAGCGGTACTTGAGACGCTGGGTCTCGTCGGCCTCGCGGCTGCGGTTGATCTCGAACGGCAGGGAGTTGTAGCGGCAGCGGCCGAGCAGCTCGATCTTTTCGGGCACGACCTCAATGTCGCCGGTGGGCTGGCCCGGGTTCTTGCTCGCGCGCTCGCGCACGGTGCCCTCGACGGAGATGGTGCTCTCTTTGTTGTAGCCCTTGATCTGGGCGAGCAGCTCGCTCGTCTCGACGACGATCTGCGTCGTGCCGTAGAAGTCGCGCAGCACCACGAAGGCGAGGCTGCCGCCGACTTCGCGGACGTTTTCCATCCAGCCGACGAGCTTGACGTGCTCACCGGCATGCTGCGCGCGAAGCTCGCCGCAGTTGTGTGTACGGGATTGCATCATGGTAAAAGTCACTCCTGTTTGTATAAAAATATATTGCTTATACTTTTTGTATTGAAACTGGCGGAAAAACCATGCGGGGATCAGGTGGTAAAGGGTTTGGTCTTGGGGTTGACGATGTCGCGCCAGTCAAGGTCGCCGCGGGCGAGACCCATGACGAGCATCTCAGCGGTGGCGAGATTTGTGGCAAAGGGGATGTTGTTCTGATCGCACAGGCGGGTGATATAGGTGAGGCTCTCGTTGTAGCGCGGGTCGCTGGGATCGCAGAGGAAGAGGACCATGTCGATCTCGTTGTAGGAGATGCGTGCGCCGATCTGCTCGGCGCCGCCGTGGATGCGCGCCATGAAGAGGTGGATCGGAAGTCCGCTGGCTTCGCTGACCATTTTACCGGTCACGCTGGTGGCGCAGAGGGTGTGGCGCGAGAGGATGCCGGCGTAGGCGGTACAGAATTGCACCATGAGTTCCTTCTTGTTGTCATGTGCCATGAGAGCGATGTTCATATATTGTCACGATCCTTTCTGGTGTGAAATTTTTCCATTCAGGCGGCTCAGAGCCGCATCAGATGCACGCGCTCGCCGCACAGGCGCTGCGCGATATTCTCGCAGGCGCAGATCGCGCCGGAGCGGTATTTGAGCGGGTAATTCAGCCCGCGGCCGAGCAGCGTCGGGA
This sequence comes from uncultured Oscillospiraceae bacterium, assembly GCA_934572445.1. GTDB lineage: Bacteria > Bacillota > Clostridia > Oscillospirales > Oscillospiraceae > Hominicoprocola. The sequence goes on from CAKTLD010000040.1 coordinate 1,119, forward strand.
TGTTTTCATCCTCGGGGATGACGCCGAGCAGCGGGAGGCCAGCGGCGTCGATGGCATCATCAATGGTGGCGTGCAGGGATTGCAGCAGCCTGCGCCGCACGCGATTGACAACAAGATGAAGCCTTCCGGTGGGAAAGCGCCTGAGCTCCATTACGGTGCGCTGCGCATCGCGCAGGCTCGAAGGGTCGTTCGTCGTGACGACGATGGCGCGGTCGGCGCAGCAGGTGGCCAGGGTGAAGGCGCTGCCGATGCCTGCGGCGGCATCGATCAGGCAGATATCGAACCTGCGCCGTACCTCATCGAGCAGCCGCTTCATCTGTGCCTTGTCCGGCAGCGCGGCGGCCGTGACGGGTGCCGTGAGCAGGTAAAGGTTGGGGTAGAGCGGATGGCGCACGACCGCGTCGCTGAGCGCCGTACGGCCGGAGATCACGTCGGTGAAATCCATGAGCGCGCGGTCGGACAGGCCGAGGTAGAGATCCAGGTTGCGCAGCCCGATATCGCAGTCGAGCAGCAGCACCCGCTTGCCCAGGCGCGAGAGCGCCATGCCGGTGAGTGCGGTGAATGAAGTTTTTCCGGTGCCGCCCTTGCCGGACACCACGGCGATGACCTGAGACAAGTCGCTTGCTCCTTTCGCCTGCGTTACAGAGGGGATTTTTTGATCTTTGCGAAGGCGCGCGGATAAGACTTCGGGGTAGGGGAGACCTTTTCGATGATGACGAGACGGTGCGTAACGCCGCTTGTCGGGATGGTGTAATCCTCGACCCCTGCGATCTGTCCGCCGAGTGTCCTGATGGCGCTCTTCGCCGCCGCGATCTCATCCTCGGTGTCCACGCTCTTCATCGCGAGGAACTGCCCGCCCACCTTGACCAGCGGCAGGCAGAGTTCGGCGAGCATATTGAGCTGTGCGACCGCGCGCGAGGCCGCGATGTCGAACTGCTCGCGGTGCTGCATGGCGAATTCCTCCGCCCGCGCGTGGACGCATTGAACGCGCTTGAGCTGCAATTCGTTACAGACCTCGGAGAGCCAGTTGACGCGCTTGCCGAGCGAGTCGAGCAGCGTGAGGTCGAAGTCGTCCTTGAGGATACGCAGCGGCATACCGGGAAAGCCCGCGCCGGTGCCGACATCGACGACGTTTTTGCCTGTCAGGTCGGCAAATTGCAGCAGCGCCGCGCTGTCGAGCAGGTGGAGCTGCGCGACGGCGGAGGGGTCCGTGATGGCCGTGAGGTTCATCACCTGATTTTTTTCCAGAAGCAGCTCCGAGAAGCGTTCGAGCGTTTCCACGCGGGAAATGTCCAGTCCCAGCGCGGCAAGGCCCTCGGTCAGCAGCGCTCTCATTTGTTCTGCTCCTTCAAGAGGTCGCGGATCTCGGTGAGCAGGACTTCCTCCTTCGTCGGCTCGGGGGCCTTTTCGGGCTTCGGCTCGGCGGGCTTGGAGAGCTTGTCGTGCATCTTGTTGATGGCCTTGACCATGCAAAAGACGGCAAACGCGATGATGATGAAATCGAGAATAACGGAGATGAGATTACCGAAATTGACGGCAACCTCGGGGACGGTGACGGTTTTAACGCCGTCTGCAATGGTGGACTCCTCCGCCTTGAGCACCCATTTCCAGGCGGAAAAGTCCAATCCGCCGGTCAGCATGGAAATGAGCGGCATGATGATGTCGTTCACGAGCGAGGTCGTGATCTTGCCGAACGCGCCGCCGATAACTACGCCGACGGCCATATCCAGCACGTTGCCGCGCATAGCGAACGCCTTGAACTCTTCCAGAAATTTCTTCATAACGGGGCTCCTTTATTAGAAAATCGAAAACGAACGGTAGTGTTAAGAAAAAAATATTACGGATCGGAATTACTTTTTGGGCACCAGCACGGTCTTGCCGCCCATGTAGGGCTGGAGCACCTTCGGGATCAGCACGCTGCCGTCGGCCTGCAGATTGTTCTCAAGGAATGCGATCAGCATGCGCGGGGGGGCGACGACGGTGTTGTTGAGCGTGTGGGGGAGGTACAGCTTGCCATCCTCGCCCTTGACGCGGATCTTCAGGCGGCGGGCCTGCGCGTCGCCGAGGTTCGAGCAGGAGCAGACCTCGAAATACTTCTTCTGGCGCGGGGACCAGGCCTCGATGTCGCAGGATTTGACCTTGAGGTCCGCGAGGTCGCCGGAGCAGCACTCGAGCTGGCGGACGGGAATGTCCATCGAGCGGAACAGCTCAACGCTCCATTTCCACATCTGGTCGTACCACTTCATGCTGTCCTCGGGCTTGCAGACGACGATCATCTCCTGCTTTTCGAACTGATGGATGCGATAAACGCCGCGTTCCTCGATGCCGTGGGAGCCTTTCTCCTTGCGGAAGCACGGGGAGTAGGACGTGAGCGTCTGGGGAAGGCTGCTTTCGGGCAGGATCTCGCCGATGAAGCGGCCGACCATCGAGTGTTCGCTCGTGCCGATAAGATAGAGGTCCTCGCCCTCGATCTTATACATCATGGCGTCCATGTCGTTCTGGCTCATGACGCCCTCGACCACGTTGCCGTGGATCATGAACGGCGGGATGCAGAACGTGAAGCCCTTGTCGATCATAAAGTCGCGCGCGTAGGCGAGCACGCCCTCGTGCAGGCGCGCGATGTCGCCAAGCAGGTAGTAGAAGCCCGCGCCGGAGACGCGGCCCGCAGCGTCCATGTCGACGCCGTTGAAGCTCTCCATGATCTGCGTGTGGTAGGGGATCTCAAAATCGGGGACCTTCGGTTCGCCGAAGCGCTGGACCTCGACATTGTGGCTGTCATCCGGGCCGATGGGCACGCTCGGGTCGATGATGTTCGGGATCAGCAGCATGATCTTGTGGATCTTCTGCTCGTACTCCTCCTCGAGCTTTTCAAGCTCGGCAAGTCGGTCGGCGTTCGCCTTGACGGTGGCCTTGATCTTTTCGGCCTCTTCCAGCTTGCTCGGGTCCTTCTTCGCCTGACCCATCAGCATGCCGATCTGCTTCGAGAGGGCGTTGCGGCTGGCGCGCAGCTCGCTCGCCTCGGTGATGGCGGCGCGGTTCCTGGCGTCGAGCTCGATGACCTCGTCGACGAGGGGGAGCTTTTCGTCCTGGAACTTCTTCTTGATGTTTTCCTTGACCAGATCGGGATTTTCCCGCAGGAATTTCATATCCAGCATATTGGTTTACCTCGTTATCGTTGTAAAGTGGGCGGAAGACAAAACGCGCCTCCGCGATTTTTCTCAATTCATGCCGTTCGGAAACAGTGCATTGACAATGGCCTGATACCGCGCGGCAGGGGAGTCATAATCGCTGCCGGTGGAGGAGGTGTGCAGCGGATACTCCGGCAGGAGGGGGGCAAGGCCGCCGTCGTGCATGGCCTGTGCAGTTGCGCGCGCGGCTGTGTAGCTGCCCGCGTTATAGTAACGCTCCAGCTCGCCCAGCCAGTCGAGCGCGGTGATGACGTCCGCCTGCCCGTCGCTGCTCGCACGCAGAGCGTCGCGGTCAGCTTCGGTAGCGGAAAGCTGTGCTTCGAGCGCGCTGACCTCATTTTCCAGCTCGGCTACGCGTGATTCCAGAATTTCGTTTTGGTCGAGCGTATCCTGCAGGGCGCTGTTGCCGCTCTTGATTTCATCGAGCATCTCGCGGCTGCTGCGCTGATTCATCAAAAATGTCCATAGGATCAGCAAAAACGCTACGACGAAGAGCACGGCGACATAGGTGTAGACCTTTTTCATGCGCTCGCGTTCGGTGGTGGGCTTTTCCTCGCCCGGGACGGGCGGCTTGTTCGGGTCTTTGGGCGGCTCGTGAACAAAGTCGGTCATTGCTGCTCGCCTCCGTTTCTGCGCTTTCTGATGGTGGCCAGCGCTTCCAACAGGTCATTCAGATCGTCCATGCCGTAGTAGTCCAGCTCGACGCGGCCCTTCTTGCGGCCGGAGACGATACGGCAGGTGCGGCCCAGCGTGTCGCTGAGTTCCTGCGCGGCGAGCTTGCTGTAGCTCTCGTTCATGCGCTGTTCCTCGGTGAGGGGCTTTTCCGCCTTCGCCGTGGAAAGGCGCTTGGCCAGCGCCTCCGTCTGGCGAACGCTCAATCCCTGCGCGGCGACGGTTTTCGCCGCCTGCAGCTGCAGGCCGTTTTTCAGCGGCAGCAGCGCGCGGGCATGACCACCGGTGAGCGCGCCGCTTTGCAGCATTTCACGCACCTCGGGACACAGCCCCAATAATCTCAGACTGTTAGCCACGGCGGAGCGGGACTTGCCCACGCGCTCGGCGGCTTCCTCCTGCGTGAGCTGGTAGTTGTCCATCAGCGTTTTGTAGCCCTCGGCCTCCTCAATGGGGTCAAGGTCCTCACGCTGGAGGTTTTCAATGAGGGAAAGCTCGGTCATCTTGCGGTCGTCCGCTTCGATGATGATGGCGGGGACCTCGGAAAGACCTGCGATGCGCGCGGCGCGCCAGCGGCGCTCGCCCGCAATGATCTGGTAATAGCCCGAGCTCAGACGGCGAACCGTCAGAGGCTGAATGATGCCGTGTTCGCGAATGGAATCGGCCAGGTCCTGCAAGGCCTCTTCATCAAAGTGGCGGCGAGGCTGACCGGCGTAAGGCTCGATTTGCGAAAGGGGGAGGTAGAGACTGTCGGTGCTGTCGCTGCGCAGCGCGGCGTCGCCCAGCAGCGCGCCCAGTCCCTTGCCCAGCCCGCGGTTTGCATTTGCCATGGAAACTTCTCCTTTCTGAGAGATGGTACAGGGATCTGCGGATGTACCGCGGCCTGTCTCAGCTGTTCTGCTTCAGAAATTCGGCGGCAAGGGCGCTGTACGCCTCCGCGCCGCGGGAACAGCGGTCGTAGTAGTTGATGGGCTTGCCGTGGCTCGGCGCTTCGGAAAGGCGGACATTGCGTGGAATGACAGTCGCGTACACCTTGCCGGGGAAGTAGCGCTTGACTTCCTCGGCCACCTGAAGGGCAAGATTCGTGCGCCCGTCGAACATCGTCAGCAGCACGCCCTCCAGCTCCAGCCCGGGATTCAGCTTGCGGCGCACCATGCGCACCGTGTGCATCAGGTCGGAAAGACCCTCAAGCGCAAAATATTCGCCCTGCACGGGGACGATCAGGGAATTGGCCGCGCACAGCGCGTTGACCGTCAGCAGTTCGAGCGAGGGCGGGCAGTCGATCAGAATAAAGTCATAGTCGGGGGAGAGGGTGTCGAGCGCCTGCTTGAGCAGAAATTCGCGTCCCTCGCGATCGATCATCTCGATGCCTGCGCCTGCCAGCGCCTTGGACGACGGCAGCACATCGCCGTAGCGCGTGTGCGCCACGTTTGCGCGCGCGTCCGCGCCATTGATGAGCACGTCGTACACGCCCTGTGACACCGCCTTGTCCACGCCCATGCCGGAGGTGGAATTCGCCTGCGGGTCGAAGTCGCACAGCAGCACGCGCTTGCCTTTTTCCTTGAGCGCGGAGGCGAGGTTGACACAGGTGGTCGTCTTGCCGACGCCGCCCTTCTGATTGACGATTGCAATGATCTTAGCCAAAAAAACACCCACCTTATTCGAAAAAAGCGTTCTCTTCAATATCCTGTTCAGTATAACACAAAACGACCTGATTTCAACAGGAAAGCAAAAATTTTGCAAAATTGTTTCATGTGAAACAATGCTCTATCCTTCATTCTTGTGCGTGCCGCCGCAGAAGGAGAAAAGGGGAGGCAGGAAGATCTCCCGCCGCCCCCTGATGTCAGAACCCGAATTGTTTCATGTGAAACATTCAATTGTCCGGCTGCGTCAGCAGCAGTGCGCCATAAGGCTCAAGCGTCAGATGCAGCAGATCTCCGCCGCAGAAAAATTGCTGCCGCGTCAGCGCATCCACGGCCAGCGGGCCGTCCCACGGCAGGGTGAGTGCCAGCGGTTCCGCGCCGGTGTTCACGGCGGTAAGGCAGCGGTCGCCGTCCGCGCAGCGGGAAAAGGCCAGCGTGCGTTCCTGTGCCGTGTGATAGACGATCGTGCCGCTCTGCAGCGCTGTGTGCGCATTGCGCAGCGCGCCAAGACGGCGGAAGTAGTCCACCAGCGCCGTATCCTCGCGGCCCCATGGATAGGTGCCGCGGTTGAAGGGGTCTTCGAAGCCCTGCATCCCGGCTTCGTCACCGTAGTAGAGCATCGGCGAGCCGGGGAAGGTGTAGAGGATCAGGGCGGCGAGCCGCAGCAGCGCCTGCCCGCGTGCGAGGTCCTGCTCGTTCAGACGGTAGACCGCCCGTTCGCCGCGCGTTTCCGGCGCGGGAGAGGTCAGGCCGAGAAGCGTCAGCAGGCGCGGCGTGTCGTGCGTGCTGAGGAAGTTCATCGCTCCGTAAAATGCGGGAGCGGGATAGTTCTCGCGCAGCGTTTCCATGCTGTCGCGGAAAGCCTCCGCGTCGCCGCCGAGAAGATAGTTCATCAGTGCCGTGCGGAAGGGGTAATTCATCAGGCCGTGCGTCTCGTGTCCCAGCAAGTATTTGCGGCGCTGGGAATAGGCCACCTTAGTCGTGCCATCTTCCCAGACCTCACCCAGGAGATAGCCGTCCGGTTTTTCCTGTTCGATGGTGCTGCGGATCTTTTCAATAAAGCTGTCCGGCAGCTCGTCCGCCACGTCCAGCCGCCAGCCGGACGCGCCTGCGCGCAGCCAGCGGCGGATGATAGAGTGCTCGCCGGTGATGATGTAGTCGATGTAGCTCGGTTCCGTTTCGTTCACGGCGGGCAGGTTTTTGATGCCCCACCAGGCGTCGTAATCTGTGGGGAAGGGGTGAAAGTGGTACCAGCGGTAGTAGGGCGAGGCCTCGCCCTGCGCTGCACCGAGATCGGGATAAAAGCCATCGGAGTTGAAGTAGACGCTCTTTTGCCCCGTGTGGTTGAACACACCGTCGAGCATCACGCGGATGCCGTGGTCGCGCGCTCTTTCGCACAGCGTACGGAAATCCGCCTCATCGCCCAGCAGGGGATCAATGCGCTCATAGCAGGCTGTGTCGTAGCGGTGGTTGGTCGAGGCCTCAAAGATGGGGCAGAGATAGAGCGTCGTCACGCCGAGCGAGGCGAGATAGCCGAGTTTTTCCGTGATGCCCGCAAGATCGCCGCCAAAAAAGTCGCTGCAGGTGATCTCACCCTGCGCGTTCGGACGGTACTCGGGGCCTTCGTCCCAGCGCTCGTGCAGCGAGCGCTCGCCGACCATACCGGCCACGCTGCGCTTTTTCGCGCGGAAAAAACGGTCGGGAAAGATCTGATACGTTACGCCGCGGCCAAACCAGTCGGGCGTTTGATGGCTGGCGTCATAGACCGTCAGCTGCCAGGGCGTGACCGCGTCCCAGGCGCACAGACCGTTTTTTCCGTAGCAGCTCGTGCCGCCGTCCGCCCACGTCAGGCGGAAATGGTACCACACCAGTTCACCGGTGCAGGGGGCTTCATAGGTGCCGTGATAGACCGTGCGGCCGTCCTCCTGCATGGGGAGGAGCTCCGTTTCCGTCCAGCGGTTGGAAAATTCCTCGTGTGCGAGCAGCTCGCAGCGTGTGACAGCCGCGCCGCGTTCGGGACGGAAGCGGAAAGCGACGCGCGTGCCGCACGTCACCGCGCCGAAGGGATCTTTGCAGAGCAGATCGCGCGGATCAAACCAAGTAGTTGACATAATGCTCCTTTCTGCGGAGGATCAGCGCAGCAGCGTGTTCTCACCGGTGACGGCGGAGTGCGCCGCGGAATTGGAAAAGTAGGCGTTGAGGATCTGTACGGCGGTGGAGGCCAGCGCCGCGCCCGTGCCGCCCTTTTCAATAACAATGGCCACGGCGATCTGCGGGTCGTCATAGGGGGCAAAGCATACGAACGCACCGTTGTTGTTTTCCTCATCGCCGGTCTGGACCGTACCGGTCTTGGCGCAGGCGTCCACGATGCAGTCTTTGAAGTAGAAGGACACAGCGCCTTCGGTGGCAAGGTCGTGCATACCTCCCAGTACCGCGGCGAGATTCCGCTCGTCCATCGTGATGCTCTCCACAGGCGCGGCATCATAAACGTATTCGAGCGCGCCCGTGCCGCTCGAGCGGACATTTTTCAGCAGATGGGTCGCATAGCGGTCTCCGCCGCCGCTGAGCGTTGCGATATAGTTGGCCAGTTGGAGCGGAGTATAGAGCTGGTTGGCCTGGCCGAAGGCCGCCCATGGGGCAAGGTTTTCGCCCACATTCTGCGACGGCAGCTGGCCGGAATTCTCGCCGATCTCGATGCCCGTCGCCGCCCCGAGACCAAAGGCGGCAAAGTATTGGTTCAGCTTGTCCATGCCCATGCGGTAGCCCATTTCGGCGAAGAAGTAGTTGCAGGAGTTGGTGATCGCACCGCGCACGTTGAGCGAGCCGTGGCCGCTGCGCTTCCAGCAGTAGGTGTAGCTTGCGGAATAGCCCGGGTAGACCCACTTGCCGGAATCGTATAGCTTTTCATAAAGCGTCGTTGCGCCGGATTCCAGCGCCGCGATCGCCGTGAGCGGCTTGATGGTGGAGCCGGGGGCGTAGCGCCCATCCGTCGCGCGGTTCCACATCGGGCGCATCGAATCGCTGGAAAGCTCGGCAAGATCCTGGCGGAAGGTGGAGAGCGAATAGGTGGGATAGGAGGCGAGTGCCAGCACATCGCCCGTGCCGACCTGCACCACGGCCACAGCTGCGCCGCGGTCGATGCCGTCAGCCTTCGTCATTTCCGAAACGGTTTCAGCCAGCGCATCCTCCACATCCGCCTGAAAGTCGATGTCGATCGTCAGCGCGACGGTGGAACCGGGATCGGGTTCCACGGAGTAAAGCTCCTCCGTGATCTTACCGGTGTCCTCATTGAAAGTCACAAGGCGTTTGCCGTCTCTCCCATGCAGATAGTCCTCAAAGGCGGCCTCCGCGCCGGACTTGCCCACGACCGTCGCCAGCGTGTAGCCGTCCTTATCCTTATAATCGTCCCAGTCCTCAATGCTGCCGGTGTAGCCGAGAACATGGGCGGCATAGTCGGTCTCGTAAACGCGCACGGAGGAGGTGTCCACCTGCACGCCGGCGTAAGAGCCGTCCTTGATGAGCGAGATAAGCGAAACGTCCACGTCGCTGGCAAATTCATAGCTGCTCAGGCCGTTCATTCTGGCGATAGCCAGCGAATAGCGCAGGCCGACGAGTTTGCGCGCGGTCTCGCTGGGCAGCGTTTTGTCCACGCCGTACTCCTCGCGCAGCATAAGATAGAGCGCGGGGCCCGTCGGTGTGGAGGGCAGGCCGTCCTCTGTCACATCGTCCTCGTTGATCCATTTGAGCGAGACAAGGTATTTGACCAGCGTTTTTACACTGCCGTTGCCCGTGTCGTAGGGATAGGGGGCCTGCTGCGAGAGCGGCAGGGAATCCCTGCACGCCACGCCCTGCTCGTCCAGCAGGGCAAGCAGCCGCGTGAGCGCATCATTCAGCGCGTCGCCTGCCACGAGCGAGGAATTGAAATTCAGCGTGTAAACCGCACGGTTGGAGACAAGCACCTTGCCGTTGCGGTCGGTGAGCACGCCGCGAGAGCTCTTCACGGTCTCTTCGTTCGCATTCGTGCGCACGGATTTTGCGTAATAATCGTCTCCGTGGACGATCTGCGCGTCGAACAGCGTCACAACGAAGACTACCGCGCACAAAAACATGGCGCCGCCAAGCGCGATCAGGCGGCGGGCAAAGCGCTTTTTATCCATGGCGGCGCTCCTTTCATTTAATATAAAGGGGAGGGGGGTCAGTCGGGGAAGATGCGGCGCACGGCGCGCAGCGCCGGATACGCCGGTGCGAGCAGCAAACAGGAGACAAATGTTTCGCGCGCAAAGAGCGAGAGCATCGCGCTCAGGCTGCCTGAGCCGCGCACAAGCATCGCGCCCATGTTGAAGCAGTCGAGGACGGCAAACGTCAGCACCGTCATCAGCAGCGCGCGGGGAAAGCCGGGCTGCAGCACGCTGTGTGCCAGCACTGCGATCAGCAGCGCAGCAAGCGTAAAGGCCAGCGTATACAGGCAGGGGAAGGAAGCGGGCAGCACAAGATCGCACAGCGCGCCGAAGACGATGCCGAAAATCACGGCCGGCCGCATCTCTTCAAACGAGGCCACGACCGCCAGAAGGACCGGCGGCAGGAAAGGGATCACGCCGAGGACGGTCATTGACCCGAGCAGCAGCCGCCGTGCAAAGGCCAGCAGCAGGCAGCACAGGGCGAGGAACGTCCACTTGAGCACATTGGTCTGAGCAGGACTCATTGATGCTGCGCCTCCCCTCAGTCCACGATCTCGTAGTCCGTGATGACGAAAACCTCCGTCAGCGCGTCCGGATCGGTCATGGGAGCGAGCACCGCATAGCGGGCCAGACCGTCGTCATCCGTCTGCACGGATTCGACCGAGCCGATAACGAGCCCGCCGGGATAGTAGCCGCCGAGGCCCGAGGTGACGATCTGGTCGCCCACGAGCACCTCGTCCTCGCCGGAAAGATAGGAGAGCTTGAGCTTGCCCTCGCCCATCAGGGCAAAGTCGCCCTCCGCTATGGCGATCTCACCGGTGCGGAAAACGCGGGCGCCCAGCTCTGTGTCCGTGTCGACCACGGTGAGTACCGTGGCCCAGTTGCGCCCGACCTTGGACACCACGCCCACAAGATAGCCTTCGGCGCTGACCACGCAGTCGCCCACGGCGATATCGGAATCTGTGCCGCAGCTCAGCGTCAGCGAGGAGGTCCAGCTGTGTTCGCTGTGCGCCAGCACAAAGGCGGAGACGAACTGAAAGTCGCGCCGCTTTTCCTGCAGCTTCAGCACCTCGCGGAGCAGGGCGTTTTCGTCGTTCGCCTGCTGCGCCTCGCGCTGTTCGGCGCGCAGCGCGGCGTTTTCCTTTTTCAGCGCGGCGTTTTCCTCCTTCAGCGCCTCGATATCCTCATAATACTGCCGCTTGTCCGCAGCCCAGTCGCTCACGGCGGTGGCGGCGGAGCGGAACGGCGAGGTGAGCACGCCCGCGATATTCTCCAGGATCGACGAGGTGGAGGAAAAGTAGGTCAGCAGGCTCAGCGCCACGGCGACCGCCGCGGCAATGGCCAGGATGCGCAGCCCGTGCTGGCGGAAAAAATCTTTCAAGGCTTACCCTCCTTTCGTAGTAGGGCGGGGGAGAGGCTCACAGCAGCTTCACGCCGAAGCGCGCGAGCACCAGTCCCAGCTGCTCGACCGGCAGGCCCATGACGTTGAAAAAGTCGCCGTCGATGCGCTCAACAAAGAGCGCCCCGCGGCTCTGCACGCCGTAGGCGCCGGCCTTGTCCATCGGCTCGCCGGTCCTGATATAGGCGCGGAGCTCATCGTCCGTGCAGGGGCGGAAGTATACGCCTGTCGATACGGCAAAGGACTCGTACTGCGCCCCGCGCCGCACGCTCACGCCGGTGCAGACCGTGTGGCGGCTGCCCGCAAGCTCACGCAGCATCCGGAAGGCGTCCTCCTCGTCGCGCGGCTTGCCCAGCCGGTCGTTTTCCAGAAATACCATTGTGTCCGCCGTGATGATAAGGTCGTCGGGCGCGCACTCACGGGCCGCGGCGTCGGATTTCTTCGCCGCGATGTAGCGCACCGTGTCCTCAGGGGAGAGACCGGCGGGATAGCTCTCGTCGATGTCGAGCGAGAGGGTCTTGAAGTTTTCGATGCCGATGCGGCGCAGCAGCTCCTGCCGCCGCGGAGATTGGGATGCCAATACGATCGCCATGATATTGCCTCACTTTTTGATAGGAAAATGTATAATTAAAATGAAATATTACGAGTTGGATTCACTCTGCCCCGCGGTAGAAGAGACCGCGGGTGATATTCTCCGGCGCTTCGACCGCCTCGCCCCGATAGGCGTGCAGCATGCTGACGCACTCCCCGGCACGCTCGGTCGTGAAACGAAGACAGGCATAACGCAGTCCAAGCGATTGCCAGTCCTTCGTCTTGTCCGCGAGGTAGAGAATTTTGCCGTTCTCGATCTCGCTGCGGCAGCCCCATGCACGCAGCACGGGAAAGCGCTCGCCGCGCCGGTCGGTCAGCTCCGGCGCATCCGCGCATGTGCCGTCCGCGGGGACGGACACGGGCCGTTCCTGAAAATAGCGGCAGCCGGACTCGTTCGCGTGCAGGCAGTTTTCCGTGATCATCAGGGGAAGGCGGCCATAGACGATCGCCTCACAGGGAAGGCCTTTGCTGAGATCCCTGATCTGCGCGTCGCGCAGCTCAAACGAGACGCACGCGCTTTCCAAGCCCTCCGCTTTCCAGAAATCGAGCGCGGCGGAGTTGTAGACATTCAGCGGCCAGCCGCCGTGTAACTGAAGGCCGAGCCCGCGCACGAGCGAAAGATGACCGAGGTTGCCGAGCGACACGCCGGCGACGCCCTTTTTCGCGGCGTCCTCAAGCAGCGCGCGCAGCAAGGGCTCGTCCTGCGTGCGGTAAATGCGCGGCAGTACGGCAAAAAATTCCGTTCTGCCGAGATACGGCGAAAGGTCAAGCTGGGGGAGCAGCTCGACGGGCACATACACCCGCGCGGGAGCGAGCGAAACAAGTTCTTCGCTCAGCTGCTCGACCTTGCGAATGGAAACGGTCAGCAGCGGCTTGTCCGCGCTGTTTTTGACGATTGTTGGCGGAACAAAGCCGGATTCCCGGCGCGCGGGGACGGCGGTGCGCTGCGCTTCCATCTGCGCGAGCGCCTCGCGGCGCAGGGCGTTGAGCGCGCCCGCGCTGACGGCGAGGCCGCCGTCCAATTCGACTTCGCAATGCGCCGCCGAAAACGCCGTGCCGCCGGTTTTACGCAAGCGGCTCTCGGCCTCTTCGGCGGTGACGGCGCGGCTGTGCGCCGCCTCGGGAACCGCGCCGGTGACGGTCACGCGATGGCCGTCCGCGTCCTCCGCCGTCAGGGCCATCGGCTCTCCTGCGCGGATGGTGCAGATCAATGTAAGCGGCACGAGCCGCTGATCGCCCTTTTCGTACGCCGCGCGCAGCTCGCTGAACCAGTCCTCGGGCCAGCGGGCGTTTTCGGGGCGCGTGCCGAACATCCCGCGCCCGCGCGCGCCGCGGTAATACCCCTCAGTAAAGCCGTCGCGCGAGAAAGCGAGGGCGAGTTTTTTCTGCTCGTCCTTCGTCGGTCCCCGGTGCTCGCGCAGGAGGCGCGCATAGATGCCCGTCACCGCCGCGACATACTCGGGCCGCTTCATGCGCCCCTCGATCTTGAGGCACGCGACGCCCATATCCATCATTTCCGGCACGAATGGCGCGAGATTTGCGTCTTTCAGGCTCAGCGGGTGACCGCTCGCCCGGCCGTCAAAGCCGTAAGGCAGGCGGCAGGGCTGGGCGCACGCGCCGCGGTTGCCGCTGCGGCGGCCGATGACGGCGGACATCTCGCACTGGCCGCTGTAACACATGCACAGCGCGCCGTGGACGAACGTTTCGATCTCGATGGGACTTTTTTGGCAGATCTCAGCAATCTCCTCGCGCGAAAGCTCGCGTGCGAGCACCGCGCGCGTCATGCCGAGGCGCGCCGCCTCGGAAACGCCCGAGAGCGTGTGCAGGCTCATCTGTGTGGAGGCGTGCAGCGCCACGTCGGGAATGACACGCCGAAGCGTGTCCAGCACGCCCCAGTCCTGCACCAGGATCGCGTCCACACTACATTCCGACGCGGTGCGCGCGGCCTCGGCGAGCGCGGGGAGCTCGCGGTCGGTGACGAGCGTGTTGAGCGTCAGATAGACCTTCACGCCCCGCAAATGGCAATAAGAAACCGCCGC
>CAKTLD010000041.1 GCA_934572445.1 uncultured Oscillospiraceae bacterium
CGCTTTTCGCACGCGCGGATCATGCCGTTGAGGACCTTGCGCTTGTCAAAGCTCTGGCGGCTGCCGTCCTTTTTGATGACGACCATCGGCAGGCTCTCCACCGTCTCGTATGTGGTGAAGCGCTTGGCGCAGGACAGGCACTCGCGACGGCGGCGGATGCTGCTGCCCTCTTCGGCAGGGCGGGAGTCGATGACCTTGCTCTCTTTATATCCGCAATAGGGGCATTTCATCGTGCAGGACCTCTTTTCTGTCTATAGTCATAGTCAGTATATCATATTTTTTCCCGATGTGGTAGACATAAATTTTATTTTTCCCAAAATATCGGGCGGTTTCTTCCGTCCAGCCGGTAAACGACGCACCGCCGGTGCGCGACCTCCTCCACGCGCGCCAGGCAGAACAGCTCCGGCAGCGGGAACGGCGCGTCCTCGTCATAGGGCAGGGCGAGCAGTCTTTCTCCCTCCGTCTCGCGCACGAGCGCGCCGGAAAGCAGCGAGAGCGCGCAGTCGAGCCGTGCCGAGCGGAAAAACGGCCCCTCGGGCAGTCTCTTCCACGGTCCCACCGGCCGTTCCCTCCCCTCCGCGCATGACAAAAGCGCCTGCGCTATCCTATGCGCAGGCGCTTTCCTGTATGCCTTGTACGCGCCGCTCTCCGTTTCAGACCAGCTGCGTGTTCTGCAGGCCGAAGCTCACGGCGATGGCCGCGTCGATGCGCTCCATCAGCTCACCGTCCACGCGGCCCATGCGCTCGCGCAGGCGGCGCTTGTCGAGCGTGCGGATCTGCTCGAGCAGCACCACGCTGTCGCGCGGCAGGCCGTAGTCCGGCGCGGAGAGCGCGATATGCGTCGGCAGCTTTGCCTTGTTGGTCTGCGAGGTGATCGCCGCGGCGATCACCGTGGGGCTGTAGCGGTTGCCCGTGTCGTTCTGCACGATCAGCACAGGACGCACGCCGCCCTGCTCGCTTCCGACAACGGGCGACAGATCGGCGTAATAAATATCGCCGCGTTTCACATTGATATCCACTTAGCTATTCACACTCCGGGCGGAAGAAGTACCCTCTGCCTCGCGGTCAGGGTCTACTGTCATTCTCCCACATGGGGGCGGAATTTATACGGGAACGCCGGATATTTCCCCTGCTCTCCCGTCCCCGCTCCATCCTATGCGTGCGATAGCGCGGCGGTGCTCAGCCCAGCAGCTGAAGATTGTGGTCCACGCAGGCCCCGCCGAGATAGTAATAGCGCGGCACGCGCTTGCTCACGGCACACAAGAGCTCATACGAGATCGTGCCGCAGAGCTTCGCATCCGTCTCGCAGAGGATATGCTCGCCGAAGACCTCGACCTCGTCGCCGGTTTTGATCTCCGGCAGATCTGTCACGTCGATCATGCACATGTCCATGCAGATGCGGCCCACCTGCTTTGCCGTTCCGTAAGGCGTGAGCACCTCCATTTTGTTCGACAGCGCACGGAACAGGCCGTCGGCGTAGCCGATGGGCAGCACCGCGATGCGGCTGGGCTTGTCGGTAAAATACGTCCGCCCATAGCTGATGGAGGTCTCGGGCGTGAAATCCTTGATGGTCGTCACCGTTGTTTTAAGCGTCATCACGGGCTTCATGCCCATCCTTTCGGCAAGGTCGCCCGTGCCGTAGAGGATAATGCCGCAGCGCACCATGTCCCACGCCCACTCGGGGTAGCTGGCGATGCCGCCGGCGTTGCAGCAATGGTGCAGGCGGAACTTGAAATTGCCCTGCGTCTCCACCGCATCAATCATGTTTACAAAGCGCTCGTGCTGGAGCTTCGTGAATGCCGCGCACTCCGGCGCATCCTCGTCCGAAACGCAGAAGTGCGTGAACACGCCCTCTACGTCCAGTCCCGGCAGCTTGAGGACCTCTAAAATATCGTGCAGGCTCTTTTCAAAGTGCGCTTCGTCGCACTGGAAGCCGAGACGGCCCATGCCGGTGTCAAGCTTGACGTGGACCTTCATTTTCTTTCCCAGCTTCACCGCCGCATCGGAAAACGCCTCGGCGATCTCATAGCTCTGCACTGCCTGCGTCATGTCCACGCGCAGGATGCGTCCGGCCTGATCGGCAGGCGTAAAGCCCAGCATCAGGATCGGCAGCGTGACACCGTTCACGCGCAGCTCCTCGCACTCGTCGATGTTCGACACGGCAAGGTAGCCTGCGCCCAGCTTTTCCAGGTGTTTCGCCACGCGCACCGCGCCGTGGCCATAGGCGTCCGCCTTCACAACGCCGAGCAGCTTTGCCTCCGGCCCCACCTGGCGGCGGATGGTCTCGAAATTATGGGTCAGATTATCAAGGTTGATCTCCGCCCACGTTCTCTTGAGCGTGCTTTCCATTGATCGTTCCCGCTTTCTTTTCTTCAGTGTGACGCATTTTTATGCGTCCTGCAACAGTATATCACCGAAAATAAAATTCGTAAACTCCGCCGCGGCAATTATTTTTCCGTCTCGCGCGATCTCTGCGTATACCGGCGCGCCATCCGCATCGAAAAAGAGCGTGCAGGCAAGCGTTTCATCCCCTGCCGTCGCAGAAAAATCCGTGCGCAGCGTCTCCGCGCCGTCAAGCGTCTCGCCGCCGCAGCTCTCCAGATACGCCCGCGGAAAGGCCTCCAGCAGCAGCGGCACAGCAGAAAGCCCCGATACGCGCGGCGACAGCGTTCCCGCGTCAAGGATCGTCCCGTCAAATTCCAGCGTCAGTGCCTCGCCTGTCAGCGTTGCGGCGATACCCGCGAGTTCCATCGGCTCCTCTACCACCGCGCGCACGGTGTCGCCGTCCTTTGTCAGGTGCAGGGCGTAAACGAGCTTTTCATCCTCACGCGGCACGGCCACGCGCACCGCCGTCTCATAGCCTGCGAGCGCGGCATAGCGCTGCTGCAGTGCCGATGCCTCCTCCTGTCTCTTCTCCCCGCAGCCGGTGAGCAGCGCCAGCACAGCCAATAGCCACAGCCAGAATCGTTTTTTCATCTCCCATCCTCCCTTCGCTCCGCTATCCTTATGCACGGAAGAGGGCTGCAATACCTTTGGATGGCGCAAAAAGGGGAAAGCACTTCACCGTGCTTTCTTGTCCTTTTTCTTCTGGACTTGCTTCAAGATATACGGTGAAGTTCCTTCTTGCTTCTGGACATTCAAAGATGAAAAAAGATGTTCAATAAAGTTCAAACATCTTGTTTCCTGCACACCTGAAAGCGTATCATACAAACATCCACATTGCTGACTTCCACATCGCCCCTTTTATAGCGCAAAAAACAAGCAGGGCTTCCACAAAACTTCCACTCATGGCGGCGGAGGGCGCAAAAAAAGAGGAAGCACCTTTCGGTGCTTCCTCTCGAAAATCGCTTGATTTGTAAGGGTTTCGGCTTACTTGAAGTAGCGCTCCAGCAGACCCTTGAGGGCACGGCCGTGACGGGCCTCGTCGCGGGCCATCGGTGCTCGCCGCACTGGCAGGCCGCTTCGCGTCCTATGGGGATTGTTCTATTTTCAATATCTTTCAAGCATTTCGCCTTAAGGTCCTATAAAAGTTGTCATTTAGAAAGTGCCACTATTTTATCCACTTTTGGAGGCACGATTATGGCAAAACCAAATGATACCGGTGTTTACCAACTCAAAAACGGGAATTGGGCGTTTCGCTACACGATAATGAAGGACGGGCGAAAGAAGGATATTCGCAAGGCAAAAGATGAGTTTGGAGCAACCATCTATTCGAAAAAAGACGCAATTGCTGCCCGTCAAGCAGCCATTTGCCAAGAGCAGAACAGCTTCAAGCCAACGCCTCCCCGCAGACGCACGGTGAAAGAGGTCTATCAAGAATTTTGCGAAAACGGACGCAAAGACCGTGCTTACCGGACAAAGCAAAAGCAGGATAGCCTATGGAATAATCATCTCTGCCAGAAGTTCGGCAAGCGGTATGTCGATGAGATTAACTCGTCAGAAGTCAACGACTATCTCGTTGCTCTCTACTGCGAGCAAGGATATTCCTATCAATACACCGAAAGTTTTTTGAAGATGTTTTATCTCATTTTCGGGCAGGCATATTCCCGCAACTACCTCCCCGTTGATCTCTACAACCGCCTTTGCGTCAACAAAGACACAAAAATAAAAATGCCGAAGATGAAAACAGAGGACGATACCGCCATTGTAGCGTTCAGCCGAAAAGAACTCGCACTTTTGGACGAATACTTCAAGGGGACGAATGCGGAAACGGCGTATTTGCTCGGTCGCTACTGCGGACTGCGTATCAATGAAACGTTCGGCCTGAAATGGTCGAACGTCGATCTCACGGCGGGAACAATTACCATCGACCGGCAGATGCAGTATCAGGACGGACTAATCAAACTCGTTTCGCCGAAAACGAGAAATTCCAAAAGAACAATTTACCTCTGCCCCACACTCAAAACGCATTTGGAGGAAAAGGCACAACGGCGAGACGAAGATCAAAAACTATTTGCTTCTGTGCGGGAACAAAAAGTTCGTTATATTGATGATTTGGACGGCAAGAAAATCCCCTCAACGGATTTAGTGAATTGTCTGCCTGACGGCACAATTCAGACGGTCAATTCATTCAAATACCCCTCGCGGGAGATCAAGCAAAAGCTCGGCATCAACTTCAAATACCATTACTTACGTCATACCTATGGAACACTAATGGCGGAAATGAATACGCCAACGCATTTGCTGTGCTCTCAAATGGGACACGGACATATTCACATCACACAGCGGTATTACCTCGCAATTTCGCAATCAGGTGTCGAGACCTTACAGAACAACTTAAAGCATCTGTAAGCATCATCGAACATCTTTTAACATCCAAAAGCAACAATGAAGAAAAGGGAAGATGTTTTTACATCTTCCCTTCGTCTTTATACATTTCTGTTATTTTCTTCAAAAACTCGTCCATCTCCTGAACGACTGCGGGCGGGTGGAGAATCTTCATTCGTCTGCCGAAACTACATACCCAACCAAAGAACGGGTCGGTCGCCTGTATGCGGACGGACACGGTAAAATGATCGTTTCCATCAGGTATCAGCATCACATCTTTGCCGAAGCGGTCAATAATTACATCGGCAAGAGAATTGATACAACGCAGTTTTACCGTGTATTCCTTTTCCGGTTTTACGAACATATTGAAAACCGCACTTTGGTATTCGTTCAAATCCACTTTGTCAAAAGCCTCTTTGCCCTCGCGTTTTTCAGGGAGCACCGCAATCTTTTCCATTCGGTCAACGCGAAATGTGCGAAAGTCCTTTTTCTCGCTCACATAGGCATAGAGGTAATAATTGCCGTCGTTCCATTGGAGCGCGTAGGGGCTGACAATATATCTTTCTCCGCTCTTGGAATATTGCCGTTCCTTGCTCGGCGTGTAGTGGAAATAGCGGAAAGAAACCTTGCTGTTGGATGCTATCGCCTCGTGGAGTTTATCAGCCTCATCCACTACGCTGTCATTCATACTGCGGATACGTCCCGCGACAAACGATTGCCGGTTGAGGCTTGCGCGCGTGTGCCGGTCAGTCAGTTTCAGCACCTTGCCGGTAATGGCCCTTGCCCGCTCCTGTGTAATGAATTTAGAGGCTTGGATACTATCGACGATCAAACGCAATTCGTTCGGGGTAAGTCCCTCCCGCTCCATCCACCATCCCTTTGTCCTGCCGTCGTAGTGGAGCGTTATTCCTTCTATCTTTTCAAGGTCGTGTAAATCACGATAGACCGCTTTGATCTCATAGGGGTCTCCCTCGTTTTCATAGTGCTCCACAATATTGTCAGCATTAACCGTATGCCCCTTACAAGTGTTTTCCAAAAGGTAGCGATATAAGATAGCAATGCGGTATGCTTTCATCCTGTATCCCCCCTATTTAGAAAGTGATTGTAAATAGACCGATAGCAACCGAAGTGCTGTTTCTCTATCTTTAGGCGAGCACGCATTGAGACAGGAAAGAATCTCCTCTTGTTGGGCGGTCAGCTCACTATCGCTCTTGGTAAGCATTTCATCCGGAGTGATATGAAGTGCCTCGCAAATCCGCAGAATTGTCTCCACTCGCATATTAACCGTGCCCCGTTCAATATCCGCATAGGTTCGGCTTGATAGTCCCGCTGCCTCCGCAACCTCTACCTGCGTCATTCCCATACGCTTACGGATTGCTAACAGTTTGTTTCCAACCTCTCGCATATCCAAAACAAGCATCTTTCTTCCTCCTGTTGGCTTTATATGGGAATTCTAATTCCTATTTCGCTTGACAAAAAGGAAGTATCATAGCATAATCGTAAGAGGTATAATTCCTATTTTAATAAAAAGGAGTATTTGCTATGAGTAAAATAATTACCTTTACCGACAACGACGAAGCCTTGATTGCCAAAATCAAGGAATATCAAAAAGCCCACGGTTTATCATCATTTGTCGCTGCGGTAAGAAAATTATGTAGCGACGCATTAGAAATTGCTAAAATACAGCACTGACCGCAAGGAGGAATAAAAAATGGGACTCTATCGTTGTGCTGCCTGCGGAAGTCCTAATGTCATGATAGACACACAGGCAGGTGGCATTAAGTATAACTATCTTAAAGGTGCGGTTGGGACAGTCTTACTTGGTGTTGGCGGTGCGGCCGCTGGAATTGGAAGCCAACAGCAAACTGTGTATAAGTGCCCTGACTGCGGAATGGTCCTCACCTATCCCATGAGTGAGGCGCTTGCTGACCTTATTGATATTGGCGTTATGTATCCAAAAGCCAGAAGTCAGCTTAAACTTATGAATGTCGATGTTCCGTGGGAGTTTATTGAGAAAAAATATAAGAATATTGATCCAGAAGGGCAAGAAAAGAGAAGAATAGAGCAGGAAGAAAAGGCCAAAAGGGAACAACAGCGGCTCGCGGCGGAAAAATCGTATGTAGATGTAATATCTAAAACCTTAATTAAAAAGAAAATTCAAATGGAGGAGTTTAATCATGAGTAAATCTGATAGTATTTCCGCAACAAGTTATTGGTCGAGACAAAAATTCAAATTCAAAGCCGACGCAGTACATGATGATATGAGCCGCCTTAATTATGAATTGATGATAATCGCCGAAACAGCCGATAGGCCTTTATCAATTCAGCAGTTTACTGCTTTAATGAAAGTCCTCGATGAAGACATTTATGTTTCCGAGCAACGAGTTGGAGCCCATGTGCGTAGATTGGTTGATCGCGAATTATTCAGAATAGAATTTGACGAGGATCATAATCGACTGTATTCCCTAAACGAGGCCACGATGGAAGATAGTTTTGACCCGCCGGAATGCTATCGTTAATATGCTTAACAAAAGAACGGGAGGCATTAACGCCTCCCGTTCTTCATTCTCCTGTTTCGCTTCTTCCTCTTGCTCTTCCATAAAGATAAAATAGCCCAATTCTTCCATATCCATTATGCCGTTCTCCCCTCCAAAAGATCAATATATTTATACGCCGTGGTTCGGCTGATATCGCATACTCTCGCCAACTCACTCAGGTTGAGGTTCTTATTCTTGAACGCGGGGTAGTGTCGTAGGAAGATCGGCGGAATGTCATCTGCGGTCAGCGTGGGTCTTCCGATCTTCGCGCCCTTGGCCTTGGCGTTTGCCATGCCGGACTTCACGCGCGTCCGAATGATACGCAATTCCAATTCCGCAAACACGCCCGACATTTGAATGAACGCATTTGTCATTGGGTCGATCTCCCCGTTGGAGCAATCCACGGTGATACTGCCGACGATCACCAACCGCAGACGCTTGGCGCGTATGGCCTCGATAATCTCGCATAACTGCTTGGTGCTTCTGGCGAGTCTGGAAACCTCCAATGTGATGATCGTATCGCCCGCCTGCGCCTGTTTCAAAAGAGAGGATAACTGACACTTCACAACTGCGTCCCCGTGCTCGTATTCTAAAAAGATGTTCTCTGCGCCCGCCTGCTTCAACTCCCGCACTTGGCGGTCAATATCCTGTTTGCTCTCGTTTGTAGAGCATCTTGCGTAGCCGTGTATCATTTCGTATTCCTCCCTTTGGATTGCTCCACGGGCTTTTTGTTGCCCGTGGAGCGTATTTGTTTCAGCAGGACACCGAGAATCGGCGGGAGCTGACAGGTTTTGTGAAATCCTTGTAGAGATCGGCGTAAAGTCTCTTAAAGGTCGCGCTGTCAAAACGATTGGAGACAACGCTCGTATAGCGAAGGATATAAGCGCCTGCGGTCAGCTCTTCCGCACCGAGGCGGAGCATTTCGCCTTTGAGCGTGTCGCGGATGGCATCTGCCTTGGCCTTTGCCTTACTTGCGAGATCATCGTAGTTATTCATCGTTTCAATCAGGCTCTCAATCTCATACTTACTCATTTTCTTTCTCCTTTTGGATTATATTTTGTCGGTAAGCGGTGGGTGGCGTTAAGTTTATCACATCGACACCGGAGGTTTTCTTGTCCGTTCCCACTCTGATCTGGTCGCGTTGGCGTTCGACCTTGGCTTACCTCTTCCCTTGAACTGATTATAGTATAGCACTAAATATTAGTGCTGTCTATTGACGATTAGCACTAATTTTTAGTGTATTTCTTGTTGGATTTAGCACTTGTTTTTAGTGCTGCTTGTGTTATAATAAGGACAATGGAAAAGGAGGCTCAAATAATGGCAATTCGATACAAAATTGATATTCTCGCAGAGCTGAAAAAGCGCGGTTATACATCAACGAAAATCCGCGAAGAAAAGTTGATCGGGCAATCCTATTTACAACAATTACGGCACGGAGAACTTGTTTCTTGGAAAACGCTTGATACAATCTGCTCCCTCTTGGACTGCCAACCTGCCGATCTGATTGAGTATGTAAAGGACGAAGAGTAAAGGGGCGGTGTCCGCGAAAGGGGCATTCTTATTTCCTGAACGAAAACAGGGCTTTTTCGGCGGTCAATACTGCCCTTTTTGTCCGTCCGAAAGTGTAGCGGAAAACAGTTGGTTTTCTGAACGCGACAGCGGGATATATTTCGGGAGAAATCTTTTCCCCTTTCCTCTCAGGGAATAGGCGTGGGCGACACTCCCGCGAAATGGCTCTTTCATACCGGAAGACGGTTCTTGCGTCTGTCTGCGGGCGGAGATACTTTTTCCCCCCCATCGGCGGAAACGAAAAAAAGCGGTTTTTAAGTCGCACATTTAACAGTCTTTTTCTTCTTCTATTCTCTGTTAAGTGTTTGACTTAAAAACCGCTTTGCTTATTTCCAATCCTTGAATATCTTTTTGAGAGATTCATCGACCGTCGCCTACATCGTTTTCTCGATGAAGCGAAACATCTCTGCCTCCATTACGGATTGCTCCCGCTTCTTTTTCTTCTTGCGTTTGCTGTCTGCGTCAATCCTCATTTGATCTTCACCTCGCTTGTAAAGATGATCTGGGGGACGACCTTTTCTTCCTGCTCCTAAATGCGGGAATATATCGCCTCGCGTTGCTCCAACCAATTTACCTGTGCGGATTGCCCGTTCAGTTGATACCAATAGCGATTGGGTATCATTCCGCGTGATCGGTAAAGGTTCGTCATATCTACATTCATAGGGGTATCTCCTTTTTACTTCAAAATATATCATCGACGAGGCATTGCCTCGTCGATGTAAGAGGAATGAAAAGCCCGCCTATCCCGTGCGCTCGCGCGCGGGTGGCGGGTTTCATTCCTCTTTTTCTTTTCATAGGTATTTGAAAATTAAGTGTGGCGGATAAATCGAAAATGCCATCATAAAAACAGATACTTTTTCCTCAATAATAATTTACCTTTCTTTTATTATTAGGCAAAAAGTATCCGTTTTTATTTTGTTTTCCACCACGCACTTAACTCGATCTTCTGACCGCGACGTATAAAAAAATCTTCACCGAGTTTATCAGAGATCATCTGCTTTACAATTGCCTCGAAGTCTTTTTCCAACACATTTTTTGCGGACACAACCACGCTGACCGATACGTCCAAATCATCCGCAATTTGCTGATTCGTAATTATCACCTCGGGATTATGAGCGATTAGCCAAAGAAGCAATTTAATAACGGCCTCCCAACTTACGCTTTCAGAAGAATACTCACGCGTCCGCACACGCTCAAGCCATTCCCTCGGCAAGGCAATTTCTTTTTCTTTTGGAATGATACGCAGGCTATATGTTCGTCCATTAACGGAGCTTTCTATATAGTGCCTGTCTGTCAGGTGTTGAATAGCCTCCCGCAACGCCTCTCTGTTTTTGTGCTGTGGGGATACGGAAAAGTATCTACACATATCAGTCAGATTGCCGTGATACTCTCCGCCAAAGTCCGCAAGCATAGCTAAAATGCGGAACTCTTTCTTATTGAGCGGTAGCCACTCTCGATAAAACGCCACATTCTCCATATCAATATCTTATCTATAATTTTGTAGGGGTGCGTTATCCCGTCAACAGACGGGATAACGGCCCTCGCTTTCTTCTCGAATGATAATATCATAGACGCGGAATACCTCGTCAATAGGATCGTTGGTAAACCGCTTTGTCTCGTCGTTGATGCTATACCCACGCATAACATAGTGGCGGATACACTTCTCAACGGCCTCACGATAACTGACACCATCGGCACGCACAAAATTCTCTTTCATATCAACAGTCTCCTTTTTCATTATATTTAAGTAGGTTTATCATTTACTGATTGCTGGCAGGCTGTAAAGCATAATTGCTCGTCTGCTCGACGGGGAAATTTACCATTTTGGTCTTTGCGTTGTTTTTGATCTTAGTGAGCTTCACTTTGCTTACAACATTCTTGCCGTCCTTCATCGTGAAGTTAGGGAACTCATTCAGAAACCACTGCTTGGCCGAAGGATACTTGTTCTTCGCATCGCCCTGTGCCTCATTAAACTCTGCCATCAGTTCTTCGCTGTTTTTCTGATCGTTAATATAGTCCATCATCATTTTGAGCGTCAGGCCTTTGTAAGTTTTCTTGTTTCCGCTATTCTTAATGGTCTTTTCCACCACGCGGAAAGTGGGCTGACCTTCGATCATTTTAATCAGTGCCGTATACTCGTCCGTAGTGGGATTGCTTGCCTTTTTCAGCGTGGCCTTGGTAGCAACGATAGTGCGGTTGGTGAAATCGTAGGTAAACATATTTCTCATATTGTTTCCTTTCTTTATTGGCTTTTGGATTTTGGGGTTAGCCATAACCTCTTATTTTGAAGTGAGGTTTTGTCTTGTTTCATCTCTCACTTTCTGGGCTTAGTATAGCAAAAGTGATCTACCTAAAATTGGTAGATCACTTGATGTTTTCTAATTTAATTTTGCTTCTTTTCGTTCCAAAGTCGTTTAACGATGTTCGCACTTCTTCATTCTTGCTCTTGGATGCTGGAAGATGAGAAAAGATGTTTAATAAAGTTCAAACATCTTGTTTCGCGAACACGCAAAGGTGTACCATAGCAACATCCACTTTTTGAATTGCCACTTTTGATGATTTTATTGGCGAAAGCAGGAACGCACATCCACCTTTTTATCCACTCCCCCGCTCTCCCGCGGCGCAAAAAAGAGGAAGCTGATTTCTCAGCTTCCTCTCGAAAATCGCTTGATTTTTAAGGGTTTCGGCTTACTTGAAGTAGCGCTCCAGCAGGCCCTTGAGGGCGCGGCCGTGACGGGCCTCGTCGCGGGCCATCTCGTGGACGGTATCGTGGATGGCGTCGAGACCGTTCTTCTTCGCACACAGCGCAAGGTCAAACTTGCCGCTCGTCGCGCCGAACTCGCAGTCCACACGCCACTTGAGGTTGTCCTTCGTGCTCGCCTTCATGTTGGGCTCAAGGTCCTCACCGAGAAGCTCGGCG
Source organism: uncultured Oscillospiraceae bacterium (assembly GCA_934572445.1). Taxonomy (GTDB): domain Bacteria; phylum Bacillota; class Clostridia; order Oscillospirales; family Oscillospiraceae; genus Hominicoprocola. The sequence continues at coordinate 11,794 of CAKTLD010000041.1, forward strand.
AACTTCGCGGCATGCTCCGCCTCTTCATAGGCGGCCTTCTCCCAATACAGGCCGATCTCGGGATAGCCCTCGCGGTGCGCGACACGCGCCATGCACAGATACATGCCGACCTCGCTGCACTCGCCGTTGAAGTTGGCTACGAGCTGATCGTAGATATACTTCTTGTCCTCCTCGCTGATGTCGGGGTTGTTCTTCACGGTCTTGGCATAAACGCCGAACTCATGCTCGGCAGCGAGCTTGAGCTCACCCTTGACTTCCTCGAACATATTGCTCTTGGCGTGGCACACGGGGCACTCCGCGGGCGCCTCGGGACCTTCATAGATATAACCGCAAACCTTGCACAGCCACTTCTTCATTATTCCTTACCTCCAAGTAAAGTTTTTTATTCTGAATGTTTTGAATGGGTCGTTTGCTTTACTGAAGTTAGTGTACCACGGAGTCGGCGCTTTATTGAAGTTGCATTTGCAACATTCTCAAAAACTTTTTATGAATTTCTTTCCATCGCGCGCAGAATACGCGGCGCAAGGATCACGCTCACAACGATTTTGAGACAATCGCCCGGCAGATAGGGCAGCATATAGGCCGTGGCGAGCGTCATCGCGCCCACCGCGCCGCCCTTATAGACGTTGACGATCAACGCGATATACGGCAGGCCCACAAGGTACAGCACCGCGAGCCCCGCAAAGCACGCCAGCAGCAGACGCGGCACGGAGCGGTCCCTTTCTGCGATCCTGCCGATGACCCAAGCCGTGGGGATCAGCCCCAGCAGAAAGCCGAACGTGGGGTTGAAGATATAGCCGAAGCCGCCGCCGGCGGCGAAGATCGGCAGGCCGATCAGTCCCAGCGCCACATACAGCAGCTGCGACAGCGCACCCAGGCGCGCGCCCAGCAGCAGCCCCGCCATGGCGGTAAAAAAGAATTGCAGCGTGATGGTCGCCTGGAAAAACTGGAAGTGGAGGAACGCACCGATGGCGGTCAGCGCGGCGAACAGCGCGCAATAGATCAGGTCGCGTGTGGAGAACTTTTTCATGGCAGGGGCTCCTTTTTCAAAAACTGGGGCAATCATAGCACGGAGCAGTCTAATTGTCAACCTTTTGTTATGCAAAGGTTTACAATCATGCTATTCCCACACGCTCGCCAAGAAAAAGGAAAAGCGGGCAGCTCTCTTTGGAAAGAGAGCTGCCCGCTTCATTATCGCGTTTTACCGCACGGCACGGAAACTCATTTTTCCTCGGCGGGCGAAAGCTTTGCCAGCATGTCGATCGCCATGGTGTAGCTTTCAAAGCCGTGGCCGCGGATCTGTGCGATGCACGCCGGCGCGGTGACGGACAGATGACGGAACTCCTCGCGCTTCTGAATGTCCGACATGTGGACCTCGACGGCAGGGATGCTGACGGCCTTGAGCGCGTCGTGGATGGCATAGCTGTAATGCGTGTAGGCGCCGGGGTTGATGACAATGCCGTCGAAAGCCGCATCGGCCTCCTGAATGGCGTCGATGATCGCGCCCTCGTGGTTGGACTGAAAACATTCCACCGCCACGCCCCTGCTCTGCGCGTGCTGATAGATGCGGGCACAGAGGGCGGCATAGTCCTCCCTGCCGTAGATGTCCGGCTCGCGCTTGCCGAGCATGTTCATATTTGCTCCGTTGATGACTAAGATCTTCACGCTTCTTCCTCCTGTGCGCTTACTCCTGCCGCGCGGCATGCGCGCGGTATTCAAGGCTCTTCTGATAGTAAAGCTCGGCGTTGGCGATGAGCGACGCGCGCTCCTTTTCCGTCAGCTCGCGCACGACCTTGGCCGGTGCGCCGACGATGAGCGAACCGTCCGGGGCGTTCATCTTGCCCGTGACGAGCGCACCCGCGCCGATCAGGCAATCATTGCCGATAACGGCGCCGTCGAGCACCGTCGCGCCCATGCCGATGATCACGCGGTCGCCGATCGTTGCGCCGTGAACGATAGCACTGTGGCCGACGGACACATCGTCGCCGATGGTGACCTTGTTGTGGATGAGGGCGAGGTCCTGAATGTTGCAGCGCCTGCCGATGCGCACGCTCTGCATCTCGCCGCGGCACACACTGTTGTACCAGAAGGCTGTGCCTTCACCCGCTTCCACATCGCCGATGACCTGCGCACCCTCCATGATGAGCACCTTGTCATTGCTCTCATGACGTCTGAAATCCATACTCATAGCGTTTTTCTCCTTTGGTTTGATCACAGGGCAAAGTTGCCGTTGACAAATACGGGGATCTCGCGTCCGTCCCTTGTCGTGCCGACGATGGAAAGATCGCTCGTGCCGACCATGAAGTCGACATGCGTGTTGGAATCGTTCAGGCCCGCGGCCTTGAGCTCTTCCTTGCTCATGGTCTCGCCGCCCTCGACGCACTCGGGATACGCCTCGCCGAAGGCGAGGTGGCAGGCGGCGTTCTCGTCGAAGAGCGTGTTGTAGAAGAGAATCTTCTGGTTGGAGATGGGGCTGTCGTAGGGCACGAGCGCGACCTCGCCGAAGTACGACGCGCCCTCGTCCTCGGCGATGGCGGCTTTCAGAATGTCCTCGCCCTTTTCCGCGTGCGCCTCGA
>CAKTLD010000042.1 GCA_934572445.1 uncultured Oscillospiraceae bacterium
CGTAGGCGGTGCGCTCGTCCGCGCCGAGCGCGCGGAGCGTCCCCTCGTCGCAGGCCAGCTCGCAGTCCTCGCGCGAGCGCACCGCCGCAAGCCACACGAGCGGGTCGAACCAGTAAACGGTCAGGCACACGCCGCGCAGCAGCGACCACAGCGGGTCAAGGTGCCGCGCGTGGGTCTGCTCATGCGCGAGCACGAAGCGCAGGGCGTCGGGGCTTTGCAGCGCCTTTTCGTTCAGGTAAACGGCGGGACGCAGCACACCGAACAGGCACGGCGAGGGCAGATCGGACACCAGATAAACCGGATAACGGCAGTCCGCGGCAGCGTATGGCGTGCGCGCTTTTTTAAGCGCGCGGGCGAAGCGCAGGTTGGTGAAGAGGAACCACGCGCCCGCGCCAACCATTCCGGCGTACCAGACGTAGGTGAGCGCTTCGGAAAGCGTGACGGTCCGGTAGGTCGGCGTCACGGTGTAGTATTCGTCGGCGGGTGCGGTCTGCGCCGCGCCGGACGGCGGAGACAGCGGCTCATTTTGCGACGGGCTTCCATCTACAAGCTGTGCAGGGCGCCGCTCGGTGCCGTCTCGGACGTACAGCACGGGGGTATCCAGCCGCTCCTCCACGGCGGTCTGCACCGGCGCGGCAGCGGTAAGGACGTTGTGCGCCAGTGTGCCGACGTTCACCGGCACGAGCAGCCGCACGAGCACCAGAAGCCAGAGCGCGTACTGCATCCGGCGCGAGATGGTGCGGCGAAACAGCCGCCGCAGCGCCAGCAGTGCAAAAATCAGAACAGAGGAAGTCAAAAGAATTTCTTTCATTTCGTGGTCCCTCCCGCTTGCTCTAAAATGGCGGTCAGCTCGTCGATATCCTCCTGTGTGAGCGCGCGGCCCTCGACCATGGCGCTCATCATCAGCCCCAGACTGCCGCCATAGACCTTGTCGAGAAAGCTCTCGGTCTCGGCGCGGGCGGCGTCGCTCTGTGCGATGGCGGGATAGAACTGCTTGGCGCGCTCACCGGTCTCGTGGCGCACGGCGCCCTTGGCCTCCAATCGCGCGAGCATGGTGATGACGGTGTGCTTCTCCCAGCCGGTCTCCTCCCGTAGCGCGGCGGTAAGCTGTGTGATGGTCTGCGGCGCAGCACTCCAAAGGCGGTGCATCAGCTTCCACTCCGCGTCGGTCAAATTGCAGGACATAAGTCGTCCCTCCTTTTGGGTATATGTTTGTTTACCTTTCTGCAATAAATATAGCAAAAGGGTAGACAGATGTCAACTAAAATTTCAAAAAGGCAAACGAGCCTTGCATCGCTGTCACCCCGCAGAAAAGTCACGCCCAATGAAAAGAAACCGCAGGGGAAAAGGTGTTGAAAGGTGTCATTTTCGTCTCTCAACCACCGCCAAATAGCAAAAAGTCCTGAAATCAGATGATTTCAGGACTTTTCCGTTTATGAAGGCAGGACTCGGGCCTGCGCTCGCCGGGTCATGAGCCGTCTCGGAATGGAACAGACGACCGCTTTCGGCTGCTTCGGGCGGCATTGCACACAAAAGCGGCCGCTCTCCGGCGGGCCCGGCTCCGCCGCTTCCGTAACAAGGCCGGCCTTGACCTTGATTCATCCCATCGGAGATCTGAGCTCGATATCATACTGTTCCTTTTTCATTTCCATCTTCAAAACCTCACCGTTTGATTTTTTCCCGCAGCTGCGGCAGCAGCGCAAGAGCGTTGTCCGTAAAGAGCATCTGCTTTTGTCTGTCCGTGATCTTTGGGGTGTTTTCCAGCGCCTCGGCCTGACCGACGCAGGCGGTGATGTCCGTGTACGGCGTGTCAGAGCCGTAGAGCAGATGACTCTCGTCCACGTTCCGCAGCAGCATTTCGAGCTGCTTCTGCTCGGAAAAGCCCGCAAGATCGTAGTAGACGTGCGCCATGTCTTCCATGATGTCCGCCCGCCGGTCGGGGTCGGCAAAGCGGAGCATCAGCGCAAAGCTCTCGAAGCGGTCGGCCAGGATCGGCAGAAACGCGCCCGCGTGCGGGATGACCCACTTGATGTTTGGGTAGCGGGTGAACGTGTCGTTCTGCACCATGTTCAAAAATGTGCGCGTCGTTTCGACAAAATACTCAAACGCGGGCACGGGGATCTCCTCGTTGACATCCGGCACCATGACCGCGGGCTGCGTCGGGTGCATGACGGCCAGCGCGCCGCGGCCGTCGAGCTCCGCCATCAGCTCGTCGAGCCGGTGGTCGCCCAAGTACACGCCGCCGTAGTTCGTCATCAGGCCCACGCCGTCGGCGTGCAGCTCATCCAGGCAATAGCGGGCCTCAAAGATACTGCTGTCCACATGCGGCAGCGGCAGCGCGGCAAGAAAGCCGAGATTTCCCGGCGCGCGGGAGACGATCTCCGCACCCTGTATGTTCACCCGGCGCGCGAGCTCGCGGCTCTTGAATTTGTTGCCGGTATAAAGACTCGGCGACGAGAGTGACAGCAGCGCATACGAGATGCCGAGTTCCTCCATTGACTCCTGCTGTGTTTCCTCGCTCCACTCGGGCGTGGGAAAACCGTCCGGACAATACAGCCCTTTTTCCTCTAAAAAATCATAATAGGCTCTGGGAAGGTAATGCGCCTGAAAGTCGATCTTGCTCTGAAATTTCATTTTTGTATCCGTCCTTTTGCTTTTTACCGTGCAGATCCATGCGGCTGTCTCCTGACAGGACAATACCGGAGAGCTCATCGCCGGACAGCTCGGCATGGGTGCGGCATATCAGTGTGCTGACTGCTGTGCGCAGCCGGTGCGTCAGCTCCAGCTTCAACCCCTCGCGTCTGCCGCTGACGGGATTGTCAAAGCCGAGCAGGGAAAACACGCCGCTCACCTCGCCGCCGGTCTCCGTCCAGCGCAGCGTTCCAAAGCGCTGACCCAGCTGTCCGTCAAGGACAATATCGTAGCTCTGCGTCATTCTGCTTCCTCCTTTGTCAGCCTGCGGAAAGTGTAATGCTCTGTCCCCTCACAAACAAAGGTCAACACCCTTGTCCGTGTCGCAATTATGACAAAGACAGTGTGTTGACCTACTGGAAAAAACGGTATCGCTATGCTATACTGGCTGCACGGACTGCAAACAGGGGGATTTTTATGGAACGAAAGCCCAATGCCGCCTCCGACCAGACCAAGCATGCGCTGGCGGTGGCACTCAAAGAGCTGATGGCGCAAAAGCCCATCGACAAGATTACCATTCATGACCTGACAGAGCGCTGCGGCATCCGCCGGCAGAACTTCTATTATCACTTCGAGGATGTCTACGCCCTGCTGCGCTGGCTGTTCCAGGAGGAGGCCGTCGCTTTGCTGCAGCAGCACGAGGGCACGCTCCTGTGGCAGGAGGGCCTTTTGCAGCTTTTCCACTACATTGAGGAGAATCGGGCCGTATGTCTCTGCGCGCTCAACTCCGTAGGGCGCGACCACCTCAAGCGCTTTTTTGAGGCGGATATCCACGCCATCATCCACCGCACGGTGGAACGCGTTGCCAACGAATGTGGCGCGCTGGAAGCCGGCGTTACGGAAGAGGATGTCGCGCTGATGACACATCTTCAGGTCGTGAGCTCTGCAGCCATCATTGAAAGCTGGCTCATCGGCGAGATCGACCGCACGCCGGAGGAGCTGGTCGCCTTTGAGGATCAGATCCTGCAGGACCACATTCGCGGCGCGCGGATGCGCTGGCAGGGAATGTCACTCAGCATGTAGCGGCTGGAGGGAACTGCGGCCGCAGAATATCGCATCTGAGCGCAAAAACCGCTCCCGGGAGCGGTTCTTGCGCTGCCGGAATCTTTTTGAGCGTTCAAAAACACCCTGATATTAAATATATAAGGTCAGGATGTACGATACCGCTTCTGTGCAAGAATTGTGCTGCAAGAGTTCCTATAATAAAGGGTGGTTTCTACTGCCTGCACAGCAATAGAATTATATTGCAAAGCCAAGCGGCACAAACGGATAAACCGCTTGCGCCTCAGCAGATCACGGGATTACCTGCATTGGGCCGGTAAACCTTGTTTTTTCGCAAAAGGCCCCTTGACAAATTTCGTATCTGCTGGTAATATGAAGTGTGATACTCTGAAAGAACGATCGCTCCGGCGGAAAATTCTTCTTCAGAAGTGGTGCGCCGCCCCCGGCCCTTTGCGATAAAAGAGAGGAGAAGCCCCCATGAAAAAGCTATTGCCCATCATTCTGACGCTGCTCTTGATCTGCATCACCGTCCCCTGTGCGTCCGCTGCGAATGTGGCGGTCTCGCCGCAGAATCTGTCGGTCGACGGCGTCGATGCGGACTGCGACAAATACAACATCGACGGCAGCAACTATTTCAAGCTGCGCGATCTTGCGCAGCTTCTGAGCAAGACGGACAGCCGCTTTTCCGTTTCGTTCGATGCACAGAGCAATGCGGTCACGATCGTTTCCGGGGAAGAGTATACCCCCGTCGGCGGCGAGCTTGCGCGCGGGCGGGACCAGTCCAAAACAGCCGCCGTCAGCAAGCAGTCCGTTTTGATCGACGGAAAGGCTGCGGACGGCCTTTCCATCTACAACATCGGGGGAAACAACTACTTTAAGCTGCGCGACCTCGGCGATGCGCTCGGCTTCACCGTCGACTATGACGCCGACAGCAATACCGCCATCGTTTTGAGCAAGGGCTCCACGGCGGTCTACCGAAACGCTTTTGAAAGGCTGCTTGATGACGTGAACGAGAAGCGCCGCGCCGACATGGCAAGGGAAGAGTCGTTCGACGGCTTTGAAGCATATCTGCAGCACCACCGCGGCGAGGTCGAGATCACGCAGGCAGAGATCGACAGCCTGAAAAATCTGAATAATCCCGGCAAGTCGGTCCTCACGCGCGCGGAAGCGCTTGAGGATGTGGACCTGTTTTTCCGCGCGCTGCATTACTCCTACGGCGCTTACTACTATTTCGGCGAGAAGACGTTCCAAAAGGCGGAGGATGCCATCCGCGCAGAGCTTGCGCCCTATCAAAAGATCACAAAGGATCAACTGATCGCGCTGGTGTATCCACACCTGCTTTTTATACGGGACGCGCACTTCCGCTTCGGCACAGAGCAGAACGAGCCCGCGTTTGAAGACGGCGTTCAGTATCTTTACTACTACTGTAACCGCAGCTTCGGCAAGGACACGAACGGGTACTATCTGCTGGGGGAAAGTGAAAAGTGGTATTACAGCTCCTGCGGCAACGCAAATGCGGAAATGCAGCCGTATCTTGACAGCAGCGGCCGCGTGTGCTACTCCCTGCGCCAGTTCTGCCCCAGCACGGCGGCGCATCAAAACGATACGGTCGTGCTGACAAGCGGCGGCCGCACGAAGAACATCTCCATCTCCTGGACGCTCAGTGAACCCTATCTGGACAGTTCTTCGCAGGTCCCGGACTATCACTATCTGAAAGAAAACGGCATCGCTCTGGTCACCATTCGATGCTTTGAGTGGGCCTATCAGCCGACAGTGGAAGAATTTGTCCGTTCCGGCTCCGACCTCAGGGATGCGAAGCTGATCATTATTGACGCGCGCTCCAACACCGGCGGTTCCGACTACTTTATCAGAGAATGGCTGAAAAACTACGCGGGAGAGGAGCCTGAGCAGAAAACGATCATCTCCAACTGGGGCACCGCCATGTTCGATAAGACCCAGGTCTACGCGGATCTGGGAGAAGAATATGCCGCCTTCCGGACGGGGGATAAGGACTATGAGCTGTTTCAGGGGAAGCTGCTGGAAAACAGCACACCGTTCCTGCTGCTGACCGATAACATGTCCGGCTCCTGCGGCGAGAGCATCGTGACCTACAGCAGAACGCTCGATAACTGCCTGATCATCGGCGGTTCGACGAGAGGTGCGCAGATCGTCGGGAATATAAACCAGTGGAAGCTTCCCAACTCCGGCATCTTCTTCCAGTTCGGCCAGGCGTTTCACTTCATCTACAATATGGAGAACGTAGACGGAAAGGGTTATGCGCCGGATCTCTGGTGCAATCCGAAGACCTCGTTGCAGGCAGTTCTGAACATGGCGGAGCGCTACGACCTCGGCTCTGCCGAGGGCGTGGCCGCCCTGCGCGCCCAGCTGCCGAATATTCTGACCAAGTAGGCAGGCACTTCCCATTAAATGCCCCACAACGTAGGATGAGTAGAAAGAGAAGCATTCTACTGAACCTGTCTTATGGCCATATACCGCCGTCATCTGAACGCAAAACCGCTCCCGAGATCATCTTGATCTTGGGAGCGTTACTTTCTCTATTATGATTGCTTTTTCGCTCAAATACAGCCTTTTGCCGGAATGTGTTAGAAAAGTGTTGGAAAGCATTATTTTGCGCTTTCTAATTACTATCAAAACGTTAAAAAAGTCCTGAAACTAACTGGTTTCAGGACTTTTCTGTCATGCGCGGCCGATTTGGATACATGCTGAAAACAGGGAAGATCGAGGACTGGAGCGGCTTTGAGCTGTTTCAGCCGTATTTTTGCTGTCGATTTCCCATGATTACGGATAATTGAGGCAATTTTATAAGGAACAAAACCAGATACAGCCTTGAATATCTGGGAATTTGATTCTTTTTGTTGCGATATCAGTCATGCGCCCATTTTTGAGACCGGAGTTACGGAACTCGAAAACGGGAGCCTCGAACCTCCGCAGACGCGCCGCTCAGCCAAGCTTCTGCGCAAGGTCTTCAAGCGCGGCGGTCATCGCCTCTTCGAACGAGGGGTGCGGGCGCATGGCCAGCAGGAACTGCTCGACCATCATGTGGTTGGCGAGCGCTTGCGAGATACCGCCGATCATGTCGCTCGAATGCTCACACATGAGCTGCGCGCCAAGGAGCTCGCGCGTTTCGGCATTTGCGACAAACTTCATAAAGCAGCGACCCGGGTCGGCGATGAGCGTCTTGGCGTTGTCGAACATGACGTGCTTGCCGACTTTGACGGAAATGTCCGCCTCCTTCGCTTCAGCCTCGGTGAGGCCGACGACCGCGATCTCTGGACGGCAGTAGATGCAGCTCGGCACGACGGACATGGACGTATGATTTTCTTTTCCGCAGAGCATGTCGACGCAGGCGATGCCCTGTGCGGTTGCGACGTGGGCGAGCTGAATTTTCGCCGACACATCGCCGATGGCGTAGATGTGGGGGATGCTCGTCTCGTAGCGCTCATTCACAGCGATGCTGCGGCGGTTCATCTCGACGGAGATGCCGTCCGCAAACAGGCCGTCGCAGTACGGGCGGCGGCCGATGGCGCAGAGCACGGCCTCGCCGGAGACGGTCTCGCTCTTTTCCTTGCAGGTGAAGTTCACGGCGATGTCCTTGCCGGCCTTCTCGACGCTTTGAACCATCGCGTTCGTGAAGACCTTCACGCCCTGCTTTTTGAGGATCAGCGCGAGGTTCTGGCCGAGCTCCTTGTCCATGTTGGGCAGCAGGCGGTCCATGCCCTCGATGACCGTCACCTCGCAGCCGAGGTCCGCGTAAAACGTCGCAAATTCAATGCCGATGATGCCGCCGCCGATGATGACGATGGATCGGTACAGATGGTCGCAGCCCTCGAGCAGCTCGTCGGAGGTCATCGCGAGCTCAAGGCCGGGGATCGGCGGGCGGGACGGGACGGAGCCCGTGGCGATGAGGATATCGTCGCAGGTGTAGTCGTTGGTGCCGCCCTCGGCGTCCGTCACGCGGATCGTGCCGGGCGCGGTGATGAGAGCCGTGCCGCGCAGGAAGTCGACCTTTGCGGTCTTGAAGAGGGATTCGATGCCGGAGGACAGCTTCTGCGAGATCTCGCGTTTGTAGGCAAAAATCTCCTCAATGTTGGCGGTGATGTCCTCGGTGTGCACGCCGATGTGCGCGCCGTGCTTGGCGTCGTGATAGACCTGAGAGGAGTGGAGCAGCGTCTTGGTCGGGATGCAGCCGCGGTTTAAGCAGGTGCCGCCCGCCTCGCGCTTTTCCACAACGGCGGTCTTGAGGCCCAGCTTCGCCGCGCGCAGCGCCGCTTCATAGCCGCCGGGACCTGCGCCGATGACGATGAGTTGATAATCAGACATAGTATTTCGTTCCTTTTCCGAGCAATGCCGCCGTTTTCCGGCGGCATTGCAGGTGTGATTTTAAAGGTTTTCAGATGTCCTGCTCGCGCAGCAGTGCGCAGAGGCCGTCCGTATAGTCGCGGCACTCCCTTACCGACTGTACGCGCTCGCAGAGCGCGTCGACGGCGAAGCGGCAGCCGCGGAGCGCCTGCGCAAGCGGCGCGGCAAACTCCGCGTCCATTGCATCCGACCAGACGGCGGCGTCGGCCACAAGGCCGCTTTCCACAGAGAGTTCGACCGTGACCTCGCCCCAGGCAAAGCGCTTGGCGCAGGAGAACGAGCACGGCACGCTCTTGCCGTACACCCAGTCGTAGCTGTGGAAACGCTGGTAGCGGCGCTCGATCTCGGCAGCGTTAAAGTCCTCTTCATGGAGTTCTTCTGCCTTGAGGCCGTAAACGGTCTCAAGCGCCTTGACCATGGCTTGCACCATGCCGTCGATCGTCAGATCGGGCTTGAGTTCCGTCAGGTTGATGACGCGCGAGCGCACGGACGCAACGCCCTTGCTTTCAAGCTTCGTCTTCGACGGCGTGAGGTATTTGCCGAGGTTCGCCATGTCGACGTTCACGAGCAGCGTCCCGTTGTGGAACGAACGGCCCGCGTGGGAGTAAAACGAATTGCCGGAGAATTTGCAGCCATTCGTCAGAATGTCGTTCCGGCCCGAAATCTCCGCCGGAATGCCGAGACTACGGCAGGCCTCGACGATCACGCTCTGCTGGCGGCGCAGGTCATAGTCCTGTGTGCGGAGCGAGAACGTGAAGTTGAGGTTCCCAAGATCGTGGTAGACCGCGCCGCCGCCGGAGAGACGGCGGGCGAGTGTCCCGCCGTCATGCTCCAGCTCGGTCGTGCGGCATTCCTGCCACGCGTTCTGGTTGCGGCCGATGACGACCGTGTGCTTGTTCTGCCAGAGGTAGAGAATGCAGGTGTCCGCGCCGACGGTATCGGTCAGATACTCTTCAAACGCCAAGTTGCGGTGCGGGTCGGTGCAGGTACCGATAAAATACTGTAATTTCCGGATCATGCAAACTGATAACGTAAAACCATGCTGCGCGCCGCGCCGACTTCATCCAGACGGCGGACGGGCGTATCGTGGGGAGCGGTGTGCAGCGCTTCGGGATCGGAGTGCGCGAGTTCAAAGAGCTTGCAGTAAATATCGCAGACCTCGTCCATCGTTTCCTTGCTCTCTGTCTCGCAGGGCTCGATCATCAGCGCCTCGTGGACGATGAGCGGGAAGTACATCGTGGGCGGGTGCAGGCCGTAATCGAGCATGCCCTTGGCAAGATCGAGCGCGGAAACGCCCGTCTCCTTGTGAAGATCAACGAGCGACATGACGAACTCGTGCATGCAGATCTCGTCATACGCCATGGTGAAGGTATCCTTGAGCTTCACACGCATGTAGTTCGCGTTCAGCACGGCGTTCATCGCAGCTTTGCGGATGCCGTGCTTTCCGAGCGTGAGCACATAGGTCAGCGCCTTGACGCACACATCGAAGTTGCCGTAGAACAGCTTCACGCGGCCGATGGACTTTTCGGGATACGCAAAGCTGTACCTGCCGTCCTTTTCGACGACCAGCGGGCCGGGCATGTACTTTTTGAGGAATTCCTTGCAGCCAACCGCGCCTGCGCCGGGGCCGCCGCCGCCATGCGGCGTGGCAAACGTCTTATGGAGGTTCGAGTGGATGCAGTCAAAGCCCATGTCGCCGGGACGGACGACGCCCATGACGGCGTTGAGGTTCGCGCCGTCGTAATAGCACAGGCCGCCCGCATCGTGAATGATCTTCGTGATCTCGAGGATGTTCTTGTCAAAGATGCCGACGGTGTTGGGGTTTGTAAGCATCAATCCCGCCGTGTCGGGACCGACGGCGGCGCGCAGCGCGTCGAGGTCGACGCAGCCGTCCGCGCCGGACGGGATGTTCACCACCTGATAGCCGCACATCGCGGCGGTCGCGGGGTTCGTGCCGTGGGCGGAGTCGGGCACGATGATCTTCGTGCGGTTAAAATCGCCGCGGTCGGTATGGTACGCCTTGATGAGCAGAACGCCGGTGAATTCACCGTGCGCGCCCGCCGCGGGCTGGAACGTCACGGCGTCCATGCCGAAAATTTCGCCCAGCTCGCTTCCCAGCGTGTGCAGCGCCTCAAGCGCGCCCTGCGCGGTCTCGATGGGCTGGAGCGGATGGAGCTGCGTGAAGCCCGGCAGCGCCGCCATATCCTCGTCGATCTTGGGGTTATACTTCATCGTGCATGAGCCGAGGGGATAAAAGCCGTCGTTCACGCCGTGGATGCGCTTGCAGAGGGCGGTGTAGTGGCGGGTGAGCTCATTTTCGCTCACATGGGGCAGGTGCAGCGCCTCGCTGCGCTCCTCGGGAAGCTGATATTCGGGCACATCGCACTCCGGCATGAGCGTCATGCCGCGGCCTTCGGCGCCAAGTTCAAAAATGAGCTTCATATTACAGCACCTCCTTCACGATGGCAACGGCGCGGTCGAGCTGCGCCTTGGAGACGAGCTCGGTCACGCACCAGAGGATGCCGCCCTCTACCTCCGCGCCGCCGAGGATGCCCTCGGCTTCGAGCGCGTCGAGGATCTTCCTGCGGCAGTTGGGGCATTCGACCTCGGTGACGAATTCGTGGAAGAATTCACCCTGATATTTGAGCGTGCAGCCGATTTTTTCAAGCTCGGAGGCGAAATAGTGCGCCTTAGAGGTGCAGAGCCGCGCGCACTGCTTCACGCCCTTTTCGCCCATCGCGGCCATGTAGACGCCCGCGGAGAACGCGCACAGCGCCTGATTGGAGCAGATGTTGGAGCTGGCCTTTTCGCGGCGGATGTGCTGCTCGCGCGCGGAGAGCGTGAGCACATAGCCCGTTTTGCCGTCCGCATCCTTTGTCTCGCCGACGATGCGGCCAGGGAGCTTTCTCGTCATCGCGGCGGTCGTGGCCATAAAGCCGAGGTACGGGCCGCCGAACGCCGTGTCGAGGCCGAGGGGCTGACCGTCGCCGACGGCGATGTCCGCGCCCATCGCGCGCGGTGTGGGCAGGATGGCACAGGCGATGGGGTTCACGCCCATGACGAACTTTGCGCCCGCGGCGTGGACGAGCTCGCCGACCGCCTTGGCGTCTTCGATCTGGCCGAAGTAGTTCGGCTGCTGGAGGTAGAAGCACGCGGCATCCTCGCCGAGCGCTTCCTTGAGCGCATCGAGATCGGTTCTACCGTCCTTTTCGGGGACGACAAAAAGCTCGGTGTTCGAGGCGAAGCAGTAGGTCTTCATGACCTCAATGACCTGCGGATGGACGCAGGCGGAGACATAAGCCTTCGTGCGCTTGCGGTCCTTGCACATGGGGATGGTCTCAGCGGCGGCGGTCGCGCCGTCATAGTGGGAGGCGTTGGCAACATCCATGCCGGTCAGCTCGCAGATCATGGTCTGGAACTCAAACGTGCCCTGCAGAACGCCCTGGCTGATCTCCGCCTGATAGGGGGTGTAGCAAGTGACAAGCTCCTCGCGCGAGGTGATGGACTTGACGACGGCGGGAATAAAGTGGCGGTAAGCGCCCGCGCCGCGCAGAACGGTCTTGAAGACCTTGTTCTTCTCAGCCATGGCGGTGACGGCCTCGCGCACCTCCAGCTCGCTCATGCCCTCGGGGATGTTCAGCCCGCCGTCGGGCAGGAGCATTCCCTGCGGAACGGCCTTGTAAAGCCCCTCAAGGCTCTCGACCCCGATGGCGGCGAGCATTTCCTCCCGTTCCGCCGCGGTGGTGGGAACGTAGGAGCCCATCTCAGCCCTCCTCGGCGCAATGCGCCTCGTAAGCGGCGGCGTCGAGCAGTTCTTCGCTGCCGGTCACATCCTTGACCTTGATGATCCACGCGCCGTAGGGGTCGGAGTTGAGCGTCTCGGGCGCGTCGGCGAGCGCTTCGTTGACCTCGCAGATCTCGCCTGTGACGGGAGAAATGATATCGCTCACGGCCTTGACGGACTCCACATCGCCAAAACTTTCGCCGGCGGTGACGGCGTCGCCCTCGGCGGGCAGGTTGATGAACACCACGTCGCCCAGCGCGTCCTGGGCAAAATCGGAAATGCCGATCACGGCGATATCGCCGTCCATCTTGACCCACTCGTGGGACTTGGAATACTTCAGTTCAGCAGGGATGTTCATGGTAATTTCCTCCTCAAAATCGTTCTCAATGAATGTTGTTTGTTACGACTGTCAAATGGTTCCAGAATTGCGGTTGAAAATCTTATTTCAGCGTTCGAGCTTGTAGAACGGCATCGGCACGATCTCTAGCTCGACCATGCGGCCGCGCACGTCGGCGTTGAGGTGCTTGCCGATCTCGATATCCTGGGCGGGGATATAGCCCATCGCGACGCCGCAGCCGATATAGGGTGCGAACGTGCCGGAGGATGCCCAGCCGATCTTTTCTCCGTCCATCGTGTAGAGGTCGCAGTGCTCGCGCACGATGCCGCGGCCGACGACCTTCATGCCGACGCGCTTCATCTTCGGCGCGCCAAGCGCCACGAGCGCGTCGCGGCCGATGAAGTCCTTGCCCGTGAGCTTGCACGGCAGGCCCGCCATCTTTGGCGTGATCTCGTCGTTCATCTCGTGACCGTAGAGCGGCATCGAGGCTTCCAGCCGCAGCGTGTCGCGCGCGCCGAGACCGCAGGGGATCAGCCCCTCGGGCTCGCCCACCTTCAGAAGCGCCTTCCACAGATCGACGGTGTCCTCGGCCTTGCAGTAGATCTCAAAGCCGTATTCGCCGGTGTAGCCCGTCTGGGAGACGAGGGCGTGGATCGTGCGCCCGCCGAGGTTTAGGGGGACATTGTCGATAAAAGTGTAATATTTGGCAGGGATGTACTGCTCGTCGCAGAGCTTTTTGAGAATGTCGCCGGACTTGGGGCCCTGCAGCGCGACCTGGCCCCAGTCGTTGCCCTCGTCGCGGTAGTCCACGTCGCCGGAGAGATGGCTTTCGACCCAGGCGGCGTCCTTTTCGCGGTTGCCCGCGTTGACGACGAGCCAGTAGTCGTCCGCCGTGCAGCGGTAGACGATAAAGTCGTCGATGATACCGCCTTGATCGTTGCAGAACATCGAGTACTTGATCTCACCGTCCTGCATGGACGAAATGTCGGCGGTGATGATCTTCTGGACGTTGGCAGCGGCGTCTGGGCCCTTGAGCCGCAGCTCGCCCATGTGGGAAACGTCGAACAGCCCGGCCTTCTGCCGGACAGCCATGTGCTCTGCAAGCACACCGGTGGGGTACTGCACGGGCATCAGGAAGCCGCCGAATTCGACAATCTTTCCTCCCATGTCCACATGCGTCTGGTACAGCGGGGTCTTTCTTTCCATAGCGTGCATCCTCCATTACGTTTTCGAATTAAGCTGTTGAAAATTATTAAAATAAGTGATAATAAAAAGGCACAAAGCCCCCCCTTGGAACTTTGTGCCTCCGTTTTATGACCTGAGAGTTTCCCTGATTTTGCATATCGCATCACACAGGTTGCACCTTCGGCGCGCAGACGAGAGACTGCGCTTTTCGGAGTGCCGTCCGAGTCCGGTCCTTTTGCCTGAGAGCTTTTGCGTTCCCCTTCGGCGCCGTGCTGTGCGCGGTCTCTTCCGAGCTCTTCATCCGGTCACTTGATTCATTTTACTTTTTCAAGTTATCACAAGGAAATGTTTTTGTCAAGTAAAGAAAAAACGACATTTTCCAAAAAAGATTTAAGCGCCGCTCTGGCAAGCCGAAAATCACTACGGCGGGGCAATAGCGTGTCGAAGCGGATAACGGAAAGAATTGCCCCGTGTTTCGGCGTGTGAGGCGTTGTGTGCGATTTTTCAGAGAATGCCGAGTGTGTACCCGCTTTTGATAGTAAAGATGAATGTGAGCCATTTGTGAGAGAAGTTGAAAGTGTGGAAAGAAGCTGGTTTGACGAGAGAGCCTAGGGATAACTTTTTGACGATATTTGTGGACGTGATTTTAGGTAAGATTTCGAACTTTTTAAGCCAATTTTCCGGGTAGTAAAAGCCATTCGATTTTAGCACGAGATAAAGGACCGCGGTCGCTTCTGCGCGCGGCCCGCCCACAAAGCCCCGCAGTGCGGGGCTTTCCACGAATTCAAGACCGCAGTCGGTTTCAGCCTTTTGCGCACCGTACCGCAGTCGGTC
>CAKTLD010000043.1 GCA_934572445.1 uncultured Oscillospiraceae bacterium
TTCAGCCGTGACGACGCCGGCAAGTTCCTCGGCGCGTACTACGACAAGAAGATCTACGAGAGCGATCCGTTCGCCCGTCTCGACCAGACCGGCGTCGGCAAGCTCGTCTCCATGGCCGCCAAGATGGGCCGCGAGACCAACCCGCACATCCACCTCGGCATCTGCGGCGAGCACGGCGGCGATCCCACGTCCGTCGAGTTCTGCCACAAGGTCGGCCTGGACTATGTCTCCTGCAGCCCGTTCCGTGTCCCCATCGCCCGCCTCGCCGCCGCTCAGGCCGCGATCAAGGACATGCAGTAAGCTGCTTTTGCGGAAAAACGCAATGATACGATAAGAAAAGCCGCCCGACACGTTTGTGCCGGGCGGCTTTCTGCATGTAAAAAAACGGACCTGCGGCTTTCCCTGCCGCAGGTCCGTTTGACTTGCGCTTGCCTGAAGCGGTGGCCGTGCGGGCGCTTATTTCCGCTTTTTGCCGAGGTAGGCTTCCTTGACCTGCTCGTTTTCGAGCAACTCTGTACCCGTGCCGGAGAGGGTGATCTCACCCGTTTCCATGACGTAGGCAAGGTCCGCGATTTTGAGCGCCATATTGGCGTTCTGCTCGATCAGCAGCACCGTAACGCCGCGGCGGTTGATCTCACGGATGATGGCGAAGATATCCTGCACCACCAGCGGCGCGAGACCGAGCGACGGCTCGTCGAGCATCATCAGCTTCGGACGCGACATCAGCGCACGGCCGACGGCCAGCATCTGCTGCTCGCCGCCTGAGAGCGTGCCGGCGAGCTGCCAGCTGCGCTCCTGCAGGCGAGGGAAGAGCTCATAGACCCACTGGATATCCTGCTCGATCCCGTCCTTATCCTTGCGCAGATAGGCGCCGATCTTCAGATTTTCCAGCACCGTCAGATCCGCAAAGACGCGGCGGCCCTCCGGCGACATGGCGATACCGGCGGAGATGATCTTGTCAATGGGTTTGCCCAGCAGCTCCTCGCCGTTCCAGAGAATGGAGCCGGAGCTTGCCTTGACCAGACCCGAGATGGTGCGCAGCGTGGTGGATTTGCCCGCGCCGTTTGCGCCGATCAGCGTGACGATCTTGCCGTCGGGCACCTCCATGCTGATGCCGCGCAGGGCTTTGATGCCGCCGTAGGCGACGTGCAGGTTTTCGATTTTAAGCATCTTCGTCCACCCCCAGATAAGCGTCGATGACGCGCTGGTCGGCCTGGATCTCCGCGGGCGTGCCCTGCGCGATCAGCTTGCCAAAGTCCAGCACATAAATGCGGTCCGCACAGTCCATAACAAGGTCCATGTGGTGCTCGATGAGCAGGATCGTCTTGCCGAGCTCGGAGCGGATGCGGGAGATAAAGGCGGTGAGCTCGTCGGTCTCCTGCGGGTTCATGCCGGCGGCGGGCTCGTCGAGCAGCAGGAGCTGCGGCTGCGCGGCCAGTGCGCGGGCGATCTCCAGACGGCGCTGCTTGCCGTAGGGCAGGCTGGTGGCCAGCTCGTTCGCCTCGGCCTCCAGACCGACGATCTTCAAAAGTTCCATGACCTCGGCGCGCTGTGCCTCTTCCTCCTTCCGGTTCAGGCGGAACGTGGCGGAGAGGAAGCCGTTTGTTGCGCGGCAGTGCATGGCGATAAGGACATTGTCAAACACAGTCTGCGTTTTCCAGAGACGAATGTTCTGGAACGTGCGCGCCATACCGAGCTTGGTGATCTTATCCGGCGTGGGGGCAAGGACGGTCTCGTGCAGGTACTTGTCGGCAAGCGTGCCCTTGTACTGCTTTTTCATTTTGCCCTGCGGGTGGTTGCGCACGATGGTCTCGCCAAGGAAGGAAACGGAGCCGTTTGTGGGCTGATAGACGCCGGTGATGACGTTGAAGGCGGTGGTCTTGCCCGCGCCGTTGGGTCCGATGAGGGCGACGATCTCGCCCTCGTTCACGTCGAGATTCAGGTCGTCAACAGCGACGACGCCGCCGAACTGCATCGTAACGTCCTCTACATGCAGAACGTTTTTCACTTCACTCATTTTGCCGCCTCCTTTGCGCTTTTCTTATGGCCCGCGAGCTTTGCGCGGATGCCGCGAAGAACCTCGGGCAGCTCGCGGTCGCCCATGATGCCCTTGCGGAAGAAGAGCACGACGATCATGATGATGACCGAGAAGACGACCAGGCGGAAGCCGTTGCGGAACACGCCAGGGGCGTTGATGCCGAGAAACTTGCCCATGTCCAGCCCGCGCAGCCACCACTCGGAGGCTGAGATGAACAGCAGCGCGCCGATGACACTGCCGGAGATGGAGCCGATGCCGCCGAGGACGACCATCAGCAGGATCTCATAGGTCATGGCGGCCTTGAAGTTATTGGCCTGCGCGATGGAGAGGACCATTGCCATCATTGCGCCCGAGATGCCGGCAAAGAAGCAGCTGGTGCAGAAGGAGAGCATCTTGTGCTTGGCGAGGTCGATGCCCATGGCCTCGGCGGCGACCTCATCGTCGCGGATGGCCTTGAAGGCGCGGCCGTAGGTGGAGTTGACGAGCAGCACGATCAGCGCGATGCAGACCGTGGCGATCAGGACGGGGACGAAGGTGGAAAAGCTCAGCGTGGTCTTGCCGACAGTCAGCTTGAAGGTGTTGATGCGGGCGAAGCTCTTTAAGAGGTTCGAGCCGTTCGTGAGGGGGCCGAGCTTCTTCCACTGGAAGATGGCGCGGATGATCTCGGCAAAGCCGAGGGTGGCGATGGCGAGATAGTCGCTCTTGAGACGCAGGACCGGAAGACCGATCAGGTACGCGAAGACCGCGGCGACAAGGCCCGCCAGCAGCACAGAGACCGTGACGCCCAGCACCGTACCTACGGGTCCGATCGCATTGCCGAGGACCTCGGGGAAGGAGATGCGCACTGCGGCCGTGAAGTACTGGTACACCGTGTCGCGCGCATCAGACGGGATAGAGAAGATAGCATAGGTATATGCGCCGATGAGCATAAAGCCTGCGTGGCCAAGGGAGAAAAGACCCGTAAAGCCGTTGAGCAGGTTCATCGACACGGCGGCAAGGGCGTAGACAGAGCCCTTTTGCAGCACCGTGAGTAGCATCGACATGCGATCGGTCGGCTTGATGACCTGATCGAGCACGAACACGAGCACGAGGAAGGCGAGCACGGCGATCAGGGAAATGATGTTCTGGCGCTTTTGTTGTTCCTTGTTCAGCATGATGCTTCCTCCTTTCTCAGACCTTATCCGTCTGCTTTTCGCCGAACAGGCCCGTGGGCTTGAAGACGAGAACGACGATGAGGATGATAAATGTCACCGCGTCGGAAAACGTGGAGAGGTCGAGCTGCTCGGAAATGATCCCCTGGGTGAGAAGAATCGTATCGAGTCCCTTGACAAGGCTCTCGCAGATGCCGATGATGAACGCGCCCACGACTGCGCCGGGAACGGAGCCGATGCCGCCGAATACCGCCGCGACGAAGGCCTTGAGCCCCGGCATACCGCCAGAGGTGGGAACGATGCCGCGATAATTCGTGAAGAACAGGAGCGAGCCGACGGCGGCAAGGAACGTGCCGATGATGAACGTGACAGAGATGACCGTGTTGATGCGCACGCCCATCAGCTGCGCGGTCTCAAAGTCGCGCGAGACGGCGCGCATGGCCATGCCGATCTTCGTGTGGTTGATAAGCATGACGAGCGCGAAGACGAGCAGGATCGTCAGAAACGGGGTAATGACCGTGACGCGCGTGGTGGTGGCGCCGAAAACGGTGATCTTGTCGGAGATCCATGGGATCTCGGGATAGTTCTGGTTCAGGCCGCCGGTGATGTAGAGCGCGAGGTTCTGCAAAAGGTAGCTCACGCCGATGGCCGAGATCATGACGGACATACGCGGCGCGGTGCGCAGCGGTTTATAGGCCACGCGCTCGATCGTGAAGCCGAGCAGGACAGTGAGCAGGATCATGAGCGGGATGGCTGCGTAAAGCGGTATCGCCGCGGCGAGATAGACCATCAGAAGACCCGCGACCATGAACACATCACCGTGGGCGAAGTTGATCAGGCGCAGGATGCCGTAGACCATCGTATAGCCGATGGCAATGAGGGCGTACTGCCCGCCTACCGAGATCCCCGACAGGAGATACGGTAGCACGGTGCCGGATAAAGTCATAACGATTTCCTCCCTTACGTTTGACGCGGGCAAAACGCCCGCATACGGTTTTCCGACCGCGTCGAAAAGGTCCCGCGTGAGGCCTGGGACCCTTTCGATGCGGCCTGAAAGAAAAATACAGCGGCTGGCGGGAGCATCGCTCCCGCCAGCACGGATATTGCGCTGCTTTTTCTGCTTAACCGGCGCTGGCGACAGTGACGAAGTCCCAGCTGCCCGTTTCGGTGTTGCACTGCTTGACGACGGCGCTGTCGCGGATGGCATCGCCCGTGGCATCAAGCGCGATCTCGCCGGTGACGCCGGTCATAGTGACGGAGGGCAGAGCCTCAAGCACGGCGGCGGGATCGGCGGAGCCGGCGGCCTTGATGGCCTCAAGCGCGAAATAGTAAGCGTCGTAGCCCATGACGGTGACGGCCGCGAGCTCATCGTTGCCGCCGTTGTTGGCAAGGGCGGTGGAGTCGCTCGTGATCCAGGACTTGATGCCGGAGTCGAAGGTGGGGTCCGCACCCTCCTGATAGAAGGTGGTCACGCAGATCTGAACATCGGTGCCCTTGGCGGCGTCAAGGATGACGTTGGAATCCCAAGTGTCGCCCGCAAGGATGGGCATGCCGAGGGACTGGTCGCTCGCCTTGGCGATGATCTGGGCGGCGGCTTCGGTGGAGACGGGGGAGAAGAAGACGTCGCAGCCCTGGTTCTGGGCGTTGGTGATGTAGGTGGAATAGTCAGAGGTGCCCTCGGGGAAAGTCTCCTGGACGCAGTTCTCCGCGCCGAAGGCCTGGACAAAGTAGTTCACAAGGCCGCCGGAGTAGTCATCGCCCTGCTTGGAGAGGCAGTAGGCCTTCTTTGCGCCGAGCTCCTTGGCATAGTTGGCAAGGACCGTGCCCTGGAACGGATCGAGGAAGCAGATGCGGAAGTACACGTCGCAGCCGGAGGTGACCTGCGGGTTGGTGCAGGTGACGCCGACGGCGGGAACGCGCGCTGCGGAGAAGGTATCGCCCGCGGCGATGGAGACACCGGAGCCGTAGGAGCCGAGGACGATGGACACGCCGCTGGAGATCAGCGTCTGCGCGGCGGTGGGGGCCTTGTCGTTGGACGAGGCGTTATCGGCATAGACCAGCTCGACCTTATAGGTCTCGCCGCCGATCTCGATGGTGGGGGTCAGAGAGTTGGCATACTGCATGCCAAGGATCTCCTGCTTGCCGCCCGCGCCGTTGTCGCCGGACTGGGGCTCGAACACGCCGATCTTGATGACCTTGTCGCCGCTGTTACCGCTGTCGCCGCTGCCGTCATCGCTGCTGCCGCCGCAGGCGGCGAGCGAAAGCGCCATGACGAGCGCCAGCATCATTGCAAGAAACTTTTTCATGGTGAAATCCTCCTAAAATGATTGCACTTATTGCGATGTTCTATATATTACTCTATCATGGTACTGGCCGCAAGCAACAAAAATGCCAATCTTTTTCCGTCCGCACGGCGGGAAAAAGTAAACGTGTTCCTTGCAGACAAACCGTTTGTCCGCGAAGTGGAGACAAACAAAAGAGGTGCGGAGCATCCGCACCTCTTTTGTTTGTGAAGAAAAGACAGCTGTCCTTGGTTAATATGCACAACGTGGAAGAGAGAAATAGGAGGACATGACGGAAACAGGGCAGTTTTATGACTTATTCCGTCGTTTTTGCGTTATCTGATGCAAAAATGGCCTCAAATTCTTCCGCGCTCATCGTTTCGTGCGCGAGCAGGAACTCGGCGACAGTGATAAGATGCGCACGGTCGCGGCTGAGGATATCCTCGCAGCGGTCGTAGGCGCGGTCGATGATGGACTTGACCTCCTCGTCGATCTGCGCGGCGATCTGCTCGGAATAGGGCTTGGCCTGCGCCATCGAGCGGCCGATGAAAATCTCATCGTGGCCGGATTCAAAGGAGATCGCGCCGAGACGGTCACTCATGCCGTAGACGGTGACCATGCGGCGGGCGATCTGCGAAGCGCGCTGGATGTCGTTCGATGCGCCGGTCGAGATATCGCCGAGCATCAGCTTTTCGGCCACGCGCCCGCCGAGCAGCGAGACGATCTGCTCTTCCATAAAGCGCCTGGACTGATACGAGCGGTCCTCCGCGGGCAGTGAGATCGTCATGCCGCCGGCACTGCCGCGCGGGACAATGGTGATCTGGTGCACGGGGTCATGCGTGGGCAGGGCGTGCATGACGATGGCGTGCCCGGCCTCGTGATAGGCGGTAAGCTTTCGCTCATGCTCGCTGACGACGCGGCTTTTCTTTTCGGGGCCCGCGATGACCTTGATCTCCGCCTCGGAGAAGTCGGACATTGTGATGAGCTTGCTGCCGCGGCGGGCGGCGAGCAGCGCCGCCTCGTTGCAGAGATTTTCAAGGTCCGCGCCCGTGAAGCCCGGGGTGCCCTTGGCGACGGTGGTGAGGTCCACATCCTCGGCAAGGGGTTTATTCTTGGCGTGGATCTTCAGAATGTCCTCGCGGCCGCGGATGTCAGGCAGGCCCACATAGACCTGACGGTCAAAGCGGCCGGGGCGCAGCAGCGCGGGATCGAGGATGTCGGCGCGGTTGGTCGCGGCCATGACAACGACGCCCTCGTTCGTGCCGAAGCCGTCCATCTCGACGAGCAGCTGGTTGAGCGTCTGCTCGCGCTCGTCGTGTCCGCCGCCGAGGCCGGTGCCGCGCTGGCGGCCCACGGCGTCGATCTCATCAATGAAGATGATGGCGGGAGCGACCTTCTTTGCCTGTTCAAAGAGGTCGCGCACGCGGCTTGCGCCGACGCCGACGTACATCTCAACAAAGTCGGAGCCGGAGATGGAGAGAAACTGCACGCCCGCCTCGCCCGCGACCGCACGCGCCAGCAGCGTTTTGCCTGTGCCCGGAGGGCCGACAAGCAGCACACCCTTGGGGATGCGCGCGCCGAGGTCGATGAACTTCGACGGTTCCTTGAGGAAATCGACGATCTCCTGCAGTTCTTCCTTTTCCTCATCCGCGCCGGCAACATCGGTAAAGGTCGTGGGACGCTTGTTGTCCCCGCCGGTCTTGAAGGATGCCGTGCCGAACTTCGCCATGCGGTCGCCGCCGCCCCCATTCGCCGAGCGGACGGAGAGGAAGTACCAGATGGCGAAAATGCCGAGGATCGCCAGCACATAGGGCGCGAGCATGGCGACATAGTTGATGGAATGGTCGGCGGAAATATCGTAATCCTCGATGATGCCGTCGGCCTTCTGCTGCTCGATCAGCCCGCCCAGATCGTCATAAAAGAGCGAGAAGCTGAAAAGGTCCTTCTTGAGCTCCGTTTTGCCGTCGATGGGCTCGCGGAGCTTTATGCGGAGCGTGGTGTCCGTTACGGTGAAGGACTGCACCTTTTCCTGTTCGAAAAGCTCGCGCACCTCGGCGTACGAGGGCTCGGCCTCGGCGGGACGGTTCATAAAGCCGTATACGCCGACAAGCAGAAGCAGGAGCAGCAGGTAGGGGATGAGACTGGGACGCCTGGTTTGCTGTGTCAAGAGAGTGTCCTCCTTGCTTGCGTTTTATTTGCTGTAGACCTCGGGCTTGAGCACGCCGATGTAGGGCATATTGCGGTACTTCTGCGCATAGTCGAGACCGTAGCCGACGACGAATTCATCGGGGACCTCAAAGCCTGCGAGATCGGCGGTGATGGGCTTGACGCGGCGGGCGGGCTTGTCGAGCAGCGTGACGATGGTGACGCTCTTTGCGCCCTTGGTGATGAAGTAGTTCTTGAGGAAGTAGAGCGTGTTGCCGGAGTCAAGGATATCCTCGATGACGACGAGGTCACGGCCCGTGATATCCTGCTGGAGGTCGTGGGTGATCTGCACGACACCGGAGGACGAGGTCGCATTCTGGTACGAGGAGACGGCGATAAATTCCACGTCGCTCTTGATCTGGCAGGCACGCACGATGTCCGCCATGAAGATGAAGCTGCCCTTCAGTACGCCGAGGAACAGCGGGTCCTTGTCCTTGAACTGCTCATACAGCGTATCGCCCATCTCCTGCACGCGGGATTTGATCTGTTCCTCGGAATACAGTACCTTCAGGATGTCCTGATCCATGTTGCTCTTAGCCATAGCGTTTCTTTCTCCAATTTCTTTATAATAGTAATATTTGCTATCCGCGCGGCGGAGCACGGTGCTCTGCCGCGGAGTGCTCAGGTATTTTTTCGACACGCACAAAGCAGGTCTCTTCGCCTGCATGCGGGAGGAAGGATGCATCCGCGCCCAGCGGCCAGACGGCGGCAAGACGTCCGCCCAGATACAGCGCGGGCAGCGCATCGCGCGCGAGCGGGGGGATGTGGTGGTCGATGCACAGACGCTTGATGCTGCGCGCGCCGTTCGCGCCCGCAAGGCGCAGGTGCGCGCCCGCCTCACAGGCGGCGGCGGTCAGCGTTTCGCCTTCGCGCGGCGCGCGGAGGACAAGACCTTCACCCTCGGGTGAGGGCAGCAGCGTAAGGGTGTAATTCCCCCAGGGCAGGGGGACGGCGGGAACGAGCGCGGCCTCCCGCGGCGCGGCGGGGACAAGGACCATCGTGAGCGTATCGGACGCGCACAGAAGGCGCAGACCGTGCGCCAGCGCAAACTGACGCTCCGCAGAGCCTGCACGCTGCGCGAGCGCGCAGGCGGCCTCAAGCTGTGCGCGGCTGATGTCCTTTCGCCCTGCGCCGAGTGCGTCGGCCATGGCGAGCAGGATGCGCGGCTGCACCCCTTCGCCCGCGGCGCGGAAGGCATCCAGCGGGAGCGTGATGCAGCTTTCGGAGCGCTGCGCGCGCTGCATCAGTGCGTCCGTCTCGCGGGCGATCGCTCCATCGAGCGGGACGAGGGAGCGCGCAGCGGCGGCGATATGCTCGCTCGCGCGGGAATTGAGCGTTTTCAGGCGCGGCAGAATTTCCAGCCGCAGGTAGTTGCGCGCGGCGGCATCGGGGTCGTCGTTCGTGGCGTCGCTCACATAGGGGATGGCGTTTTCCGCGGCGTAGGCCAGCAGCTCCGCGCGCGTCTGCGTAAGCAGCGGGCGCACGAGACCGTCCTGCAAGGGCTTCATACCGCACAGGCCGCGCAGATCCGTGCCGCGGATCAGATTCAGCAGCACTGTTTCGGCGTTGTCGTCCAGATGGTGCGCCAGCGCGAGCTGGGCGCCGAGCCGCTCCGCCGTTTCGCGCAGGAAAGCATAGCGCAGGATGCGCGCGGCCTCCTCAATGCTCTGGCCGTTCGCGCGCGCGTGGGCGCGAACGTCGCCCGAGCCTGCGTAAAAGGGGATGGCGCGCTCCCGGCACCAGACGCGGACGAATTGCTCGTCGCGCTCGGAATCCGCACCGCGGAGACGGTGGTTAAAGTGCGCGCAGAAAACGGTATAGCCCTGCGCGCACAGAAAATGCAGCAGGCACATCGAGTCCGCACCGCCGGAAACGGCGGCAAGCACGGGGCGCGCGGGGTCGAGATACTGCGCGCAGAGAGCCTGCGCGCCCGTGAGCTCACTCCTCCTCATGGTAACGGTCGATGGAGGAGAAGGTGGTGTACTGCGGGGACCAGGCGAGCTCGACCTTGCCCGTCTCGCCGTGGCGGTTCTTGGCAATGATGCACTCGGCGATGTTGTGCTTTTCGGAATCCTCGTGATAGTAGTCGTCGCGGTAGATAAAGAGCACGATGTCCGCGTCCTGCTCGATCGAGCCGGATTCGCGCAGGTCAGAGAGCATGGGACGCTTGTCGTCGCGCTTTTCATTGGCGCGCGAGAGCTGAGAGAGGCACAGCACAGGGACCTGCAATTCCTTTGCCATGATCTTGAGCATACGCGACATGTCGCTCACCGCCTGCTGGCGGTTTTCGCCGCTGTAGCCCCTGCCGCCGCCGGCGGAGGTCATCAGCTGGAGATAGTCGATCACGACAAGGCCGAGATCATCGATGCGGCGGCACTTGGCGTTCATGTCAGCGACCGTGAGCAGGGGGTTGTCGTCGATGAGGATATTGAGACCCGAGAGAACGGTGGCGGCGTTGGCGATGTTGACCCAGTCCTGCTCGCGCAGGTTGCCGGTGACGAGACGCTGGTTTTCGACCGTGGCCTGGCTGGAGAGAATACGCGTGACCAGCTGTTCGCGCGACATTTCGAGCGAAAAGATGGCGACGGACTTGCCGCTCGCGCGCGCGACGTTGAGCGCCATGTTGAGCGCCATACTCGTTTTGCCCATGCCGGGGCGCGCGGCCAGCAGTACAAGGTCGGACTTGTTGAGACCGTTGGTCTTATCATCAAGCACGCTCAGCCCCGTGGAAAGGCCGGGGATGGTCTTCCCACCTGTGGCGCTCAGCTCGCTCAGATGGTCGAGCACACCCTGCAGAACGACGCCGATAGGCGTCATGTTCTGCGCGCTGCGCCCGCGGCGCACGGCGTAGATCTTCTGCTCGGCGGCCTCGAGCACACTGGATGCGCCGCCTGCACCGTCCTGCACAAGGGCGGAGATCTCGCCGGCGGCGGTGTAGAGCGCGCGCAGCAGCGACTTGTCGCGCACGATGGCGGCATACTCCATGACGTTGGCGCTTGTGGGCGTCACGTCCATGAGCTGGGCGAGATAGGGGCGCGTGGTGGCCTCGTCGTAGGTGCCGTTCTTTTCCATCTCGCCCGCGACGGTCACGCCGTCGATGGGCTTGGAATAGACGAACATCGAGTAGATCGTTTCGAAGATCTCGCGGTTCTGGCGCAGGTAGAAATCATCGGGGCGGAGGAGCTCCATCACATCCTTGACGCAGTTCGCGTCGATGAGCATGGAGCCGAGCACGGACTGCTCCGCCTCAAGGGAATGGGGCATCTGGCGGTAGAAGATATCCTCCATCCGTCGCCCTCCTTTCGCAATGCTGAGTTATTCCTCCGTGACGCTGACGGAGAACTTTGCGCCGACCTCGTAGCCGAGCTTGGCCTTGACCTCGTAGGTGCCGAAGGCCTTGATGGGCTCGTCGAGCACGATCTTCTGCTTGGGAACGTCCAGCTTGTGCTGCTGGGCGAGGGCCTCGGCGATCTCCTTGCTGGTGATGGCACCGAAGAGCTTGCCCTCCTTGCCGCCCTTGGCGGTGAGCTTAACGGTGACGTTCTTGAGTGCGGCGCCGAGCTCGACGGCGGCCTGACGGTTGGCGGCCTCCTCGGCGCGGCGGGCCTTTTCCTTTAGGTTCATGGTGTTGATCGCATCCGCTGTGGCGGGGATGGCGAGCTTGCGCGGCAGCAGGAAGTTGCGCGCGTAGCCCTCGGCGGCGTCGATCATCTGGCCCTTTTTGCCCTGGCCGCGGACGTCCTGCAATAAAATGACTTTCATATCTGTATATCCTCCTTGTAGGGTAATTTATTCTTCCATATATTCGTCGATGGCGGCAAGCAGCTGTTCGCGCACGGCATCGACCGTGCCGTCGGGGACCTGACCGCCGGCAGTGGTGGAGTTGCCGCCGCCGCCCAGCTTTTCCATAATGAACTGCACGTTGATCTCGCCGAGCGAGCGTGCCGAGAGGTTGACGCCCGTGCCGTGCTTGAACAGCACGAACGAGGCGTGGATGCCCGAGAGCGTCAGGAGCTCGTCGGCGGCCTTGGCGGCGGTCACGCGGTCGATCTCCTTTTCGACGGCAGCCACGGCGATGTCGCCGTGGACGAGCTCGGCATGACGGATGATGTCATAGCGCTCGACCATGCCGACGAGGTCGCTCTGGAAGAGGCGCTGGACGTCGGCCGTGTCCGCGCCCGCGCGGCGCAGGAAAGCCGCGGCCTCAAATGTGCGGCCGCCGGTGCGCATGGTGAAGTTCTTCGTGTCGAGCACGATACCCGCGAGCAGCGCCTCGGATTCCGCGCGCAGCAGGTCGCTTGGCTCGGCAAGGTACTGCAGCAGCTCCGTGACGAGCTCGGAGGCGCTGGAGGCGTAAGGCTCGTGGAAATTGAGCGCGGCGGATTCGATGTAGCTTGCGGCTCTGCGGTGGTGGTCGATGACAGCCACGCGGTTGCATGCGTCAAGCAGCTGCTCGGATTCGACAAAGTCGGGGCGGTTGGTATCCACCACCACGAGCAGCGCGCCCTGACGGGCGGAGATGAAGGCATCGCTTCCGGAGATGAAGGCATCCTTATATTCCGGCAGCGCCGCGAGCTTGGTGAGCAGCGGCTTTGCCACGTTATCCTCCATGTTGATGACGATCTGGGCCTTTTTGCCGCGCTTGCGCGCGATGCAGCAGATGCCCGCCGCCGCGCCGACCACGTCCATATCCGCGTGCTCGTGGCCCATGACAAAGATCTGCCCCGCATCGGAGATCAGCTCGCCGAGGGCATTGGCCATGACGCGGGACTTGACCTTGGTGCGCTTTTCGGTGGACTTGGCCTTGCCGCCGTAGAACTCAAAATCGAGGCGGTTGCGCACGACGACCTGGTCACCGCCGCGCGAGAGCGCCATTTCGATCGAGAGCATGGCGTTCTGGTAAAGCGTTTCATAATCGTCTACGTCCTTGCCCACGCCGATGGAGAGCGTGGCGGCCACGCCGTCCTCGGTGACGACGCCGCGCACCGCGTCGAGCACGGAGAACTTGCCGTCGAGCAGCTTCTGGTACTCCTGCTCGTTCGTGACGAGGACATAGCGGTTGCGGTCAAACTTGCGCAGCAGGCTGTGGGAGTCCTTGAGCCAGTCGTTCAGCTTTTCGTCGATGGCGGCGAGAACGGCGCTGCGCGAGGCCTCGCTGCCGGCCTTCATCAGCTCCTCGTAGTTGTCGATATAAATGACGGCGACAGTGGGGCGGCGGCGTTCGTTTTCCTCGCGCAGCGCGTCCTGCTCGGTCACGTCGGTCCAGTAGGTGGTGGCCAGCAGGCTCTGCGCGCCGCGGCGGGCCGTGGGATGGCTGAGATTGCCGAACACGCGGAAATGATGACCGTTCATCACGACCGTGTCGGGACACTCGCTCTTGCCCTCAAGCAGCCAGTGGGTGGGAAAGTCGGGCAGCACATCGTCGATGCGGTTATCGAAGATATCCTCATGCACGCCGGTGAGCTGCAGAAAGCTGTCGTTGCTCCATAAGATCTCCTGCGTGTCGGGGCGGAAGACCATCATCGCAAACGGGGCGGAGAGCATCGAGGCCTTGTCGGCCGTGGTCATATCGTCGGTCACATCGTCGATATACTGGCGGATGCCCTCGCGGCGCTTCTGTGCCGTGTGGCGGAAGTACCACCAGAGGAAGGCCATCGCCGCTGCTTCGCAGACGGCCAGCGGGATGCTCACGCGCACCGTGACGGCGGCAAAGAGAAAGCCGACGAGAAAGTAGAGCCGGAAGCTTGGCTCCACCAGCTTGCTGATCCTTCGGTTTTTCATAAAAGATCCGCCTCCTGTCCTCCAGAGGATAAGAATTCATTACATTATAGCACGGGACCCGCCGCGGAAACAATATCAATATGAAAATTTTGCGCGCCGGAAACGGGAGAACGCGCAAAAAATCCCCCGACCGGAGGGTGTACCGGTCGGGGGAGGTGCGAAGACCCTGCGTTCCGCCGGTCAATGCGGCGGAAGGGGGACGCTTACTTATAGAAGCCGGGGTTCTGGTAGCCGGTGCCGTTGGGCTCGGAGTGGATCATGGTCAGGATGGCGTCGCGGCAGCCGCG
>CAKTLD010000044.1 GCA_934572445.1 uncultured Oscillospiraceae bacterium
CTCGGTCAGGACCTTCTTGCACTCCTTGAACTGCGCGGTCTTGCCCGCGTCCATCATGTTGTTGATGTAGGTGTTGATCTTACGGCCCTTGATGCCCTCTAAGTCATAGCCGACGGACATATTGAAAATAAAGCCGTTGGGATCGCCGAAGCCGTAGACCTTGCTCATGATCTTGAGCGCGCACCAAGCCTTGATATATTCGTCCTGCGCCTGCGGCACGGTCAGCTCGGTCGACCACTCCTGGTTGTAGCCCTCGTCGGCGGCGAGGATGCAGGGACGGGGAACGCAGGCGGCGAGCTCCGCACCGTCCATCTTCTGAACGGTCTTGACCTCGAAAAAGCGTGCGCCCGCGGCATAGGCCGCGATAATGTTCTGCGCGAGCTGGCTGTTGGGGCCGGCGGCGGGGCCGAACGGCGTTTCGATGCGCTCGCCGAAGATCGGCAGGCTCTTGCCGCCTGCATGATAGTGCTTATGAACGCCGAACACGTCGCCGCACTGGGCGTATTCGGTCGTGACCCAGTTCATCAGAGAGTCGAACGGGATGGGATACATTTTTTCAGACATGGAAGTTCTCCTTTCTGTGTTCGATCAATATTCCTCGCCGTTGAGGGAGGTCCAGAGCTTCTTGGCCGCTTCGAGGATGTGAGCGTTTTCAGCCTCCTCGTCGATACCGACGAGCTCGCGGTCGAGCATCAGCACCTTGCCGGCGGCAATGGTCGTCTGGCACTGGCGGCCGGTCATGCCGAAGATCATGTGGCCGTCGATGTTTGCATCGGAGAACGGAGTGAACGGCTTATAGTCCATGACGATGATGTCCGCCGCCGCGCCGGCTTTGAGCACGCCGAGCTGGTCGGGGAAGTACTTTGCGCCGATTTTCGCGTTGTTTTTGAAGAGCATGTCCGTCACCTCGCACCAGCCGACATTCGGCAGGCAGTTCTGGCTGCGCTGAGAGCAGAGGGCGACCTTGAGGGACTCAAGCATGTCGTTCGTGTAGGCGTCGGTGCCCATGCCGAGAAGGATGCCGCGCTTATAGAGTTGGATCACAGGGCAGATGCCGATGGCGTTGCCCATGTTGGATTCCGGATTGTTCACGACCATCGTGCCGGTCTCCTTGATGATCTCCATCTCGGCGGTGTTGACGTGGATGCAGTGGCCGAGAATGGTCCTGGGGCCGAGGATACCGTGGTCCTGCAGGCGCTGGACGGGGCGGCGGCCATAGTTCTGGAGGGAATCGTACACATCGTTCATGCCCTCGGACACATGGATGTGGTAGCCCGTGCGGCCGTTGTTGGCTGCGACCATGCGGTCGAAGGTCTTATCCGAGATCGTGAACAGCGCGTGGCCGCCGAACATCGCCGCGAGCATCGGGTCCTTATTCTTCTCGCACTCAGTGATGAAATCCGCATTCTCCTGAATGGCCTGCAGGCACTTTTCCTCGCCGTCGCGGTCAGAGACCTCATAGCAGAGGCAGGAGCGAAGCCCCAGGCGCTTGCTCTCCTCGGCAATCGTGTGGAGCGTGCCGGGGATCTCGCCGTAGGAGGCGTGATGGTCGAAGATCGTCGTCACGCCCTGCTTGATGGAGTCGATATAGAGCGCGGCGGCGGATGCTCTCGTGCCGTCCATCATCAGATGACGGTCAATGGCCCACCAGGTGCCGTCAAGCACCTCGTAGAAGTTCGTGGGATTGTTGCCCTTGATGGACAGACCGCGGGCAAGGGCGGAATAGATATGCGTGTGCGCATTGATGAACGCGGGCATGATCACGCCGCCCTTGGCGTCGATGATCTCGGCGTCAGGATACTTTGCGCGCAGCGCGGCCTCTTCGCCCACCTCGGCGATCTTCGTGCCCTCGAAGGCGACGGCGCCGTGCTCGTAATAGCCGCGGCCTTCCGCGTCGCGCGTGATGAGCCTGCCGTTGGTGATAAGCTTCATTTGCTGGTCCTCCTTTTGTTCTTCCCGGCAGCGCTTCCTTTCCCGCCGCTTGCCACGGCGATGCTGGGAAAAGAAAAAGCGCTTCCCCGTACAGGCCGGAAGCACTCCTGCTTGCAGGAGTGATAGTTCAGCCCGTGCGCGAAGCACTTCGTTGCAGCTACCGATACAATATTTGCAAAATTATTTTACAGGAAACGCGAACAAAATGCACGTTTTTTCCGTCTAAGCAGGTGTAGAAAATGATAAAAGGATTTTGTGCAATCCGTCGAGCGCAGAAAAGTGCCCCGCGATGGCCGTGTAAGCCCCGCCAAACCTGCACCTTCTGGAACAGGTGGGTCGCCTCTGTCCGGTTTTACTGCTTCCAACTTCCAACCGCAGAAGGCAGTCGGGAGGCCTGCAAACCACCGGAACGTACCGGCGTCCCTTATGACGAAATGTGGGTTTATAAAGAACTTATCACGCACCCCGCAGGGCATCTTCAGTTTACCGCGTCCGGGCGGAAAAATCCGTCGCAACAGGGAAGCTTATTCCTCGTCGGCGAGGATCTGTTCCATGAACTGCTCGTAAACGGTGTTCAGCTCATCCTCGTCGTCGATGGTGACGAGCATCTCTTCGCCGTTTTCCATCTGGCTCTTGAGGATGATGAGACCGTATTCCTCTTCATCCTCGCTGTCTTCGCTGCCTTCCTCGATCACAGGGAAGAAGGCCATATAGGTCGTGCCGTTGTGTTCGAGCGCATCGACGTATTCCAGCTCGATGTCGTTGCCCTCGTCATCGGTCAGCGTGATGAAATTGGGGCCGAAATCCTCACTCATGGGGGACACCTCCTGATCGTTTCTGCTGCTTAGTATACCGCATGCCGCGCAAAAATGCAAGACAAGATACACACCCCTTGACAGCCATGCTATACTATATTCTGTATCAACATGGAAAGCTATGCGCTTTGGCGCATTTTACTTCACAAAGGAGGAGGCGCATTATGGAAGAAAACCGCGCAGCCAGCCATACGCCCCACGAACAGAACCGTTCCCACCGGAAAAAGAAAAAGTCCGGTACGGTGTGGAAGGTCATCGGTACACTGTTTGCCATTGGCCTTGTGACGGGGCTTATGTTCATGGGCATCTTTATGGTCTATGTCAACACAGTGCTTGAGCCAGAACTGGACGTGGATATCTCGGCCTATACGCTCAAGCAGAGCTCGACGGTCTACTATCAGGACAAGGCCACGGGCGAGTGGCTGGAGTTGACGAAGCTCCACGGAACGGAAAACCGCACGCTTGTGGACTTTGAGGATATTCCTGACCATGTGTGGAAAGCGCTGGTGTCGATCGAGGACGAGCGCTTTTTCGAACACGGGGGCGTTGACTGGAAGAGCACGGCGCGCGCCATTTTTGACAAGCTGACCGGCAGCTCCACCCGCGGCGGCTCGACGATCACGCAGCAGGTGATCAAGAACGCGACGGGCGATAAGGACGTTACGATCAAGCGCAAGGTGACGGAGATCTTCCGCGCGCTGCGCCTTTCCAAGAATTACTCGCGGGATGAGATCCTTGAGACATATCTGAACCTTGTTTACTTCGGCAAGGGCAGCTACGGTATCGAGGCGGCGGCGGAAAGCTACTTCGGCAAGACCGTGGGCGAACTGACGGTCGCCGAGGCGGCGGCCATCGTCGGCATCACGCAGAATCCGTATAAATACGATCCTTCCAAGGGCGACTGGTATCGCGAGCAGAACAAGGAACGCCAGCTCACAGTGCTCTACAAGATGCACGAGCTGGGCTACCTCGACGATGCGGAGTATGAGCAGGCGGAGAATGAAAAGCTCGTATTCACATGGGATGAGGATTATGTCCCGAAGGACGCGGGCGAAGCCGAGGCCATTTCCAACAGCGCCTACGACTCTTATTTTGTCGAGCGTATGTTCAACGACATTGTCGCCGACATGGTTGCGGAAAAGGGCTACGAGACGGAAGTCGCCAAGACCATGCTCTACACCGGCGGCTACTCGATCTACTGCACAGTCGATCCCGAGATCCAGTCGATCGTCGAGAGCGTTTATGCCGACCGCAATAACTTGAACTACACCTCGTCCAAGGGCGAGCTGCTTCAGTCCGGCGCGACGATTATCGACAATTCCACCGGCAATATCGTGGCGGTCGCGGGCCGCGTGGGCGAGCGCGAGGGCCGTTTTCTTCTCGACTATTCGACCGTCGTGCGTCAGTGTGGTTCGGCGATCAAGCCGTTGAGCGTTTACGCTCCTGCGCTGGACGCCGGCGTCATCACGCCCGCGAGCGTGATCGACGATTATCCCGTGCAGATGATGAACGACAGCGTGTGGCCCGTGAACGCCTATTCCGGCTACCGCAGTATCATGACGCTGCAGGATGCCATCCGCAACTCATCCAACCCCACGGCGGTGCGCACCATCCAGGAGCTGACGCTTTCGGCCTCCTACACATTCATGACCGAGAAGCTGGGCTTCACCACGCTGACCAACGACGATATCACGGCGGCGGGCGCGCTGGCACTGGGCGGCCTTTCCAAGGGCGTGACCACACGCGAGATGGCGGCGGCGTACGCAAGCTTTGCCAACAGCGGTATCTATACCACGCCGCGTACCTACATCGAAGTCAAGGACCACAACGGCAATACGATCCTGGAGAACAAGACCGAATCGCGCGTTGCGATGAAGGAGAGCACGGCATACGCGATGAATGAGCTGCTCAAGGAGGTCGTGAACAGCGGTACCGGTACGGGAGCGAAGTTCTCCGGTATGACCATCGCCGGTAAGACGGGCTCGACCAACAGCAACAACGACCGTTACTTCGTCGGTTACACGCCGTACTACACGGCAGCGGTCTGGGTGGGCTACAATACGCCCACGCGCATCGTGGCCAGCGGCAACCCTGCCGCCACCATGTGGAAGACCTTTATGAGCAGGATCCACGAGGGCCTGCCCAACAAGGACTTCGATGTCAGCGGCAGCGATATGGAGAGTGTGACCGTCTGCACGCAGACGGGCCTGCTCCCGTCCGGCTCCTGCCCGACGCATACGGTCCGCGTGGCCAAGGGCAGTGCGCCTGCGCTGACCTGCGACGCGCACATCAGTGTCAGCATCTGTGCCGACACGGGCCTGTTGGCCTCGGAGTACTGCCCGAACGTGACGAGCCTCAACGTGCTCGACCTGAGCCAGCCGAACGTGAGCGAGGGCTGGGGCTACACGCGCGAGCAGGTCATCAAGCCGCTGAGCGCTTCGTCGCTGGCGACCTATCAGGCGCAGCTGGAGGAGGGCTTGATTTCCGCCATCCCCGAGGGCGAGGCGGTGAAGACCAACGACGGCACCGTGCAGCTCTACAGCGACGTGATGCACTTGGGCGAATGTACCACGCACACCGCGCCGGAGTTCCCCTGGTGGCCGGACGGCCCGTCTGACGAAGATCCCGGCACGGTTCCCGACGACGGCAGCGGTACAGGCGATACCGGTGCGGGCGATAATGGCAGCTTCCTCGACTGGCTGCTGGGCAACGGCGGTGGGACCGCCGGAAGCGGCGACGGCAACTGACCGCGAAGATCGCGATAGCAAGAGGAAAAAGCATAAAAAGAGACGGCAGGGAGCTGCCGTCTCTTTTTATGCTTCGCCCGCTGCGCTGCCGGTATGCCGGACGATCTGCGCGGCGAGCAGCAGGAGGAAGGGAAAGAGCACCATACCGGCGAGACCGAAGCTGCAAAAACCGATGTACATCGCAAACAGTGATGCCACCGGCGGCAGACCCGCCTGCGCAGAGATGAGCTTGGGTTCGAGCACGTTGCGTGTGATGAGCGTGCAGAGGTAGAGCGCGAGCAGAACGATCGCCTTGGGCGGAAAACCGAACAGCAGTGTGAACGCCGCCCACGGCACGAGCGCCGTGCCCGTGCCGAAGACGGGCAGCGCATCGAGCAGTGTGATAAGCAGGGCCAGCAGCAGCGCGTAGCGCTGGCGCATGAGGAGAAAGCCGCCCAGCAGCTCTAAAAACGTGATGGAGGAGAGCGTGAGCTGCGCACGCAGCCAGCGCGCGAGGGAGTGCGTTACGCCGCTGCGCAGCAGGCGGAGCTTCTGCACCGTGCCGCCGGGCAGACGCCGTTTCACCGCCGTACAGAGGACCGGATACGATGCAGAGGTGAAAAAGATAGCCAGCACGCAGGTGGCCACCGCCAGTGCGCCGCCCGGCAGGGCCGTGGCCGCCGAGGCGAGCCAGGCTACCGCGCGCGCGGACAGCGCACGCAGCAGGCTGTCCACATCACTGAGCGTTTTGGTGAGCTGCTCGTGAAGATAGATGCGCAGCCAGTCGGGACAGGCGGGGCTGCTGCGCTCCACACGTCCCAGCAGCTCCTCAATGGCCGCGGGTGCCACGTCAAGAAAAGCGGGTGCGGCAGTGAGCAGGGCGCTTGTCTGTCCCAGCAGCGTGGTCCAGAGCAGAGACAAGAGCCCGCCGAGCAGAAAAAGCAGCAGGAGCGTCAGCAGCAGGGCGGAGAAGCCCCGCCGGAAGTGCAGCCGGATCTGCATCCGCTGTACGAGCGGTTCGAAGCGCGCGGCGATGAACAGCGCCAGCAGGAACGGCAGGCACCATGGCAGCAGATACCGTATCAGCAGATAAAAGACCCCTGCCGCCGCGGCGGCGGAGAGCGAAACGAGCAGAAAGCGGCACAGCCGCGCATCACTGAAAATTTCTCGTGCCTCCCTTCAAGAAAACAGTTGCATTGTGAAGTGACTTGTGCTAAAATATCGCCAAATTAAAGACAAATGACCGCGAAGGAGATACAAAACCATGACAGCAGCAACAAGATTTTACCTCGTCTCGGCAGAGGCCCTGCCTGAGATCTTCATCAAGGTGGCAGAGGCCAAGCGCATGCTCCAGTCCGGCGAGGTGCGTACGGCGGGCGATGCCGCCCGCGCTGTCGGCATCAGCCGCAGCGCATTTTATAAGTACCGCGACGCGGTACGCCCCTTTAACGATATGAAGACGGGCCGCATCATCACGTTTTACGCCATGCTCAAGAATAATCCCGGCGTGCTGTCAAATGTCCTCTCTATTTTTGCCAATTCCGGCGCCAATATACTCACGATCAACCAGAGCATCCCGACCAACGGCTGCGCTGCGGTGACGATCTCAGCGGAAACGTCGGAGATGCAGGAGCCCCTTGAGGAACTGATAGCACAGGCCGCGGGCCTGGAGGACGTGGTGCGTTTTGAGATCCTGGCTGCCTGAACGCTGACAAGACATCCGACATACGATGGATTGGCGGCCGCTGCAAAAGCGGCTTGCCGATCCATTTTTTGTTGGAAGTGGTTCTGATGAGCCTTTTTGTGCTGAAATTTGGCGGCAGCTCCGTGCGTGACGCAAAGCGTCTTTTGCGTATGGCGCAGATCGTGAAGGAGCAGCGCGCGGCGGGGCACGATATCGTCGTGGTCCTCTCTGCGCAGGGAGATACGACAGACACGCTGCTTGCCAGGGCGGCGGAGGTGACGGATGCGCCGCCGCCGCGCGAGCTCGACATGCTGCTTTCTGCGGGCGAGCAGATGAGCGCGGCGCTGGGTGCGATGACGCTGCATGAGCTGGGAGTGGACGCAGTGTCGCTCTGCGGCTGGCAGCTCCCGCTGCGCACGGACGGGGTACACACCAATGCGGCGGTGGAGGAGGTCGGCCTTGACCGGCTGCGGTGCGAGCTGGCGGCGCATCGTGTGGTCGTCGCCGCAGGCTTTCAGGGCGTGGACGAAGCGGGCGATATCACAACGCTGGGCCGCGGCGGTTCGGATACGAGCGCGGTCGCGCTCGCCGCGGCGCTGCACGCCGACGGCATGACGATCTATACCGATGTGGACGGCATTTTTTCCACCGATCCGCGTATCTGCCCCGACGCGGTGCGCAGGGCACGCATCTCGTACGACGATATGCTGCTGCTGGCGCGCAAGGGCGCGCAGGTCCTGCATGACCGCAGTGTGGCGCTGGCCGAGCGCTGCGGGGTAGAGGTCACGGTCTGCTCGTGTGAGAGAGGGAGTGCCGGCAGCGTGGTCTGTGCGGAGGGGGAGGAGGTCCCCGTCGTGGGCGTGACGCAGAAAAAGAGTTCGGACAATGCGCTCGCGGCGATCACGGCGGTGGGCGGTGCGCTGCCGTCCATCACGCTGGAGCGCACGGTCATCGAGACGCTGGAGCAGGGCGGCGTCAGGGTGTGTGCCATCGCGGCGGGTGAGCGGTATCTGAGCCTTTGCGTCCCGCGGGAGGAT
This sequence comes from uncultured Oscillospiraceae bacterium, assembly GCA_934572445.1. GTDB lineage: Bacteria > Bacillota > Clostridia > Oscillospirales > Oscillospiraceae > Hominicoprocola. The sequence goes on from CAKTLD010000044.1 coordinate 8,195, forward strand.
GCCGAGCGCGCGCTGCACCTTGCGCATGCCGCACTGATCGGGTAAAGAAAAACGCGAAAAGGGCCGAAGCCCTTTTCGCGTTTTTTCATTGCAATGCGCGCTTTGCTGTGGTAAACTGAGCCAAAGAAACCAAAGGGGGAATGTGCGCATGGAGAGCTCTGCAAAGATCCTTGCTGTGGCGGGCAAGGGCGGCGTGGGCAAGACCTCTGTTTCCGCCGCGATGGTCCGCCTGCTGCGTGAAGCGTATCCGGACAAGCGCATCCTCGCCATTGATGCCGACCCCGCCGTGGGCCTGTCCACGGCGCTGGGCATCACCGTGGGCGAGACGCTGGACGATATTCGCCGCGAGGTCGCCGGTGAGGTGACGGAGCGACAGGGCGGCGGCGTGGGGGACATCCTGCAAAGCGTGCGCGGCCGTCTGCTCGCGGCGATGGATCACTGCGAGGGCTATGATTTCTTCGCCGTCGGCCGGCCGGAGACGGCGGGGTGCTACTGTGCGGTGAACACCTACCTGCGTCAGGTAATCAGCCTGCTGATCGGCGACTATGACTACGTTGTGATCGACAGCGAGGCGGGCATCGAGCAGATCAACCGCCGCGTGCTGGAAAAGGTCACGCATCTGCTGCTCGTCTCCGATGCGAGTCGCAAGGGCCTGCAGGTCATCCGCACGGTACAGCAGGTGGCGCAGGAGCTCGTGATGTACGAGAAGTGCGGCGCGGTCATCAACCGTGTGCCTGACGGCGTTGCGCGCGATGAGATCGACACGGGCGGTATCCCCGTCCTCACCGTGATCGGCGAGGACCCGTCGCAGACCGAGTTTGACATTCTGGGGAAAACGGTCTTTGACCTGCCGGAGGATACCGGCGTGCTGGCCGGAGCGCGGCAGGCGCTCCGTGCCTTGGACATTATCTGATACGGAGGAAAACACGATGGAACATATCCATGAACATGAGCATGAGCACGAGCATTGCCATGAGCACATGCACGACGGTGTGACGCACACTCATCCGCACACGCACGAGCATCCGCATGACCACGACCATGCGCCCGAGGGTGCGGCGCGCACAAAGGCTCTGCTTGCCTACATGATCGACCACAATGAGCACCATAGCGAGGAACTGGCTGCACTGCTGGAGAGCGTGGATGGACAGGCGAAGAAAAAACTGACTGAGGCCATCGGCAGTTTTGAGGTCGCAAATGTGCAGCTGCGCGAGGTGCTCACGCTTTTGGAGGAGTAAGAAATGTGCCTGTCTGCTGTATATAAGAATGAAAAGACGAAGGAGAACCTGCTCTGTACCGACGTGACCACCATCGAGAGCGACGGCCATACCGTCACGCTGACAGATCTCTTCGGCCGTCAGATGAGCGTTGCGGGCTTCGTCCGCCGCGCTGATCTGACCGGCGGCACCGTGGTGCTGGAGGTAACGGAATAAGAATAGAGAAAAGCTCCGCCGGAGGTACCGGCGGAGCTTTTTCATTGCTGAGCATAAGGCCTACTTGGCTGCGCGGTGGTCGCCGCGGTTGGCGCTGCGCAGACCGATCTCTGTGCCGCGGCAGATGCGCACGAGATTCGTGCGGTGCTTGTAGATAATAATGAGCGAAAGTGCGGAGAACAGCAGTGCCGCGAGATAACTGCCCGTGAGCGCACTGTAGAGCGGGAAGCCCACCACTGTCGCCATCGTGCCAAGGACGATGTAGTCCGTCACGAGTGTGATGACGACGACTGCCAGCAGGAGGACGAGAGCGGCACGCCAGTTCAGCGCCAGCGCCATGCCGAGATAGGACGCAAAGCCCTTGCCGCCGCGGAACCTGAGGTGGAACGGAAAAATGTGTCCCAGTACGCAGGCGATGCCGGCCACCGCGCCTGCAAGAGGAGCGGTGGGAAAGAGCTGCTCGCACAGCAGCACGGCAGCTGCGGCCTTGCCGATATCGTGCAGGCCAACGGCAATACCGGCCTTCCAGCCCATCAGGATCATCGCGTTAGAGGCGCCGGGGTTGCCGCTGCCGCCGCTTTTGAGATCCACGCCGCGCAGCGCAGCCAGATATGTCGCCAGGTTCGAGCAGCCGATGAGATAACCGAGCAGGATGATGACGGGATATGGCATAAGGCATCCCCCTTTCCGGCGTCAGAACTCCGTGTAGCGGAGGAGCGCCTTGTCGATCTTTTTCTGGTAACGGTCTTCCTCTGAAAAAATGCAGCCGCAGTATTTCTGCATGTAGAGCCCCAGCTCACGCGCCTTGGTCTGCCCCTCGCGGAAGCCTGGGCGGAAATCGCGGTAATAGAACGCTACGCCGTATTTTCGGCTCATCGTCTCGCCTACGGCCTTCAGGAGCTCGTGGTTTTGATACGGCGAGATCAGCAGCGATGAGGTGAAGGCGTCGAAGCCGTGGTCGGCGGCGTATTTTGCCGCCGTGCCGAGACGGATGGTGTAGCAGTGCGCGCAGCGGTGGTCGATATCCGCGCTGACGGCGCGGACGAAGTCCCGCAGGCCATAGTCCTCCAGAATGCGGACCTCAAGCTTTTCCAGCTCCCCATATTGCAGCAGCGTGCTGCGGCGCATGTCGTACTCCGTCCAGGGGTGAATATTGGGGTTGAACCACAACGATACCGGCTCGATCCCTTCGCTGCGCAGCGTGTCCACGCAGTAGACCGAGCAGGGCGCGCAGCAGGAGTGCAGCAGGAGCTTTTCCATGGTGAAACGCCAGCTTTCTTAACGGAGTTTTAACCAGTATAGCACAGGCGGCGGGCGGTGTCTACGAAAATATGTTTGCAAATTCCGCTCAGCCCTGCGCGGCAGGAGCACGGCACAGGCGAATTCACGATTTATTCATTGACTACCATGCCGCGCGCGTAGTATAATACATTGATTATTATGTATTACTATGCCCATGCGGCGGAGGAGATAACGCTATGTGGATCGCGGACGGATGGAAAGACTATGAATTGCTGGACTGCGGCGGCGGGGAAAAGCTCGAGCGTTGGGGCCGGCAGATCCTGGTGCGGCCCGACCCGCAGGCCATCTGGGAAACGCCGCACACGAACCGCGGCTGGAAAAACGCGCAGGGGCGCTATCACCGTTCCTCCTCCGGCGGCGGGCATTGGGACAAGGAAAAGCTGCCGGAATCGTGGCAGGTGCAGTATAAGGACCTCACATTTCAGGTCAAGCCGATGAACTTCAAGCACACGGGACTGTTTCCCGAGCAGGCCGTGAATTGGGACTTCGCACGCGAAAAGATTGAAAATGCGGGGCGTCCCGTCCGGGTGCTGAATCTCTTTGCTTACACCGGCGGGGCGACGGTCGCCTGTGCCGCGAGCGGCGCGCAGGTCTGCCATGTGGACGCGGCAAAGGGCATGGTGAACTGGGCGCGTGAGAACGCGCGGGTCAGCGGCCTTGCCGACGCGCCGGTGCGCTGGATCATCGACGACTGCGCGAAGTTCGTCGAGCGGGAGATCCGTCGCGGCAAGACCTACGATGCCATCATCATGGACCCGCCGAGCTACGGCCGCGGCCCCGGGGGAGAGGTCTGGAAGCTGGAGGACAATCTCTTCCCGTTCGTGAAGCTCTGTTCGCAGGTGCTTTCGGACAAGCCGCTTTTTGTCATCATCAACTCGTATACGACGGGACTTGCGCCGTCGGTGCTCGGCTACATGCTGCACCTGCTGGTTGCGGAAAAGTACGGCGGCAAGGTGATGTGGGATGAGCTGGGCCTTCCCGTGACGGAGACGGGCCTGGCACTGCCCTGCGGCGCGACGGGCCGATGGTTCAGCGAATAAGCAAGAGGAAGCAGACCGACATGGATATGATAAAAACACAGGATCTGACTTTCACCTATCCGGGTACGGAAGGGGAGGTCAATACCCGCGCACTGCGCGGCGTGGACGTGACCATTGAGCGCGGCAGCTTCGTCGTGATCCTTGGCCACAACGGCAGCGGCAAATCGACGCTTGCCAAGACCTTCAATGCGGTCCTGCTGCCAAGCGGCGGCAAGGTCTATGTCGAGGGCATGGATACGACGGATGAATCGCTCCTGCTCGAGATCCGACGCCGCGTGGGCATGGTGTTCCAGAACCCGGATAACCAGATCGTGGCGAACGTCGTCGAAGAGGATGTTGCGTTCGCACCGGAAAACCTGGGCGTGCCGAGCGATGAGATCCGAAAGCGCGTGGACGACGCGCTCGAGGCCGTGGGCATGGAGCAGTACGTTAAGCACGCGCCGCACCTGCTCTCCGGCGGACAAAAGCAGCGCATCGCCATCGCGGGCGTGCTGGCGATGAAGCCGGAGTGCATCGTGCTCGACGAGGCAACTGCCATGCTCGACCCCGTCGGCCGGCGCGAGGTGCTTGCCGCCATCGAAAAGCTCAACCGCGAGCAGGGCATCACCGTGGTGCTCATCACCCACCACATGAACGAAGCCGAACACGCTGACCGCGTGATCGTGATGAACGACGGCCTTGTCGTCATGGACGGTTCGCCGCGCGAGGTCTTCGCGCGCAAAGCTGAACTGGAGGCCATCGGGCTTTCCGTTCCGGATACGGTTTCGCTGCTCTTTTCGCTGCGCGAGGCGGGGCTGGACGTGCCGACGGATGCCATCACTGTGGACGAATGTGCCGGTGCCATCATGAAAAATTTTACCTAAGAGGGCAGGACCTTGGAAGAGATCATTCGAGTAGAAAATCTGACGCATACCTACGGCGAGGGCACACCCTTCCGCCGCAGTGCAGTGGAAAATATGTCGCTTTCGATCTATCGCGGCGAATTTCTCGGCATCATCGGCCATACGGGCAGCGGAAAATCAACGCTGATCCAGCATCTGAACGGTCTTTTGAAGCCGACGGCGGGGCGTATCTGTCTCGGGGGAACGGATATCTGGGCCGATCCCAAGAAGATCCGCGACGTGCGCTTCCGCGTGGGGCTGGTGTTCCAGTATCCGGAGTACCAGCTCTTTGAGGAGACTGTTTACCGCGACATCTCATTCGGTCCTGCCAATATGGGACTGTCTAAAGACGAGATCGACCGCCGCGTGCACGACGCGGCACGCTTTGCGGGCCTTTCGGAGGACCTGCTGGAAAAATCTCCCTTCGCCCTCTCCGGCGGGCAGAAGCGCCGCGTGGCCATCGCGGGCGTCATCGCCATGGAGCCTGAGGTGCTCGTGCTCGACGAGCCGAGCGCGGGCCTTGACCCGCAGGGCAGGGAGGAGCTGCTTGCGAATATCCGTGCCTATCACCGCGAGCGCGGCACGACCGTCGTGCT
>CAKTLD010000045.1 GCA_934572445.1 uncultured Oscillospiraceae bacterium
TGATTTACTTCTTGCTGTAGTCATAGAAGCCCTTGCCGGACTTCTTGCCGAGCTGGCCGCCGCGGACCATCTTCTTGAGCAGCAGAGCGGGACGATACTTCGGATCGCCGGTCTCGCTGTACAGAACGTTCATGATGGCAAGGCACACATCCAGGCCGATGAAATCGCCGAGGGCGAGGGGACCCATGGGGTGGTTCGCGCCGAGCATCATGGCCTTGTCGATATCCTCAACGGAAGCGACACCGGTCTCGACCAGACCGATGGCCTCGTTGATCATCGGGATCAGGATCTTGTTGACGACGAAGCCCGGAGCCTCGGCGACCTCGACAGGCTCCTTGCCGATCTCCTTGGAGAGGTTATAGATGAAATCGAAGGTCTCCTGCGTGGTGTTGGCGCCGCGGATGACCTCAACGAGCTTCATGCTGGGCACGGGGTTGAAGAAGTGCATGCCGATGACGGGATGCTTGAGACCGAGGCCCATCTCGGTGACAGAGAGAGAAGAGGTGTTGGTGGCGAAGACGGTGCTCTCCTTGCACATTTCGTCCAGTTCGCCGAGCAGCTCGCGCTTGGTGCCCATCTCTTCCTTGACGCACTCGATGACGAGGTCGGCGTCAGCGGCGGCGGACTTCTCTTCGACCAGAATGTTATTCAGGATGGCGTCCTTGGCTTCCTCGGTCATCTTGCCCTTCTCGACGCGCTTCTGCAGGGAAGCGGCGAGCTTATCCTTGTGGCGCTGCGCGGAAGCGACGCTGGAAGCGTACATCAGAGCGGTGTGGCCCTTGGCCGCGAAGACCTGAGCGATGCCGCTGCCCATGGTGCCGGCGCCGAAAACTGCAACTTTCATTGTATGTATCCTCCTACAATTTAATATATGAAGTTTATGGGATCACTGATTGGTAAAGGGTGCGTGCTTACGCTTTTCAAGGAACGCGCCCATGCCTTCCTGCTGGTCGGCGGTCTGGAAGCAGGAGCCGAAGGCCTTTTCCTCCACGACGACGGCATCGTCCATTGCAAGGTCGAGACCTTCGTTGATGGCCCGCTTGGCCGCGCGCACCGCGATGGGGGCGTTGGCCGCGATCTGGCCCGCCAGCTTCTCCGCCGCGGCGTAGAGCTCATCGAGCGGATAAACCGCGTTGACCAGGCCGATGCGCAATGCCTCGTCCGCTTTGATGTTGCGGGCGGTGTAGACCATCTGCTTGGCCATGCCGGGGCCGACCAGGCGCGCAAGGCGCTGCGTGCCGCCGAAGCCCGGCGTGATGCCGAGGCCCGTCTCGGGCTGACCGAAGACGGCGGTATCGGAGCAGATGCGGAAATCGCAGCTCATGGCGAGCTCGCAGCCGCCGCCGAGCGCGTAGCCGCCGACCGCGGCGATGGTCGGGATCGGCAGCGTTTCCAGCCTGCGCATCACGTCGTTGCCCTGCTTGCCGAAAGCTTCTCCCTCTTCCCTGCTCAGGTCCTTCATCTGCGCGATGTCCGCACCGGCAACAAAGGACTTCTCCCCTGCGCCGCGCACGATCAGGCAGCGGATCTCGTTCAGGTCGATAGCATCGAGCGCAGCGTCGAGATCGGCGAGCACCTGAGAGTTGAGCGCGTTGAGCGCTTTCTCGCGGTCGACGATCAGATAGGCGATATTGCCCTTGGGCTCATATTTCACAAAAGACATAAATGCCTCCTCCTGTCTTTTCTGTTTTTTGCTGAGCATATTATATGGTGTACCGCGCGCATTTGCAAGAGAAAAATCACTTTTTTCAAAAAACTTTCACATTTCCCCGCTCGTCTTGCAAGAAATGTTGCAATTTTAACGATCTCCGCAAAAATGCAGCAGAACTTGTGTAAAAATTTGCGTTTTGACTTGTCTCCGCCATGAATTTCCGCTATGATAAATTTTGATTTCACGAAAACGAGGCATTTTAGATATGCGAATGCGCAAAAAGAAAAATCTGATCCCCCGCATGGAGCGCTGCGAAGCCTACCAGATCAAGGACCCCTACGAGCGCAGGGGCCATTGGCGTGAGCTGATGCCCGAAGCGAAGGAACTCCGCGTAGAGCTCGGCTGCGGCAAGGGCCGCTTCACCGCCGAGACTGCGGCCGCCGAGCCGGACGTGCTGCTGATTGCGGTCGAGAAGGTGCCTGACGCAATGGTCGTTGCGATGGAGCGCGCGGCCAAGGCGGGCCTGCACAACGTCTTTTTCATCGACATCGATGCCGACCAGCTGCCCGAGATCTTTGATCAGGGCGAGGTCGACCGCATCTACATCAACTTCTGCGATCCCTGGCCACCCAAGCGGCAGGCCAAGCGCCGCCTGACGCACGGCAACTTCCTCAAGCGCTACCGCCAGGTGCTCAAGGAGCACGGTCAGATCCACTTCAAAACCGACAACGATCCTCTGTTCCTCTGGTCGGTCGAAGAGATCCCGCAGTTTGGCTTTGCGCTCTCCGAGGTCACGCGCGACCTGCACGCGAACGGCCCCTGCGGCGTGATGACCGACTACGAGGCCAAGTTCTTCGCCGAGGGCAAGAACATCAACCGCTGCGTCGCCACGATGGAGCCGTGGGTGGAACCGGAGGATACGGACGTGCCCGCCGCGCCGGACGCAGAATAAACCGGCAAAACGAAAAAAGCATCTCCGATAACCGGAGATGCTTTTCTTTTTGCAGCTGTTTTCGCTTTACAGCAGACCCTGCAGCAGAATGATGACGATCAGGATCGGCAGCACCCACTGGAAATACGGCTTGAGCTTGGGCGAGAGCTTGAGTCCCGAGCCCTTGTTGGCCTCGGCCAGGTACCTGTCGAACCCCCAGCCCCACTTCGTCACGCAGAACAGCAGATACACGAGCGAGCCGATGGGCAGCAGGAGGTTGCTGACAAGGAAATCCTCGCTGTCGAGCACGTCCTTACCGAGCAGGGGGTGGAAATCGCTCCAGATATTGTAGCCGAACACGCACGGCAGGCTGAGCACCGCCAGCAGCACGCCGTTGATCAGCACCGCCTTCCTGCGGCTCCAGCCGAAGGTGTCCATGCAGACGGCCAGAATATTCTCAAACACCGCCAGCACCGTCGAAAGGCTCGCAAACATCATGAACAGGAAGAACAGCGCGCCCCAGAAACGGCCGCCCGCCATGTTGACGAACACCTGCGGCAGCGTAATAAACAGCAGCGACGGGCCGTTGTCCGGCGTCACGCCGAAGGTAAAGCACGCCGGGAAGATGATGGTGCCCGCCATCAGTGCCACGAACGTATCGAGCACGCAGATGCGCACCGCCTCGCCGGCGAGAGCGTGATCATCGGACATGTAGCTGCCGAAGATCTCCATCGCCGCGATACCGAGCGAGAGCGTGAAGAACGCCTGATTCATCGCGTCGGTGATCAGGGTGCCGAAGCCGTTTTCGCGGATGGAATCCATCGAGGGCAGCAGGTAGAACTTCATGCCCTCTGCCGCGCCGGACAGCGTCAGGCTGTGCACAGCGAGCACAAGGATCAGGAACAGCAGCGCCAGCATCATGACCTTGGACACGCGCTCCAGACCCTTCTGCAGGCCGAACGAGCAGACCAGGAAGCCTACGATCACGATGGCGACAGCCAGGATCCCCATCTCCGTCGGGTTCGACAGCAGCTGGCCGAACACCGCCGAGGCATCCTCCGCCGACATGCCGGAATAAAATGCGCCGGACACAAAGCGCCCGAAATAGCTGACCATCCAGCCGGAAACGGTGGTGTAGTACATCATCAGCAAATAGCAGCCGAGCAGGCAGAACCAACCGTGAATATGCCACTTGGATCTGGGCTTTTCCAGTGTTTTGTAGGCCAGCACCGCGCTCTTGCGGCTCGCGCGGCCAACGGCCAGCTCCATCGTCAGCACGGGAACGCCCATGATCAGCAGGCTCAAAAGATAGAACAGCACGAAATAGCCGCCGCCGTTCTTGCCCGTGATATAGGGGAAGCGCCACACATTGCCGATGCCGATGGCGCAGCCCGCGCTCACCAGCAGAAAGCCGAGACGCGAGCCAAAGGATTCTCTCTTCATTTTCTCCAACCTCACTTGCAAAAGATGCACTTATCTTAATGCAAAGTTTTACACTTTACAAGGCCGCATTTCCCATGTTAAAATAAGAAAAACTTATGTTAGGAGGTCGGACATGAACCGCAACCAGCTCAGATACTTCGTTTCGGCTGCGGAGCACCGCAGCTTTACCAAGGCCGCCGAGCAGTATTACATCTCTCAGACCGCTGTGACGCAGCAGATCCGGCTGCTGGAGGAGTCGCTCGGCTGCGCACTGTTTGACCGCAGCACACGCCCCGTGAGCCTGACGAGCGCGGGCGCGGCCTTTTTGCAGGACGCGCGCGCCATTCTCGACCGCATGAGCCGCGCGCAGGAGCGCGTACACGATGCCTCCACGGGCCTTTCCGGCTCGCTGCGCGTAGGCTATGTGCGCGGCTACGAGCGCAGCGACCTCTCTGAGCTGATGCGCCGCTTCCATCAGCAGAACAGCAGCGTACTCATCACCTTCTACCGCTGCTCCACCGACGTACTGGCCGCGGGGCTGCTGCATCAGGAGTATGATATCATCTTCACCTGGGACTCGACAAACCTCAGGACGCAGGAAGGCGTGGACTTCGAAAGCGTAGAGAAGGCGCGGCTGGTCGTGGCACTCTACGCTGCCCACCCGCTGGCCCAGCGCAGACGGCTGAGCCGTCAGGAGCTGCGCGGGGAAACGATCCTCTACATGTCGCCTGACGCCGCAGCGGACTCCTACGGCGACGCTTTCTTCATGCAGCTCTACAAGGACGCGGGCTACAAGCCCAACATTCTCTTCCGCTCCGCTGACACTGAGAGCATCCTCATGATGGTCGCGGCCGAGGAGGGCATCTCCATCCTGCCCGACTACTGCACCGACAAGCTTTACAACGCCGACAATCTGGTCTTTGTCCCGCTGACGGGCGAGGGCGAGGAGGAGGAGATCATCGCCGCCTGGCAGCGCGGCAACACGAATCCCGCGCTGCCGCGTTTTCTAAGCCTGCTGCACGATTCCCTGCCGCTGCGCGGCAAGCAGCGTTAGCCCTCCCGCGCGCCCGCGATCGCATCCGCCACGAGCGAGACAACGTCAGCGACCGTGTCATCGAAAAGATGCATATACACCGCGCTCGTCACGGCAGTAGAACTGTGCCCCAGCGCCTTGGAGATGCTGAACATCGGCACGTTCTGGCTGTTGGCAACGCTGGCAAAGCTGTGGCGCAGGCCGTGGAGCGAGATCGGCGGCAGGCCCTGCGCGGCAACGAACTGCGTGATACGCTGGCAGAGGATATCCGGCTGATAGGGCCGCCCCTGCTCCGTCACGGCGACGTAGCCTCCGGTATTCCAGTCGGGGTCTGTGCGGCGGCGGCGCTCGCAGGCGTGATACAGCCGCGCCAGCAGCGCCTCCAGATCCTCGTTGCCGCCAAAGGCCAGCCTCCGCTCGGAGGCGTAGGACTTCGGCGCTTTCTCCAGCGCCCGTCCGCTCACTGCCGTGCGCACCTCGCACACGGCCAGCACGCCCGCGTCCAGATCCACGTTCTTCCACTTCAGTCCGCAGATCTCGCTGCGGCGCAATCCCAGATAACCCGCCAGCTTGAGCGCGATCTCCAGCGGATGCCCCTCGCTCACGCGAAAGAGCACGCCCAGCTGGGCGGAATCGTAAAAGCGATGCTGCGGCAGTTCACGCGCCGGCGGCGTGACAAGGCGCGTGATATTGTCGCCCACGATCCCCTGCCGCATCGCCGCCCCCAGCGCCGTATGCAGCAGCACATGATGCTTGCGGATCGTGTTGTTTCCCAGTCCCTTGCGGCGCAGCAGGCCGTAATACTGCTGCACGCGCATGGGCGTGAGCTCCTGCACGCGCACCTCGCCCAGCGCGGGGATCAGATGAACGTAAACGATGTTTTCATAGCCGTGCACGGTCGTTTTCTCGCAGTTGGGCAAAATCAGCTCCTCCATCCAGTAGCGCAGCCACTCCTCCAGCGTCATATCCGCGGGCGCCGCGCTGCCGCGCACGAGCTGCGCCATGCGCCGCTGGGCCATCGCCTCCTCCGCCTGCGCAAGTGTCGGATAGGTCTTCGCCCGGCGCACGCGCCTGCCGCCCTCCTCACAGTAGAAGGAAACGTAGAAGAGGTCCTTTTCGTCGTCGTAGGCCAGATTTCGTTTCAGCGTTTTTCTCATAGTTCCGTTCTCCTTTCTTCGTTATGCCAACTTTTTTGCCGCAGTCTATGCGGTATGGATATAAAAAAACGCCGCTGCACATAGGTGCAGCGGCGTTTTTCGCGTCATTATGGAAGATCAGGTGTTCTTGGCGATCTCGACGAGCTTGGCAAAAGCGGCGGCATCGTTGATGGCCATTTCGCTGAGCATCTTGCGGTTGATCTCGATGCCGGCAGTCTTCAGGCCGTGCATGAAGGTGGAGTAGTTCATGCCGTTGAGCTTGCAGGCGGCGGAGATACGGGTGATCCACAGGGAGCGGAAATCTCTCTTCTTCAGGCGGCGGCCGACATAGGCGTAGGTCAGGGACTTCATGACCTGCTCATTGGCCATCTTGAAGTGGCGGGATTTATTGCCCCAGTAGCCCTTGGCGAGCTTGAGGGTCTTGTTTCTTCTCTTGCGCGTCATCATCGCGCCTTTAACACGTGCCATATTGTATAAGCCTCCTTAAAGCGTATCGTTGTAAATTATTTGTAGGGGATCATCTTGCGGATCGTGCTGGCAGTGGTCTTGTCAGCATAGCCGCCCTGACGCAGACGACGGGTACGCTTGGTGGGCTTCTTGGTCAGGATGTGGCTCTTGAAAGCCTTGGCGACCTTGACCTTGCCGGTCTTGGTCAGGTTGAATCTCTTCTTGGAACCGCTATGGGTTTTCAGCTTGGGCATAGTAGTTTCTCCTTTTCGTATTTGTAGTTGCGTAGGGCTTACTTTCCCGCTTTCGGGGAAAGGAAGATCGACATGCTGCGGCCCTCCATCTTGGGCTCTTTATCCAGATTGGCAACATCGGCGGCAGCCTCTGCAAAGCGCACCAGCAGATCGCGGCCGATATCCGTGTGGGCCATCTCGCGCCCGCGGAAGCGGACAGAGACCTTGACGCGGTTGCCGTCGGCAATGAACTTCTGAGCGTTTTTCAGCTTGGTGTTGAAATCGCCCACATCAATGCCAGGGGACATGCGCACTTCCTTGATCTCGACGACGCGCTGGTTCTTTCTGGCTTCCTTCTCGCGCTTGCCCTGCTCAAAGCGGAACTTGCCGTAGTCCATAAGACGGCACACAGGCGGATTGGCCTGCGGCGAGATCTTGACCAGGTCAAGGCCCTGCTCGTCGGCGATGTGCTGCGCCTGCGCGGCGGACATGATGCCGAGCTGTTCGCCGGTCGAACTGATCAGGCGGATCTCATTGTCCCGGATTTCCTCGTTGATCTGATGCACGTTGCTGCTAATACCGAAGCACCTCCAATTTCTTGATGATCTGATGATGGAACAGCAAACAAAAAACGGATGCAGCAGTCTGCACCCGTACCATAGACACAAAAAGCCCGAAGGCTGTGTTTTCCATGATTGACCCCTTCGCTTTGCTGGGGGTGAGAACGGATGCTGCCGCCCTTCTTTGTTTTGCGTAGAGATTATATCCTCTCTCCGCCCGTTTGTCAATCACAATTTACCGGATGCGCAAAAAATATTTTGGTATATTTTTGCTCCCGCACGTCAACACTATGGGCGCAGGCAGTCTCATACGGAAAGGAGGCGCAGAGCATGAAAGAACGCAACAAGCAGAACACCAACAACCAGGACCAGAACAACAATCAGAATCAGGACCAGAACAACAACCAGAACAAGAACAACCGCTAAAGCGACCGTACTCACCGCAGGGGGCTCCGGATATATCCGGAGCCCCCTGTGCGCGCTTTACGGCGCGGGGCTTGCGCTTTTCTCTCCGCCGCGGTATACTTCTTCATAACACAGGCGCGCGCCGACCGCGCGGAAAGGAGCATCATGCTGGAATCAATCTCTCTATGGCTGCACGAAACGCCGCTGGGCGAAGCGCTGCTCACGATGCTCATTTCCATGCTGCCGGTCGTTGAGCTGCGCGGCGGGCTCCCCGCGGGTGTTGCGATGGGACTCCCCATCCCCGCAGCCTTTCTCGCCTCGCTCATTGGCAATATGCTCCCCGTACCGTTCATCATTCTCTTCGTGCGGCCGCTGTTCCGGTGGGTGCGCACGCACATCCCGAAGCTCGGCGGCTTTGTCGCGCGGCTGGAATCGCGCGCGAAGGAAAAGAGCATGGATGTTGTGCGCTATCAGACCTGGGGCCTTCTGATTTTTGTCGCCATCCCCCTGCCCGGCACGGGCGCGTGGACCGGCGCGCTGATCGCGGCAGTGCTGAACATGCGCCTGAAGCGCGCGGTACCGGTCATCTTCGCGGGCGTGGTCATTGCGGGCTGCATCATCACGGTGCTGACCTACGGCGTGACGCTGTTACTGTAGTTTTTCGCCTTTTCGCGCGGCTCCCTGCGGGAGCCGCGCTTTTTTCTGTAACCGTTTGTCACCGATTTGGAACCTTTTTGTAACGACTTCCGTCTAAAGTCGTGTTACCATCAAATCTGCCGCGGGCTGTGCGGCACATGTATGAGAGAAGGAGAGCATCCCATGAACAAACATTTTCTGCGCGCGCTGCTCGCCGCACTGACCCTCGCCCTGCTCCTGACCGCCTGCGGGCAGAAGCGGGATACCGCAGACGATATTCCCACCGATCCCCCCTCCGCAGGCGAGGCCCCCGCAGATGACACCGCTGCCGCGGCCGCCCTGCGCGCCGTACTGCTCGGCAAGAGCATGTTTCGGGATACCGACCGCGATGAGCTGCTCGACCTTGCCGCCCTTTCGCAGCGTCTGGACAGCGAGGCCGGCACGAAAGAGCCCGAGCTCTCGGCCGCGCCGCAGGAGTTCACCGTCAGTCGCTTCGGCGGCGACACGCTGTGCGCCGTGGTCAGCCTCGGCGGCGCGCACGACAGCTGCCGCGGCTACCTCCTGCTGCACTGGTACGGCGGCACGATCTATGGCGAGAGCAGCCTTTCCACTCGTGATCTCTCCCAGCTCAAGTCCGACGGCGGATACCCATGGATGCTCGGCGGCGCGGACTACGGCTGGAGCCGCCTCGCCTTCGCCGACGGCCGCCTGCTTCCCAGCCCGTACCTCTATTCACAGCAGCGGCCGGAGAGCACGGACTATGACCCCGTGTACTATCTCCGCGCCGGAAAAACGGACGAGGAGATCAGCGAGGACACCTTTACCGCCCTCTATGCCGCCGAGGATGCCGGGCCCGACGCAAGGTGGCACGCCCTGACGGCAGAGAATGTGGATGCCGCTCTTACCGCTGCGCTGGCCGCGCCGACCGAGGCGCAGGCGCACAGCCTTTACACCGCATTTTTTTGCAGCGAGACCTCTGCATCCGCGACGCTCATCAACTCTGGCACTCCGTCAGCGGAAAGCGCTTTCCGTGCGCCCGATATCTACGCCGCCAAGGGCGTGGACGGCTCGGACACAGACTGGACGATTGACCGTTTCGCGCTGCTCGACATGGACGGCGACGGCATAAGCGAACCGGTGCTCGCCATCAACCTCAGCGGCGAGGAGGAATACGTCATCCTTACCTGCTATGACGGTGCGGTCCATGCCAGTCAAGTCGTCTACCGCGGTTTCTTAGTGCCCAAGGCCGACGGCACGTTTGAGTGGTCGAACGGCGCCTTCGATAACGGCGCGTCCCGCGCCCGCTTTGAAAACGGCGTGCTGATCTACGAAGACTTTGCTTCCATGTCCGGCAGCAGCGACGGCAGCGTCATCTATACGCTGAATGGCGAAAGCGTTGATGAAACCGCGTACAGCGCGTTTCTCGATGAGCAATCCGCCAAGGACGACCTTGCGTGGACAGCGTTTTCGATCGATGCGATCGCCGAGGCGCTGGCAGGGTGAGTGATATCTTTTCCGCACAGATGCGAAGCGAATCGCGGCACTTATTGCCGCGGGGGAAAGCAGCGCCGCAGGCGCTGCACGGATAAAGGGGGCTGTTCTCTCGCGTGAGAGAATAGCCCCCTTTGCCCCCCCAAGAGAACGCAAGGGGCGCTGCCCCTTGACCCCGCCATTGCCGGTCTCGATCTTGAAGAGCTGCGCAGCCTGCGGAATCGGGTGCGGTGCACATGGCTTCGCCATGGATCTTCTGCGATTCGTGACCGGTTGCAACCGCGCCTTACTGTCGTGAGGCGCGAGTGACGTTACATTGGGCGGCAGACTGCCTGCCGAGGCGGCATTGCTGCGCTCGCCGCACTGGGTCAGCGGTGATATTCCAGCAAATCGCCGACGGTGCAGTGCAGCACGCAGCAGATACGAGCCAGAATATCAAGGTCAAGTTTTTCAACGTCACCGCGATACCACTTGTCGACGACCTCAAAGCGCACGCCGATCTTCCTTGCCAGCGTATTGCGGTTGATGCCATCGTCATCCATGCGCTCTTTTAACTTGAGCCGCACGTTTCCATACTCTTCCATTGTGATGATACCGCTGTCAGCCATATTTTTCACCTCAACGGTATACTATGGTGATAGTAACATCTTGACTATTCGCTTATTTATAGTTACTATTTATATAGTATTCAAGGGAGGATATGATTATGCTGACCTACAAAAATCTTTATTGTTCTCTGGTACGCAGTATGAGCGAAGCCATCGACCTTTACGACGAAGGCAAAGGCTTCCTTGCCCGCGAAGTTCTGAAAAAAGCCTTGTTGGATGCAGAAGACCAAGTCATTTCGCAAGACACTATTTCCGACGAACCGACCAGCAGCACCGACCCAGCAAAGACTTAAAACAGCACTCCCCCCAGCGCGGCGAGCGCAGCAATGCCGCGCCCGCACGCAGTCTGCCGCCTAACTACCGTCACTCGCGCCTCACGACAGTAAGGCGCGGTTGCAAGTTGTCACGACTCGCAGGGATTCATGGCGAAGCCATGTACACCGCACCCGATCACCCGCAAGGGGTATGCCACATCCGTAAGGCAGCAAAGCTGCCAACGGCTGTGCAATGCGCAGCGCATGCAGCTCTTCAAGCTGCAAACCCGCAATGTTGGAGGTCGAGGGGTACTCCCCTTGCCTTTCTCTGGGGGTTCCAAAGGGGGTATTCTCTTCGGAAAGAGAATACCCCCTTTTGCCGCGTCCCCCACACGCTGCAGGGAAAAATTCGCGCCCCTGTCGGGCGCAAAAAAGAAGCACCCTTGCGGGTGCCTCTTTTTGTTATTCAACAGTGACCGACTTCGCCAGATTGCGGGGTTTATCAATATCGCACCCGCGCTGGAGTGCGATATAGTACGCCAGCAGCTGCAGCGGCACCACACCGAGCGACGGCAGCAGCTGCAGCGCCGTATCGGGAATGGTGAGCACGTTGTCCACAGTCTTCTTCATCTCCTGACAGTTGCTCTCGGTCGTCAGCGCCAGCACGTCCGCGCCGCGGGCCTTGACCTCGACCACGTTGCTCATGGCCTTATCAAACAGCGGGCCGTAGGTCCCCAGTGCGATGACGAGCGTGCCGTCCTCGATCAGCGAGATCGTGCCGTGCTTGAGCTCACCGGAGGCGTAGGCCTCGGAGTGGATATAGCTGATCTCTTTGAGCTTGAGCGACCCCTCGAGTCCCAGCGCATAGTCAAGGTTGCGGCCGATGAAGAACACAGAGTTGTGGTTGAAGTACTGCGCGGCGTACTTCGGGATCTCGCCGCAGTTCTCGCTGTTGAGCAGGTACTCCATTTTCTCCGGCAGCTTCTGCAGCTCGCGCACGGTCTCGTCGTACTCCGCACGATCCACCGTGCCCAGCGTCTCGCCAAAAGCAAGGCCGATCATATCGAGCACCGCCAGCTGCGTGGAATACGCCTTTGTGGTCGCAACGGCGATCTCGGGGCCGGCCCAGGTATAGAGCACATCATCGCTCTCACGCGCGATGGAAGATCCCACCACATTGACGATGGAGAGGATATACCCGCCGCGCTTTTTCGCCTCGCGCAGCGCGGCCATGGTGTCCAGCGTCTCGCCGGACTGGGAGATAACGATGACCAGCGTGTTTTCATCCACGATGGGGTCGCTGTAGCGAAACTCGGACGCGAGCACGACCTCGACATTGCGGCGCAGCAAATGCTCCAGGTTGTACTTGCCGATCATGCCCACATGGTAGGACGAGCCGCAGGCTACGATGAAAATGCGCGTAAAGCCGCGCAGCCTTTCCTCCGTCAGCTTGAGGTCGTCGAACGCGACCTTCCCGTCGCGGATGCGCGGGAAGATGGCCCTGCGCAGCGCCTCGGGCTGCTCCATGATCTCCTTGAGCATGAAATGCTGATAGCCGCCCTTCTCCGCCGCGCTGATCTCCCAGTCGATGGTGTAGTGCTGCTTCTTGACGGGCTGCTCCAGCGCGTCGTAGACTTCAATGCCTTCGCGCGTGAGCACGGCGACCTCGCCGTCCTCCATGTAGGCCACGTCGCGCGTGTGGCGGATGATGGCCGTCACGTCGGAGGCGAGAAAGCTGCACCCATCGCCGTAGCCGAGCAGCAGCGGCGCATCTTTGCGCGCGGCGATGATGCGGTCGGGACAGTCGGCGCAGAGCATGCCGAGGGCGTACGCGCCCTCAATGCGCCGCAGCACGCGGCCCACAGCCTCCAGAAAGTCATGGCACTCGTTGTAATAGAACTCAAGCAGCTGTGCCACGACCTCGGTATCGGTCTCCGACTTGAAGACGATGCCCTGTCCGATCAGAAACTCCTTGATCTCCACATAGTTTTCTATGATGCCGTTGTGGATAACGGCAAACTTCCCGTTTTCGCTCACATGGGGATGGGAATTGACCTCGTTCGGCGCGCCGTGCGTCGCCCAGCGGGTATGGCCCATGCCGATGCAGCCCTCGAGGTCCGCACCGCCGTGGATCTGATCGCTGAGGACCTGCAGACGTCCCACGGCCTTTCGCACCTGCAGCTCATGCTTTGCCGAGATGACGGCGACGCCCGCCGAGTCATATCCGCGGTATTCCAGATGCGCCAGCCCATCCAGCAGGATAGGGGCAGCCTGTTCGTCGCCAATGAATCCAACGATTCCACACATATATCGTATTCTCCTTTTGATGATCTTGAAAAATGGGCAGAAATACCCCTTTACGGCATAAAGCCGCTTCGTCAAAAGGACAAATGCGCAGTCATTTGCCGCTTTTCCGTGGTCACAGCCCCTTTGTTCTGCGGTCGCCCGCATATTTGTCGGCTGTGTACGCGCCCACGGGCACGGGGAAGCATCCGCCGAAATTTCGATCCTCTTCCCACCTCGTCGTCCCGCCAAAGGCGGGCG
>CAKTLD010000046.1 GCA_934572445.1 uncultured Oscillospiraceae bacterium
CCCACCGGCAGCACGCTGCCCCAGAGCAGCTGGGAAAGCGTGTGGCGCTTCATTCTGAGCGATGCCCAATAGACGAGTGCCAGCACGATCAGGCCCCACAACGCGCACGGGCCGAAAAAGACATACAAAAACGCGATCGGCCCCGCCACACCGCAGGCATGCCCGCTGGCACGGATGGCAAAGGTCTTGTTGAACAGCGCGATCAGCGAGCCGGAGAGCAGATACCCCAGATACACCAGCAGCAGCTCATGCCCTGCACGCACATAAAGCGCATAGAGCACGCCGAGGATATAGCCCACCACGGCCATGATGATAGCCAGCTTGCGCTGTCCCCTGCGCCCCGCGTCGCGGAACTTCGGCAGAAACGGCTGCAGCGGATAAGCCAGCAGCGGGAACACCGCCAGAAACAGCAGCGCCATCGCATAGTGCGGTGCACCGCCGAACATTGCCGGGCGGTAAACATACAGCAGCGTCAGCGCGGCAAAGGCCATCACAGGCGCAAGGGTCAGGATACGGATAAGCTTGGGCAGGTCAAATGTTTTCTTCATGTCTCTCTCCATGAACTCAGAGCGCAGAAAAGGTATTCCCCGCAAAGCAGATCAGCTCTGCAGAGTCAGGCTTCAAGGATCATCGGCAGGGCACGCACACAGTGATGCGCCATATCGACGTGGTCGTCATCCAGAAACGCAACTCCCTCGGCCTTGAGCAGCTCCACCTGCCGGTTGGCGCCGCCGAAGGCAAAGGCACTCGACACCTCTCCATCGCGCTTGACGACGCGATGACACGGAATGACGCCCGGCTCAGGGTTGACGTGCAGCGCATAGCCCACCACACGCGAAAGACGCGGGTTGCCGAGCGCCGAGGCGATCTGGCCGTAGGTCGCAACGCTGCCGCGCGGGATCAGCCTTACGGCGGCATAAACTTTCTCAAAAGTCGTCATGCGTCTCCTCTTTCTTTTTGAGCCGACGGGCCAGCAGCAGCCCGCCCGCGATCAGAACAAGATAAAACAAATAATACGGCAAATCGTTCTGAAGCCAGATCCCGGCGCTCTCCCAAATCAACGGCCATATAAGATCATGCGCATACTCTTTTGCATCTGACCACATATCCAACAGATAGCCAAGCATGGCAGCCAGACGCGCGATCGCCAACGCCGCGCCAGCCGCGGCAATGCCGAAACAGATCGACCGGCCGCGCTTCTTCCAAACCGTAGAAGCCAGAACAGCAGCAGCTATCGCCATTGCGCCAAGAACAAAGTGCAGCGCCGTGCGCGTCCCAAATCCCGTCCGCGCAATACTCCACACCGCTGCCATCGCGGCGATCATCAGCACCAGCAGCAGCGCATCGCTGAATATACTATTCCAGCCGCACATACTGCCCTCTTGTTTTGGCGCGGCCATTTGCGGCGCATCCTCCGATTTTTCCCAAATCAGATAGTCCGTCGTTACGCCGAAACAGGTGCAGATGGCGCGCAGCTTATCGAGGTCAGGCGTCGAGTCTCCGCACTCCCACTTGCTGATTGCCTGTCTCGAGACCTCCAGCTCCGCGGCCAGCTGCTCCTGCGAAAGGCCGCGCGAACGGCGCAGCGCCTGCAGCTTTTCTCCCAGGGTCATAGTTATTCCTCCTGTTGCTTGATGCGGCCAGTATAGCGGAAAACGGCGCGCAGCGCCACCACTTTTGGCTGGAATCCCCGCAACCAAGCGTGGCAAAGGGCGTATCAGGCCTCTTTCCCGCCCTTTTTGAAAAGCGCGGACAGATCGAGTTCCATGATGACAAGGCTCACGAGCATCAGTGCCGCGCCGATATAGCCCTTGACGCCAAGGCGCTCGTCCAGCAGAAAGAACGCAAAGAACGCGGAGAATACCGGCTCAAGCGTGAAGATCAACCCCGCGTGGCTCGCGGTGGTAAACTGCTGCTCGACGCTCTGAATGATGAAACAGATGCCCGAGCAGAAAATACCAAGGAACAACGCCGACGCCCAAACCACCGGCGTGGTGGGCAGACCCGGCGTTTCAAGGAAGAGCGAAAGCACCAGCATCACGACACCGACGACGATCAACTCACACACGCCGAGGGCGATAGGATCGACCTCCGGCTTCGAGACCGCCTTCTCTGTCAGCATCAGGTCAACGGCATAAAACGTCGGCACCAACAGGCAGATAACGTCGCCCAGCGCGGGCTTGAGCGTTTCGTTCAGCGTCAGCAGCGCAATGCCGATCAGGCACAGCAGCAGCGCAAAGGTAAATTTCTTCCCCGGTCTTTTGCGGTAGATCAGAAACTCAAACACCGGCGTAAAAAGCACGGTCATTGCGCCGATAAAGCCCGCGTTGGAGACCGAGGTATACAGCACCCCATAGGTCGCGCCGACATAGACCATCACCAGCGAAAGGCCGACGAACAGACTATATTTGAGCGTCTCGCGGCTCGCACGCACGATGCGTTTACGGAACACGACGCCCAGCACGAGAAACGCCGTCAGGAACCGGAAGGCGTTGAGCGTAAGCGGCTGCATATCGCGCAGGCAAATGGCCGTCAGGCAGTTGGAAATGCCCCAAAAGGCGGTAGCGAGCACCAGCATCATGTCCGCTTTTCTCTGTCTATCCATGGTTCTCTCCTCCAAATTACAAGAACGGACGCCGGAAGCGCCCGAAATCAACAATATGATATTAGCATATTCTCGGCGGCGGCGCAAGGACCGCGGAACAGGAAAAAGCGGAGTCCAAAGGACTCCGTTTTTTCATATCCGTTTATTGTTTCTGCTGCTTCGCCTTGCCGAAGTGCATCTCGCGCATGCCCTCAACCTCATCGCAGATGGGCTTGAGCGTGCAGGAACCGCAGTCGGTCGGCAGGCCCTCCAAAATGTGTGTCAGCGTCTTGGTGACGTCATCCACCTTCTTCGCCATCTGCGCCAGGTCTGCAATGGCGGGATGGCCAGTCAGAAACACCACCTGCACACGCCTGACGTGCAGGTTTTTGTGATAGGCGCGGATGTAGCTTGCGCCGATGCGGCGGAAGCTGACGCCGCCGCGCAGCGCGTCACGGCTGACACGCACCTGCTCGCGGTTGCTTTCGCTGGAGATCCGCACCATGTAGCCCTTGGGAAAGACGTGGTACTTGACAAACTCCATGTCGCGGATCGCCTGGAAGGTCGCCTCGTCGTCCTCGCCGAGGACTTCATCCACCTGTAAAAAAACCAGGCGCGCAAAGGACACGTCTCCCGTCAGCTGCGGCAGGTCCCTGCCATAGAGCAGGATCTCGTCACGCGGGACGAGGTCCTCGCTGCTCGTGGCGCAGGTGAAATTTGCCGACGGATTGCCCGAACCGCCGAGTTCAAACGCCGCGTCACGCAGCATGACGAGCTCGCTCTCGCCGCTGTCGGTCCAGGCATCGGCCTCACGGTAGTCCCACCGCTGGGGCGGCGCATCACCGATCATGGTGCGCGCCCCGCGGATCAATGCATTGTAGAGCTCCATCCGTCAGAACTTGATGTCTACGTTCTTGCGGTCGTGGATGCGGTTGACCTGGATATAGACCCAGCTCATGAGCTTCTGGTCAAGGTTCCAGAAGTACACGACGAACAGCACGCCGACGATCACAGACAGCAGCGACGCGATCTTGAGAATCACTTTGAAAATCTTATCCATTTGTTCCTCCATCCGGCGCGCCGTATCCGGCGCGCCGTAAAGCAGTTTAGCCTGTCGGCTGCGGTATCAGATCAGCTTACGCCTTGGCAAGGCCCTTCTGGCGGGCATACTCGGCAGCGCCTAACGCGCCCATAAGCTGCGGGTCCGTCTTGAGCTCGACGACCTTGAGCTTGAGCACGCGCTCGATGGCCTGCTTCAGGCCGTCATTCTTGGCGCAGCCGCCGGTGAGCGTGATAGCGTCCACCGCACCGGCCTTCTTCGCCATAACAAAGCAGCGCTTGGCGACGGCCATCTGGATGCCGGCCGCGATCTCGTCCATGGGCTTGCCCTCGCCGACGAGGGTGATGACCTCAGACTCAGCGAAGACGGTGCACTGGGCAGTGATGGGAATAACGTTCTTGGCGTTCAGGGAAAGCTTGGAGAACTCGGGCAGGGTCATCTCGAACGAGCGGGCCATGGCCTCGTAAAAGCGGCCGGTACCGGCAGCGCACTTGTCGTTCATGGCAAAGTTTTTGACCGTACCGTCGGTGTCGATGGAGATGCCCTTAACGTCCTGGCCGCCGATATCGATGATGGCCTTGACATCAGGATTGGTAATGTGCACGCCCATGGCGTGGCAGGAGATCTCAGAGATGTTTTCATCGGCAAACGGGACCTTGTTGCGGCCATAGCCGGTACCGATCAGATACGCGAGATCCTTGGAATCGTTCAGCCCCGCCTTCTTGCAGACCTCCTCCATCGCCAGCGTCGCGCTGACCTCGGAGTTGATCTTGGAACGCAGAGTGGTGTCGGCAACGATCTTGCCGGTCTCGTCGAGGATCACTGCCTTGGTGTAGGTGGAGCCTACGTCACAGCCGCCGAAATACTTCATAGTTATTTTCCCCCAAATGTATTGTATAAATTATAGATTCAGAATCACATTGCGTTTTCATCGTCGAATTCGACGAGCGTCGGATCGACAGGCTCCGCCTTCATGACGGTGCGCATATACTCGTTGACCTTGCCGCGCATGGTCTTGCGGGATACGGTGCGCGGATCCATCAGATCATGCTCGATCCAGATCATGTGATAGCCCTTCTGGCGCGCCTGCTCGTCGAGGATGCCCTGGAGCGTAGCCATATTCTTGCAGGCAACGTTCTGATACATGATGATAAGGTCGACGTTCCAGATCTCGCACTGGCGCCACAGCTCGTTGACGACGTTCTGATAGCCGCCGTTGGTGTGACGGCGCATGACCATGCGCTCATAGAGTCGGGCAAGATCCTCGAGCGCTCTGCCCTGATCCTCAGTCTCGAGCGGGCGGGTGAAGTTAAGACTCTCCATCTCGACAAGAATGTCAACGCCCCAGCAGTTGGCGATCCAGTTGGAGAAGTTGGCGTAATAGTGCGCCGGACAGGACCAGACGATACCGCGGTACTTCATCTTGCCGCGCCAGGCTTCTTCCTTCTTCTCGTAGGCCTTGAGCATGATCTTGTTGACCTTCTCGAAGGTCTTTATCACGCGCGGGTCACTGCCGCCGTCCATCTCGTAGTTCCACTTGCGGAACAGCTCGTAGGCCGGGCCGATGATCTGCGGATAGCGGGTCTGGTTGACCTCCCACTTCTGCAGCTCGAAGCTCGTCTCACGGTTGAAGCGCTTCATCGCGGCAAAGTAAGCGTCCCAGTTCCACTTCGCACCGGTCTGTTCCTCGATGAACCTGATGCAGTGCTTGATATCCTCAGCCGCGTCGGACACGGTCTCTTCGTACTCGTAGCGCACGG
This sequence comes from uncultured Oscillospiraceae bacterium, assembly GCA_934572445.1. Taxonomy (GTDB): domain Bacteria; phylum Bacillota; class Clostridia; order Oscillospirales; family Oscillospiraceae; genus Hominicoprocola. Next base: position 5,405 of record CAKTLD010000046.1, read on the forward strand.
GGAACGTGAGGTGGAAGACCGGCAGGTCGGGGAAGCGGCGGGACATGTATTCCGACGCCATCGTCGAGCCGTCGCACGGCATGGAAGATGAGATAAAGCAGGTACCCATGTGGGGCAGTGCATCGAGCACCAGCGCGCCGCACTCGCTCGACGGAACGGGGCAGGTATCGGCAGGCAGGCCGAAGGATTCGACCGCGTCGATATAGGGCACGCAGGTAAGCTGGTCGATCTCGGAAACGAGGAAGACCGGGAAGAGCTGGTACGGCACGCCGACGAGGTCGGGGAAGCCGGCCATGATCTGGCCCATGGTCATCTCGTCGAAGAGGACGACCTTCTTGTTCAGGCTCTCACTGTTGCCGTTCTTGCGGTCGCACTTGGCCATGATGACCAGGTTTTCGGCAACGTAGCGGAAGATGTCGTAGATCATGAGATGGCTCATGCGCAGCGCGCTGCCGCGCTGGCCGAGCGTGTTCTTATCCAGGAAGCCCACACAGCACAGATAAGACATCATCCAGCGGTAATAGAGCACGCTGTTGAGCGCGGGGACAAGATCCTTGGAGAATGTTGCCAGCAGCATGCCCCACATCTTGCACCAGTAGTAGAAGTCCATTGCCGTGGAGCCGACGCCGCGCCACTCGCGGCGCACCGTGGCCATCGCGCCGCTGCGGTAGAGGTGACCGAGGTGCTTTTCACCGTTGACGAGCAGGTCCCAGCGCTCGGCATTGCTCATGCCCGCAATAGTCTTCGCCTCGTCGGCCAGACGCGCACCGGTATCCTTCAGATTATTGAGCTGGCGCGCCTTGAACGCGGACCAGTCGGTCTCCTTGAAAAGGTCGACGGCAATGGAGGCGACCTCCTTGAGGTTTTCGCCCTGCGCCTTCCAGTCCACATTGTCCTTATGGCGCCAAATCGCGGGGTTGGGATATTTCTGCTTTGCCATTACTTCTTCCCTCCCTCTTTCTGGATGCGTTTGATCTCCAGCGACTCCACGAACGCCTGGAAGCGCGTGCGGAGCTGGCCGGAGGAACGGGCGTTATACGGCCGGTCGATTGACAGCACGGGCCAGCCCATTTCCTCATTCATGATGTGGCTGACGAGCGCGCGCTCGAAGCCCCAGTAGTCGCAGAACTTCATCTGCTCGTAAATGATGCCGTCGGCGCGGAACTCGCGGGCAAGGCGATCCGCCGTGGCGCGGCGCTGAGCGACCTTATCGTCGGCGATATAGCGCGCGCACTCGGAGACCTGCATGCAGTGACGGCAGATCTGCGTGAGCGCATCCTCTTCGTCGTTCAGCTCGATGACCTCGCGTCCCGGCGTGGAGCCGAAGCAGTAACGGTCAGACACGACGAACGCACCGACATCCTCGATCATCTTCGTCAGGCTCGGATCGTCGATCTCGCTGCCGACGATGGAAACGCGGGCACGGTACCAAGGCTTGGCGTCCACCTCGCGCGCTTTGATCTCTTCAAGCGTCTCGCGCAGCTTGGGCAGGATCAGATACTTCGGGCAGCAATAGGTGACCAGATTCAGGATATGGAACTCGTAGCCCGTGATGGGCGGATTGTCGAGCTTGCGCATCTCGCCGATTTCGGTGATGATGCGGCAGACCTCGTTATGCTCCTCCACTGCCTTGCGGATGGCCGCGTCGGAGGTGTCGATCCCGTAGCTCTTTTCCATCACGTCGAGAAGCCGGATGCGCATTTGCTTGACATACTGGCGGATGGTGTAATCCTCCACCTTGAATGGCATATCGGTGTGCGTGACGAAGAAGTTGGGCTTTTCGTTGAGCTTGAGTATCTCAAAGTGCTCGTAGAAGCGGTTCATCATCGAGCAGGCGTCCACACCGGCGAGACCGTCGAGGAAGTTGTAGCCGCCTTCCATGCCGCGCTCGAGCAGGGCGCGGGCAAACTCGCAGGTGTAGTTCGACATGTAGTAGGTCGCCATGTCGATCGAACCGGTCCTCGGCGCGCGCAGGCGCACGGAGAAACAGTTGTCCAGATTGAGCAGAACCTCGGGAATGTGGAAGCAGGTATAACCGATGGCGAGCTTGCCTTCCGCCTTCGCCTGCTGTACCAGTTCGTTGTTCGCTTCGTCGAGGAGCTGTTCAAAGTAGATCAGATGCTTGAGATCCTTCAAATGGTACACCTCTTTTCATATTGTTTCTTCCTTTGTTCCGAAAGGGCGCGGTGCGCCGTCTCAGAGCTTTATCTTTAAGAGCGCTTGCCGCGCTCCTTTGATAACGTCGGAATCCTCCGGAAGGTCAAAAACGCTCCTGCCCTGCACATCGTTTTTTGCCTGCCGGGCATCCGCGCCGATCACTGCCAGCACCGGCGCGCCCGCGATCTCCGGGTCGGTAACAAGGTCAGGCCGCGTGGCGCGGTTGATGATCACGCCGCACCGCTCATACATCACGAGCTCGTCCGCCACGCGCTTGATCGTGCCGACGACCTGATAGCCTTTGCGGCTCTGGTCCGTCACCAGCAGCAGGTGTGTCACCTTTTCCATCACGCGGCGGTTGATCTGCTCGATACCGGCCTCACCGTCGATGACGACATAGTCGAAATCCCCCGCCAAAAGCGAGATGACCTCCTTGAGATAGCCGTTGACCGTGCAGTAACAGCCCGCCGTCTCCGGCCGGCCGATGGCGAGAAAAGCAAAGCCTCGTGTTTCGCACATCGCATCGAACAGGCGGAAGCGCGCCTCGCTCAGAAGCTCGTCAGCCTGCGTCTTCGTCGAAGAAGAGGCCATGGACTTGCGGATCTCGTCCAGCGTCTCGCGCACCTCCACGCCCAGCGCCGTGGCAAGGCCGACGGCGGGGTCCGCATCGATGGCGAGGATGCGCGCGTCCGGGTGCTGCTGCACGAGCAGCCGCACAATCGCGGCGGAGACCGACGTTTTCCCTACGCCGCCCTTTCCCGCGAGCGCAATGATCTTTGCCTGACCGGACATGAATCGCATCTCTCCTTTTCCTGCAATTTCACGATTTGTTCACAATTTACATTTTATCACAGTTCTTTCCGTTTTACAATCATTATTTGACATTTTATTCTAAAATTCCAAGCATGCCGCCAATTTTTTTGTTGATTCTTCCGCTGTACTATGGTAAACTGTATCCAGCATTATGCAGGTGACCCCTGCCTCTTTTGAATCACAACACATTGTTCTGATTATTTTTTTAGGAAGCGAGGAAGATCCCAACATGAAAACTGACGCATTGGTACAACAGTTGATCGACAGCTACGGCAACTGGTTTCAGACCAATTCCGGCAACTGTGCCGGAGGCGCCGCGCGCATGACGCAGGAGCTCTACCCTTATGACAAGCTTTTCTCTCCTATCCAGATCAACAAGCTGAAGGTGAAAAACCGCCTTGTCATGGCGCCGATGGGCAACTGCCAGATGGCCGAGGAGACCGGCCGTCCCAACGACAAGATGCTCCAGTATTTCTTCGCACGCGCAGAGGGCGGCGTAGGTCTTTTGACCACGGGTCTCATCCCTATCAGCCACCACATCGACTCCACCGTGACGGAAAAGGGTAATTTCTCCTACTTCCCCCGCATTGACGGCACGCGCACCAACCACATGGGCTGGCGTGATCTCGCCCAGGGCGTACATGCCCGCGGCAGCCGCATCTTCATCCAGCTCACACCGGGTCTCGGCCGCGTGGGCGCGCCGACGTGCCTGCTGAACAAGTATCAGCTGCCCGTCTCCGCCTCGATCAACCCCAACTTCTACCTGCCCGAGGTCCCCTGCCGCCCGCTGATCGACCTCGAGTGCGACAAGATCATCCGCAACGCCGGTCAGGCCGCGCTGGACGCCAAGGTCATGGGCATGGACGGCGTATACCTGCACGGCCACGAAGGCTATCTGCTCGACCAGCTGACCTCCCCTGCCTTCAACCGCCGCAAGGCCGGCAAGTATGCCAACTGGCAGCGCTTCGGCATCGACCTCATCAAGCAGATCCGCAGGCGCGTGGGCCCCTACTTCCCCATCATGTACCGTATCGACCTCTCTCTTGCCCTGAACGAGACCTACGGCGAACGCATGGAGAAGGTCAAGAGCCTGAAAAACTTCCAGAACGGCCGCACCGTCGCCGACACGCTGAACTATATGGAAAATCTCGTCAAGGCGGGCGTCGATATGTTCGACGTGGACCTTGGCTGCTACGACAACTGGTGGCTGCCGCACCCGCCCGCCGGTATGCCCGCGGGCTGCTTCCTTGATATCTCCAAGGTCGCCAAGGAGTACTTTGCCGCGCGCGGTGTGAAGTCCAACGTCGGCGTGGAGGTCCCCGTCGTCGCTGTCGGTAAGCTCGGCTATCCCGACCTCGCGGAAAAGGCACTGCGCGACGGCAAGTGCGACATGGTCATGCTCGGCCGTCCCGTGCTGGCCGATCCCGATTGGTGCAACAAGGCCTACGCCGGCAAGATCGAGGATATCCGCCCCTGCATCGGCTGCCAGGAGGGCTGCGTCAATGAATTCGTCGAGGGCGGCCATCCCCAGTGCGCTGTCAACCCGCGCACCGGCTTTGAGGATGTCATGCCCAAGGAATTTCCGAAGGCTGAGAAGGTCAAGCGCGTCGCCGTCGTCGGCGGCGGCAGCGCCGGTATGAACTTTGCCCTCGTCGCCGCCAAGCGCGGCCATCAGGTCGAGATCTTTGAAAAGGCCGACAAGCTCGGCGGCAAGCTCTGGCCCGCCTCCAAGCCGCTGGTCAAATTCGACATGATGAACTACACCCAGTGGCTCATCGCTCAGGTCGAAAAGGCCGAGGGCGTCACCGTCCACCTGAACACAGAGGCCGACAACGATTTCCTCAAGGCCGAGGGCTTTGACACGGTCGTCTTTGCGGTCGGCGCGCAGGGCGGCGACGGCAAGCTGCCTCCTATCCCCGGCATTCAGGACGCCAAGACTGTTGACGGCATCGACCTGCTCAACCATCCCGAAAAGCTCGGCGACGCAAAGAAGATCGTCGTCATCGGCGGCGGCAGCGTCGGTATGGAGACCGCCTACTGGCTGGAGTATGAGCATGGCTGCGATGTGACCGTTGTCGAAATGCTCAAGTACATGATGGACGGCGCCTGCACTGCCAACCGCGGCCATCTGATCCACTACTTTGAAAAGGCCGGCGGCAAACTCATCAACTGCTCCAAGGTCGTCGGCTTCGGCGGCGACAACTCCGTCAAGATCGAACGCAACATCTCCAAGGGCGTGCCCGATCCCTACTGCACCTGGACGCCCGTCATTCCCAAGAACATCGACAACCCGCTCGCGCCCAAGATGGGCCCCGAGAGCCTGATCGAGAGTCTGCCCGCAGAGCTGGTCGTGCTGTGCATGGGCCGCGCCGCCAATCAGGACCCGTATTACAGGGCTCTGGAGGAGCGTATCGCGCCCGAGATCTATAACATCGGCGATTCCCTTCAGGCTGGCAACCTGCTCACCGGCAACCGTGCCGCATGGAGCACTGCCGCCATGATCTGATCTCTCTCCCCGGAAAAGAAGAACGCTCTCTTTGCAGAAGGACCGGCAGCCCGAGGCTGCCGGTCCTTCATTTTCTGCCGCAGACATAAAAAAACAGGCTCCCCTGCGGAAGCCTGTTTTTTCAACGGTTGGTAAGGTGAAATTACTTGATCTCGACCTTCGCGCCAGCCTCTTCGAGCTGCTTCTTGAGCGCCTCGGCGTCGTCCTTGGAGATGCCTTCCTTGACGTTCTTGGGGGCACCCTCGACGAAAGCCTTGGCCTCGGCCAGGCCCAGACCGGTGATCTCGCGGATGACCTTGATGACCTTGATCTTGGCAGCGGCGTCAAAACCGGTGAGGACGACGTCGAACTCGGTCTTCTCTTCAACGGCGGCAGCAGCAGCGCCGGCAGCGGGAGCGGCCATAGCGGCGGCGGAAACGCCGAACTCTTCCTCGAGGGCGTGGACGAGCTCAGAGAGCTCGAGGACGGTAAGGCCCTTGATTTCTTCGATCATAGCAGTAACTTTCTCGCTCATTGTAATGATCCTCCTGAATAAGAATTTGTTTTAAGATTTTTTGTGGGGTGCAGATCACTCTGCAGCGGGAGCTTCGGCGGCTTCCTCGGCGGGAGCGCCGTCCTTCTCGGCGATCTGCTTGAGGACGCAGGCCAGTGCGGAAATGGGCGCCAGCATAGTGCCCAGGACCTGAGCCTGCAGGACCGGCAGCGCGGGGATGGCGGCCAGAGCATTGATGGTGTTCATGTCGACAACTTTGCCTTCCATGAAACCGCCCTTGATCTCGAACTTACCGTTGAGCTTCTTGGCGAAGTCGGCGATCACGCGCGCGGGCGCGACGGGATCGGCGGCGATGGCCAGAGAAGTGGTGCCGTTCAGCTGATCATCAAGCTCGTTGAGACCGACGTTGTTGAAAGCAAAGCGGAGCAGGGTGTTCTTGATGACCGCATACTCGACCTCGTTCTTACGGCACTCGGCACGGAGAGCAGTGTCTTCCGCGACGGTGATGCCCTTGTAATCAACGATGACGCCGGCAGCCGCGCCCTGCAGCTTCTCGGTAAGGGAAGCCACGATCGCCTGCTTTTCAGACAGAACTTTTGCGTTAGGCATTTTCTTGATTTCACCTCCGTTGGATTTTGCGGCACGCATCCGCGTGCCAGGGGAAAAGAGGCGTTCTAAAAAGGAAACCGTCCTCACGTTGCAGGACATGAGGACGGTAAAGCAATCATAAAATGTTTGCCATCCTCGGCAGGATTTATGAGGCAAGCCTCACCTGCTGTCTTTGGAACGCGTCTAATATTATATCCAGGGTCGGCAACATTGTCAACCCCAAATATCGTTTTTTCTGCAAAATACCCTATTTTGCGCCGCGCAGGGCGCAAATGACTCAAATCATTTTTCTGACGACATGCGCGTCAGAAAAATACCGCGGCTCAGCCGCGATTGCGCGGCGACACCAGTTCGCAAACTGGTGAGGGGGGATCTAAAGGGGGGACAACGTCCCCCTCTTTAAGTTTTCTTAGATCTTTGCAGCGTTCATCTTGACGCCGGGGCCCATGGTGGAGGCGGCGACGCAGGACTTGATATACTGACCCTTGGCAGCGGCAGGCTTGGCCTTGATGATAGCGCCCATGAGAGCATTGAAGTTCTCGGTGAGCTTTTCGGGGCCGAAAGAGACCTTGCCGATGGGGCAGTGGATGATGTTGGTCTTGTCGAGACGATACTCGACCTTACCGGCCTTGGACTCCTGAACGGCCTTGGCAACATCGGGAGTAACGGTACCGGCCTTCGGGGACGGCATCAGGCCCTTGGGGCCAAGCACCTTACCGAGACGACCGACAATACCCATCATGTCGGGGGAAGCGACGACAACGTCGAAATCGAACCAGTTTTCCTTCTGGATCTTCTCGACCATGTCCATTTCGCCGACATAGTCAGCGCCGGCAGCCTTGGCAGCCTCAGCCTTGTCGCCCTTGGCGAAGACGAGAACGCGGACGTTCTTGCCGGTGCCGTTGGGAAGGACGATAGCGCCGCGGACCTGCTGGTCAGCGTGACGGGAGTCGACACCCAGCTTGACGTGCAGCTCGACGGTCTCGTCGAACTTCGCGGAAGCGGTCTTGCAGATCAAGCCGAAGCCCTCTGCGGCATCATACTGCGTATTCTTTTCGATCTGCTTGGCAGCATCCTGATACTTTTTACCTCTAAACATTGTTCACACCCTCCTTACTCTTCGACGACAACGCCCATGGAGCGTGCAGTACCGGCAATCATGCTCATCGCGGACTCGAGAGAGCCGGCGTTGAGATCGCGCATCTTCATCTCAGCGATCTTCTGGACGGAGGCCTTGGAAATGGTGGCGACCTTGGTCTTGTTGGGGACGCCGGAGCCAGACTCGATGTTGCATTCCTTCTTGATCAGGACGGCAGCGGGAGGAGTCTTGGTGACGAAGGAGAAGGAACGGTCGGCATACACCGTGATGACGACGGGGATGAT
>CAKTLD010000047.1 GCA_934572445.1 uncultured Oscillospiraceae bacterium
ACCAGACTTACAATGTGCAGTTCGAAGACGCCATCACTGCTTTTGATGGCACTCCGACCCGTGAGGGCTATACATTCACCAGTTGGGCCTGGTACAAAGTTGAAAACGGGAATGACGTCAAGATCGCAGAGCCCCACACGATGCCTGCATATGGCCTCAAGGCTGTTGCCCAGTGGACGGCCGATCCCATTGCGGTGGACATCAGCCAGTATGTGTATAAGCAGTATGTCCAGAAGTACAACCGCGCGGATACGACGACCTTTAACTTTACCGCAGAGGTCTATCCTGCCGCAATGATCAGTTCCGCTTCCAGCCCGGTTGCGGTCTTTGCGAACCCACTCATTGATACCGTGAAGGGAGATGTCAAGATCGACAGCTCCAAAAATGGCGAAGTGAAGCAGGTCACGTTCGAAAAGACTGACAAGCTCAGCGCAGGCCAGTACTATGTCTACATCACGGAGAATACGGAGAATAAGGGAACCAATAGCTACATCACTTATGATAACAGCGGTTACGTTCTGAATATCCGTGTGTTCGACAATGGAAAGACCGGTCTGGATGTAGAGCTGCTTGGTATTAACAAAGTAGGCGAAAACGGCCAGATGAAGACGACCGACGATACTACGGTGACGTTCGTCAACACCTACACCCGCGCCTCCCGTCCCTCTACGTCGAGCACCAGCAAGCCCACGCTGAACACGGGCGACCACTACGCCTACGTCATGGGCTATCCCGACGGCACGGTGCGTCCGAACGGCAGCATCACCCGCGCCGAAGTCTCGACGATCCTCTTCCGTCTGCTCTCTGACAAGACGCGCGAGGAGTACTTCACGACCGAGAGCAGCTTCACCGACGTCAAGGCCGGTGCGTGGTACAACAACAGCGTCGCGACCCTGGAAAAGGCCGGCGTGATCGTTGACACCGCCAAGGGCGGCGTGTTCCGTCCCGACGAGGCCATCACCCGCGCCGAGCTCGCCGCGATGCTCGCGCAGTTCTCCGACGCCAAGCCCGTCAAGGGCGTGAAGTTCAGCGACGTGTCCGCCGATCACTGGGCGTATGACGCCATCGCCATCGCCGCGAAGATGGGCTGGATCGAGGGTTATCCCGACGGCACGTTCCGTCCCGATGCCACCATCACCCGCGCCGAGATGATGACGCTTGTGAACCGCGCGCTCGAGCGCGTGCCCTCCGACGAGGATCACCTGCTCTCCAAGCGCGTGATGCTGACCTTCCCCGACTGCACCCCCCGCGACTGGTTCTACATCGCGGTGCAGGAGGCCACGAACAGCCACACCTACGAGCGTGCCGCGACCGAGAAGAACGGCGACGAGCAGTGGACCGCCCTGCGCGACAACCGCGACTGGACGAAGCTCGAGTACTAAGCGGCGTTCCCGACCCAAAAGGCAAAACAGCAAAAAAGAAGACCCCGAGGGGGTCTTCTTTTTTGTCAGTCGATCCCCTCCGCTATTTCCCGAAATGGCCTCTGCCATTTGACCAACACTGTTACGAGTGTTGCAAATTCACCGCGCTACTATTTCTCTGACGAAGAACGCGCAAACCTGATTCCGGAAATAAACCGTATTTGATAATGCAGCGCTATATAGTTGTTTCCTCTCTGTTCCGTGGTCTCCAATACCTCAAGTACGCTTACCAGCAGAGCGTCATTGAGACGTTCATACACGTTGCAAAAGAGAATATCTGGCAACATTTTCTCCTCCAGATCCCGGTAGATAAAGCATATTTTGCGCTGCTGAAAACAATAAACGTGGAGATGCTTCTCGTTTGGAGAAGTATCTCCATGTTTCAATTCAAATCTCCTGAAACCACGTTCTCATCTCATCGTCTGTAAGTTCACCACACCCGGTCTGCTCCAACGCCTGCATCGCTTGCACAACAGCGGCGTTCCATTTGTCTATGCTGATCTTTCCCTGGTCCTTTCTCCGCTTCAGCTGATTATAGATGCGGTCATACTCCACACGGGCCCGGGCTGCGGTTCGCCTTGCTCTGTGCTTCCTTGCGGCGCGTCTCCCCCCTTCCGGCAGGTCCGCTCCGTCTCACCGTGCACAATGTTGCTGCAGCAGCAAGTGCTTCATATAACGAAAGGTTTCTCATCCATAGCTGTATTGACAGGCCGCGGCGGGAATGTTACCATGAACACATCAAAAGCGTTGGGAGAGAAAAATAGATGACACTTGATAGCTTGAAGGTCGGTACATCCGCCGTTATTACCGCTGTGGGCGGAGATGGGGCCCTGCGCTGCCGTCTGTTGGATATGGGGCTGATCCCGCACACCCGCGTGACATTACAGAAGGTCGCGCCGATGGGCGATCCCATCGAGATCCGCGTGCGCGGCTACGAGCTGACGCTGCGCGTAGAGGAGGCTCAGAAGATCGAAGTGGAGGGTGAGCTGAAATGATCTTTGCACTCGTCGGAAATCAGAACTGCGGCAAAACGACTCTCTTCAACGCCCTCACCGGCTCCAACCAGCACGTCGGCAACTTTCCCGGCGTCACGGTAGACCAGAAGATGGGAGAGATCTTAGATGAAAAAGGCTGCGCCGTGGTGGATCTGCCCGGCATCTACTCCCTGCGGCCCTATACGCAGGAGGAGATCGTCTCCCGCGATTTTATCCTCAACCAAAAGCCGGACGGCATCATCAATATTGTGGACGCCACCAACATTGAGCGGAATCTGTACCTGACGCTTCAGCTGCTTGAGCTGCGGATACCGATGGTGCTGGCGCTGAACATGATGGATGAGGTTCGTTCCAACGGCGGTTCCATCGACGTGCAGAAGATGAGCGCCGCGCTCGGCATCCCTGTCGTACCGATCGCGGCCGCAAAGGGCGAGGGCGTGAGCGAGCTGGTGGATCAGGCAATCGCTATGGCTCGGAGCAGAACTCTGCCCAAGGTGACGGACTTCTGCGCGGATGATTCCGCCGTCCACCGCTGCATTCACGCCGTCACGCATCTGATCGCCGACCACGCCGACCGCATCGGCGTGCCGGCTCGCTTCTGTGCGGCAAAGCTGATCGAAGGCGGCGATGACCTCGCCGACCGTCTGGCACTCGATCAAAACGAGCGCGAGCTGCTTGAGCATTGCATTGTGCAGATGGAGAGTGAAGCAGGACTTGACCGCAACGCGGCGCTTGCCGATATGCGCTATACCTTCATTGAAGGCGTTGTGGCATCGTCTGTGGTGAAGTGCCATGAGAGCCGAGAGCACGCCCGCTCTATGAAGATCGACCGGTTTCTTACCGGTCGGTATACTGCGATCCCTGCCTTTCTTGCCGTTATGCTGCTGACATTCTACCTCACCTTTCATGTGATCGGGCAGCGGCTGTCCGACTGGTTAGAGGTCGGTATTGGCGCCTTTACCGCCATGGTGGACCATGCCCTGACCGCTTACGGCATTAACCCTGTGGTACATAGTCTCATTATCGACGGCATTTTTACAGGCGTAGGCAGCGTGCTGGTGTTCCTGCCTATCATCGTAACGCTCTTTTTCTTCCTCTCTATTCTGGAGGATACCGGCTACATGGCCCGCGTCGCATTTGTGATGGACAAGCCTCTGCGAAAGATCGGCCTGTCCGGCCGCAGCATCGTCCCTATGCTCATCGGCTTCGGCTGTTCTGTGCCGGCCATCATGGCGACGCGCACGGTCTCGAGTGACCGCGACCGCAAAATGACCATCCTGCTCACGCCCTATATGAGCTGTTCGGCAAAAATCTCCATCTATGCGTTTTTTACCGCGTCATTCTTCCCAACGCACCGTGCGCTCGTGATGATCGCTCTGTATCTGCTGGGCATTCTGATTGGAATCGTTGCAGCCCTTATCATGAACTGGAGCACATTCCGCGGGAAGCCGGTACCGTTTGTTATGGAGCTTCCCAATTACCGTTTGCCGAGCCTCAAGAGCGTTGCGCTCCTGCTTTGGGAAAAGGCCGAGGACTTTTTGCAGCGGGCGTTTACTGTGATTTTTCTTGCTACCATTGTGATCTGGTTCCTCCAGAGTTTTGATACCAGGCTGAATGTAGTTGCCGACAGTGCCGATAGCCTTTTGGCTCTCATTGGTCGATGGATCGCGCCGGTATTCGCACCGCTGGGCTTTGCGGATTGGCGCTGTGCGACCTCCCTGATCTCCGGCTTCATCGCAAAGGAATCTGTAGTCAGCACACTGGAGGTTTTGCTGGGCGGGGCCGCGCTTTCTACAATGTTCACTAACCGCTCCGCCGCGAGCTTTCTGGTCTTTACACTGCTGTATACTCCGTGCATCGCGGCGGTAGCCACGATTCGGCGGGAATTCGGTTCAACTCTAAAAACAATAGGCATCGTGTTGATGCAGTGCTGTGTCGCATGGATCGCAGCATCGGTAGTCTACGCCTTGATCGGTATCTTGTAATGAGTATATTAGACTGGCTCCTGTTAGCGCTTGTGGCAGCTGCAGCTGCTGCGGCATCTCTGCGTCTGCGAAAAAACAGCCGATCAGAAACCGGCTGCTGCGGAGACTGTCTGCATTGCGCGATTCCGGCGAAAAAAACACGGCGTAAACCGCTTTCTTTTGCACCGGCGGCATCGTCATGTCGGCGCTCTGCTTCTGCTCCATGTCGGTTGCCTGTGTCTTCAGTCACTCCTGATACCAAAGCAGGACAAAGGAGTGATCGTAGCCAGCTGACCGTAATGTTCAACTACTCCGGCAAATCGGTAAGAAATCGCAAAATCGTGTTTCACTTTTGAGGCGTCCGGTAATAGAGCAGTTCCCAGCAGATGGGCATCCCACCGTTCTTCCGCCAAAGGGCACATGCATCATATTTATTGTGGGGACCGAGGGTATCCAGGCGCCTCTGCTCACGGTTGCCAAGAAGCATCGTCAATGTTGGGCGCTTCCATGATCTTACACAAAGCATCAACGCCCATTGCGCCGCGGTCAATGACATTCCCGACGATATATATCTGGTTGGGATCAGAAAAGCGGATCAGCTCCAGCATCCGCTCAAATTTGTCCAATTCACCGTGTATATCCGATATGCAGCAGATCACGCCCCGCCCCCCACTTCTACAGTGAAGCAGCTGCATCCTATCGCATTTTCCTATCGCATAACCGTTTATTGCTGTTTCGCGCGAACACTTTATTGCGATATAATAACGCCATAGCTGAGCGGTAATTGCGGCGTTAAGCTCTTAAAGCGCAAGTCAATGCAGAGCTTAGTTACCCGGCTGCCGAAAAGGCCGCCGAAGCTGCATTTATTCTTGAGACGATGATGAGAGCATAAAACGTTGCAGCATTTCGGTTCGGAAAGTCCCCCGCTGGAAATGCCCGATCGATCTCATCTTTCGTCATCATGTGATAAAAGAAATGGCTATCGAAAACACAGTGTTTTCGATAGCCATTTTTATTTTCTGCTCAATTAGAAATTTGCCGCTATAGTCAGAGCTCCGCTGACTGCGATCATCATATAGATCCAGATCAATTTCGTCATGCTTTCTTTGCCGCTCTTCTTCAGCATCCTTAATCCGGCACGCTTCCCGAGTAAAATACCTATCGTGCCAAAAACGCAGCTGGCAAAAACTCGGCTGTATAGATCCGCACACAATCCGCAGTAACATTTCTACGAAAGCGGAAATGGCAAACATTGTCTGCGTCATACCGATATACTCTTCATTGCTGCACACAATACTCAGCAGATATGAGGCAAGCGGCGGACCGCCAATGCCAAAAAGGCCTGCCGTTATGCCGGAAGCGGGTGTCGCTGCCGCGGCAGTCGGCCTCACAGCGGGAAATTCCAGCTTTCTGCCGCCGCAGAAGAAAAGCGGTGTAAGCAGCACCAGAAATACGAGCCAAAACCGGATATCTACCGTTTTGTCCCCCTATCTGCCGGAGCGTTATAGACCGCGTGTTGTTCAGCCGAGCATTTTCTCAGCGAACAGGCTTGCAAACGTGAGCGAGGACAGGAACAGCGCCAGCCAAGTGCAGCCACCGAGCGCAATAGGCTTCAGTCCCTTCGTGAACAGTTCCTTGAACTTGATCTTGAAGCCGACACCGGAGAGCGCGATAGTGACAAAGAACTTATAACCGTTGGCAAACAGCGGCTTAAACAGCGACTGATAGAAATAGGTATCGGCAATGCTGCTGCGCAGGATCGTGTTGACTGCGATCATAGCGACAAAAAACAAAATGAACTTGGGCAATGCCTTCCACATAATCTTACCGATATTCGCATGCCGGCCGTCAGACTTTGCAGCGCTTCTGGCCTCATTGCGAATAGAGATGACGGAGAAGATCAGCGCAAGCACGATGATCATTGCCGTGCGGACGACCTTGATCGTGGCGGGAAGCGCATACCCTTCCAATCCCATCAAGCCTGCATAGGTCTCCTGCGCCGCAACAACGGACGAGGTATCGTTGACCGCTGTACCGGCAAGGAAGCCAAACTGCGTAGGCGTAAAGCCAAGGCGAATGGCAAGATAGGGGTACATAAAGCAGGCCAGCAGGTCAAACAGGAAAATAGCCGTCATGGCGTAGGCCGTCTCCTCCTCCTTTGCCTTGACGATAGGAGAAATCGTCGCAATGGCGGTACCGCCGCACACGCAGGTGCCGCTGCCGACCAGCGCGCAGGTGTTGCCTGATACATGCAGTACTTTGCGCCCGACCAGATAGGATACAGCAAATGCCAGCGCCATGTTGAACAGTACCAGCGGCAGCGCGTAGACTGCGCTGAACAAATCACTGAAAGCAAGCGTTGCACCGAGAAACACAATGCCGAGGCTAAGATAACGCTTGCCGGCAAAAACGGTGCCGCTCTTAAATTCTTTGTTCATCTTCCCCTCGGGGACGATATTGACGATCAGGATGCCAATAATCAGGCCGATCATCGGCGCGCCTACATATGCCTGCTGCTTGCTCAGCACCGTCGCAAGAACAGCAATGACAATGCACATCAGGATAGCAAGATACTTCCGCTTCTCTGCGCGCTTTCCTTCCTTTTTATCAACGATCAGCGCATACAGCACTGCGATAACAGCGCATACCAGCATAACGATCCATACGGTCGAACTGATTCCGAATAACATATTTTTCTCCATTCTCCGTCCGCGGCCATTCGCTGAGACGGCTGCTTATTTCAATAATACGACTTTCGGGGCAGGACAGAAAACGATCCATCCTGCCCCGAAAGTCAAGAGATGAGGTTTTTATGGCTGTTAACGGTAGAAAAGCTTCGTACCGATACCCAGAGCCAGTGCTTTTTCATAATACAGCTGACCCAGCGCGATATCGTTGGTGGAAAGTCCGCGGTGCCAGAAAAGGATCCTTTCCTGATCATTTTCGCGTCCGGGCTTCTTGCCCGCAACGATCTCACCCAGCTCCGCGTACAGCGTCTCCTTCGTCAGCTTGCCCGCGCGGACGTGAGGGCTGAGACTGCCGAGCTTGCCGCCTTCCTTGCACTGTCCCCAATCGTCGACGACGATCTTATCCATTACATCGGTCAGCGTGATCTCATTGGCACAGATGGTACCGTAGGGAACGACAAAGTTGCCCGGACGCACCCATGCGGTCCTGAGCAGGGGCTGCGGCTCCATCAGGCGGGTCGCCTCGACCATAATATCGGCGCCCTCAAGGCACTCCTGGCTGTTTTTGGTAATGGTGATCTTCTTGTGCAGGCGGTCCTCCAGCCGCTGGGCAAATGCCTCCATGGATTCCTGGCGGCGGCTGTTGATGCGAATTTCCTCAAAATCATAGAGAGAATCCAGCAAAACGACATTCCAGAACGCCGTACCGCGGCAGCCGAGATGTCCAAGAATCTTGTTCTCCTTTTTGGCAAGGTATTTTGCACCGACCGCCGTGATGGCGCCAGTGCGCATGGAGGTAATGGCTGTGGCATCGATCACGGCATAGGGCGCACCCGTCTCTGGATCAAAGAGATTCAGCAGCGACAGCTCAGAGGGAAGGCCGAGTTTGTAGTTGTAAACATAGTCGCCTACCACCTTAACGCCTGCCACATGCTTGGGTGCGATGTAGCCGCGCAGCACATTGAAATGTCCGTTATATGCGGGGTCGGGATTGATATGTACTCTGGGCTCGATCGAGGTCTGTCCGTTGCCCTGTGCCCGCAGGCTGTCTTCAATGGCACCGATGATCTCTGCGTCGGTCAGAGCGATCTGCTCAATGTCTTTCGCATTCAGGTATAAAATGTCCATGAAAAACTCCTACTTCAACTATTACCCTTCTTCGCTTTCTGCGACCACATCAATTCCCGCGTCATACTCCGCCTCTCTTGCAATCTTTCTGTTAAAGAACGTTTTCATAAACGACGCAAGCTGCAGGACAAACACCAGGAAGGTTACCGTCGCACCAAGAGCAGACAGCTGGCGCACACCATCAACTCCGCGAACACCGCCTGCAAACGCACCCATGATAACGGAAACCGAGCCAATCACGAGACCCCACGCGAGTTTGAGGGAGTTGGGAGCTTCGTCAGAAGAACGGTCGGACGTTGCGCAGAGAGACGCCAGCGTATGGGTAACAGAGTCAGCCGCCGTGCAGAAGGAAAGCAACAGCGTGACCATGACCACAGGAACGAGGATCGTTGCAAGGCCGAAAGGAAGATTTTCAAGGAACCCCCAGACGCTCGCAGTGGAACCGTTCTCAATGAGGATAGAGACCAAATCGACCGCTCCGGTCATCTGCCAGTTGAGCGCCGTGCCTCCCCAGACGGAAAACCACACCATGCCAAAGATGGAAGGCAGTATCCAGTTGATAATCATAAATTCGCGAACGGTACGGCCATAAGCGATCTTAGCAAGGAAGAGTGCCATAACGGGGGCATAATTGATCCACGAGGTCCAATCGAAAAGCGTCCACCACGCGGTAAGTGCCTCGCCGCCGACATCTACCGGATCGAGACCCCACACGAAGAAATTGTTCAGCCACTCGCCAAGGCCGATCGGAAGGGCCTTGAATATTTCAATCGTCGGGCCGATGATGACCAGCAGGAGCAGCAGTCCATAGAAAATCTTGCTGTTAAAGGACGCCAGCTTCTTCACGCCCTTGTCAATACCGAGGTAAGCAGCACCCGTAAAAATCGCGGTGGTTGCAAGTCCAAGAATAACCCACGTCGGAATTCCTGTCTCAAGACCGTAGACAACCTTCAGCCCGGAAATAATAAACGAAAGACCCGTACCGAGACCGCAGGCCATTCCGAGCACAATGCCGATGCTGCAAAGCGTATCTGCAACAGCTGCAACGCCTGGCTTATCGGCATGCTTGCCGAGCACAGGTTTCAGTGTCGCCGCAACGGAGAACTTGGACTTTTTGTTGAAGAACAGGTAGGCCATCAGAAGACCTGTAATGCCGTAAAACGCATAGGGAACAAACGTCCAGTTGTAAAAGCAGCGGCCCAGCGCAAAACGATATGCTTCCGCGCTCTGCGGTGCAATACCGAGCTGCTCAAGCTCACCGTACACGTTGCCGAAATAGACCATCGGTTCATTGACGCCCCAGTTGACGATACCAACCGAAATGCCGCCGGTCAGTGCCATAGCGAACCAGGTTTTGAACGAATACTTCGGTCGGGCGTTGGGACCTCCGATACGCAGGTTGCCAATTTTGCTGAACGTTACAACAGCAACGCAGACCAGGCTTGCCATGGCGACAAGCTGATATGCCCAGCCAAAATTAATGAGGGAAAAGCGGAATGCAGACTTGCAGATCGTTTTGAGCCAGTCATTTTTGAAGATGCCGAGAACAATGATGAATGCCATAAACGCAAAGCACGGAATCATGACGCCCTTGCGAATGGTTGTCTTTTTTGTCAAATCAGACATTTTCTCTCTCCTTTTAAACTTTTTTATTTTGCGGCACAGCGGTTTTTCACGTCACTGGTCTGCCAGCAGACCGCCGCCCTTAAGAAAATCGTGGATCGCTTCGATGTCATCCGTCAGCACACGGTCATCGCTGCTGTAGAACGGAACTACACCGCGCAGTCTCTTCAGCGCAGCCTGTGTGCCCTTGCCGTAGTGCGCACCGCGCAGATCCATTGCTTGTGCTGCATGGATCCCCTCAACAGCCAGCACATAATACAAATCATCAATGATCTTCATATGTTTTTCCATCACAAGCGGAGCATTCGTGCTGATATCCTCCATGCCGCCTGCCAGAGGGAATGTGTCCATGCTGACGGGATTTGCCAACAAACGAATTTCAGCATCCATACTTGCATACGTTTTCTGAATCGTAGAAAACGCGATGGTGTCGTCGTTCGGCGTCAGGTGGCGGGTCAGGCCGGTAAAGCCCGGCATCGCCAGCTTCAGCGAGCGCAGACAGGACATCTTGGATACATGGGAAAGCGCAACACTGAGGTTCTGCATCCCAAGCACCCACACCAGCGGATCAAAATTTCCGCAGGAGGTGATGTCTCGCTCCTCCAAAAGCAGGCACGGGTTATCGTCGGACGCGTTGAGGTGGATCTCCAGATTCTCGCGGGCATAGTCCATGGCAGTCCTCACGGCACCGTGTACCTGGCTGACACAGCGGAATGACAGCGGATCCTGAAGCGGCCGACCCTCGCTCGGCTCATAGAGATAGCTTCCTTCAAGATAGGAACGAAGCGCTGCAGCCGTTTCGATCTGGCGCGGATAAGGGCGCTGGCGCTGTGCTCCATCACGGAGCGGTGACACATTGCCGTTCAACCCCTCCAAAGACATGCACGAAATCATATCCGCTGTATGCATCAGCACCTCGGTCTCATGGTAAGCCTCGCAGGCCATTGCCGCAGACAGCGCATTTGAGCTGAGAATGGCAAGACCATCTTTTTCCAGCAGCACGACCGGCTCCAAGCCTTCTCTCGCAAATGCCTCCGCCGCAGGGACTACAGCGCCCTTATAGAGGACCTTGCCCTCACCGATGAGCGCCAATCCCAGATGAGACAGGTTCACAATGTCCGCCTCGCCGACGGAGCCGCGCTTGGGAAACAGCGGTGTAATACCGCGATTCAGCATTTCCGCCATCAGCTGTACGATTTCCGGGCTGAGTCCGGTGCAGCCGACCAACAGATTGTTCAGCCGGATAACCATTGCACCGCGAGCTTCTTCTACGCTGGCACTTTCGCCAACGCCAACTGAATGGGAATGTAGCATATTCCTGTTGAACTGCGAGACAAATTCTTTTGTAACTTTTTTGTCTTTATTCCAGCCAACGCCTCTGTTGCACCCGTAGATCGGAACCCCTTTATTGGAAAGTTCAAATACCAGCTTTCGTGATTCAACAAGCCGCCCTATCGTCTCTGCCGATATGAAGACCTTACACAAGCCCTGAGCAACACTACATACATCTGTAACAGAAAGGTTTTCCCCTGTTAATTCTATGCATTTTTCCAAAAGCTCGCCTCCCTTTTTCAATTCAAAACCGGTTTGTCCTTATTTTAATACTTGACTGTGATAATGTAAAATAGTAATATCAGGACATCCTATGGTAAAATTACGATAGAATGTTCTGTTGAAAAGCGGAGGGACGTACCATGACCATGCGCGAAATGCAAATTTTTCTTGAGGTCGCAAGAACACTGAATATGAGCGCAGCCGGCAAAAGTCTGTATCTATCCCAATCTACCGTCAGCCAATCCATTCTCACCATAGAAAGGCGCTATAATGTTCAGCTATTCAGACGGCAATCAAAACATCTGATCCTCACGAAACAAGGAAAAGTTCTGCAGGACTATTGCCGGCAAATACTGGAGCTGCACCGCAAACTGGAGTATGATCTGCAGCACAACAACGAAAAGTCATTGCGTATTGGAACAAATCTAATCGTTGCCCGCAGTATTTTTGGTGAATTATGGAACGCCTATCATCTGGTATGTCCTGATGTGCAAACGAAGGTCTCCCTAGAAGAGAACGAGGCTCTGTTGCTTAAACTGCAAAACTTTGAGCTTGATTCTGTGATTATTGACAGTGAATGCAGCATCTCGGAGCTCATGTGCCACGAGATTGCCGATGACGAATATTTCCTGATCTGCGGGAGGGGAAGTCGATTTTTCGATTGTGAAAAAGCTTATCTCTCCGATTTAAAGGATGAAAAACTCTTTATGCTTGCTCGCGGAAACCCGACACGCGACTACTTTGAGCAAGCTTTCCATGATCATCATTTAGAGCCCCATACCATAGACTTCAACAACATAGATATTATTAAATCAAAGGTCATTGCCAACGAGGGTATTTCCGTCATGGCAAGCGGGCAATTCAAAGTTGAGGCAAAATTAGGTTATCTTCGAGGTATTCCTCTTCCTGAAATCAAGTTCCGTCGTCACTTTTATGAGATCCACCATAAGGATCTTCATATTCTACCGCATATTCAAAGTTATTTTGATACTTGTATGTTCCGCAGTATAACCAAATCCTCTTACTTAAACGGCACTCTGTTCTAAACCGACTGCATGGCAAGTCACCGACAGTTTTGCTTTTTAGGATAATCATTATGAATAATAAGGTCAAAACGTTGGAAAGGCGCTTTTCCTCCGCCCCGCCTTCTCTCTGAAAGTTTTCAGCCTTCCAACAGGATATCGTTGAAAGCAAATGATACTTTATGGCAGCTTTTCATGTGCGCGATGACAAATGCTCCAGTATTCATCAGCACCGGAGCGTTCAGCCTATCGAAAAAGCGGTTGCCGCCTAATGCGCAGACGGGCTTCTCGACTCGATGGTCTAAAACAATATTCTTTACGTTCCCTTTCACGCTTAAAAATGGTGCCGGAGACGTTATATTCCACGCTGCTGAAGTCAATAAAATAGGACCTCTGCCCGAGTTGGGCAGAGGCCCTATTTTTACAATTTCCGAAACCGTTCCCGCATCTCATCGTCCGTGAGCTCTCCGCGCGCGGCCCGCCCACAAAACCCCGCAGTGCGGGGCTTTCCACGAATTCAAGACCGCAGTCGGTTTCAGCCTTTTGCGCACCGTACCGCAGTCGGTC
>CAKTLD010000048.1 GCA_934572445.1 uncultured Oscillospiraceae bacterium
GTATCATCCGCTCCATGATCGTCTGCAAGGGCGAGTAAGGAGGACAGCGCTATGTTGAACCGTATCGTCATTATGGGTCGTCTGACCCGTGACCCCGAGCTGCGCCGCACGCAGAACGGCACGGCGGTGACGTCTTTCTCCCTGGCTGTGGACCGCGACTTCAAAAGCCGCGATAACGGCGAGAAGGCCACCGATTTCATCGACGTAGTCGCCTGGCGCCAGACCGCTGAATTTGTCTGCCAGTACTTCACCAAGGGCCGTATGGCCGTGGTCGAGGGCAGACTCCAGATCCGCGACTGGAAAGACAAGGATGGCAACAACCGCCGCAGCGCGGAAGTGGTTGCCGACAACATTTATTTTGGCGACAGCAAG
Source organism: uncultured Oscillospiraceae bacterium (assembly GCA_934572445.1). Classification (GTDB taxonomy): domain Bacteria; phylum Bacillota; class Clostridia; order Oscillospirales; family Oscillospiraceae; genus Hominicoprocola. The sequence continues at coordinate 373 of CAKTLD010000048.1, forward strand.
CGCGACAGTCAGCCCTCCGGCGGCGATTACGCTCCCCCGGCCTACGGCTCTCCTGCCGACAGCTACACCGCCCCCGCGGGCGGCGGCTTTGCCGAAATCGAAGAGGACGGCGAGCTGCCGTTCTGATGAGGGTACGAAAGCCCCAATTCTGATAAGGAGGAAACATCCATGGCTATGGAACGCGAAAACAGAGCCCCTCGCGCCGGCGGCCCGAACCGCAAGCGCAAAAAGGTGTGCCAGTTCTGCGTTGACAAGTGCGAGTATATCGACTATAAGGACGCCGCCAAGCTGCGCCGCTTCATCTCCGAGCGCTCGAAGATCCTGCCCCGCAGAACCACCGGTACCTGCGCGATGCATCAGCGTCAGCTGACCGAGGCGATCAAGCGCGCCCGTCAGATCGCTCTGCTCCCCTTCGTCACCGAATAAGGAACGAATTTTTGAAAAGAGCTGTCCGTAAGGACGGCTCTTTTTTTGCGCGCCCTAAAGGGGCGCATCTTCTTTCCGCGCACAGCGCGGAGGGATTTGCAGCCCGAAGGGGCTGCTTCTTTATTTCTCCCGCAGTGTGCGGGAGTGCGTATAAAGGGGGATATTCTCTTTCTCGAAAGAGAATATCCCCCTTACACCCCCAAGAGAAAGGACGAGGGGCTTTCCCCCTCGCCCCCCCGACATTGGCAGCTTGCAGCTTGAATGACTGCACGCGCTGCGCAATGTGGGTGCGGTGTACATGGCTTCGCCATGAATCCCTACGTCTCGTTACCGATTGCAACCGCGCCTTGCTATCGTGAGGCGCGAGTGACGTTTGCTTGGCGACAGACTACCTACCGAATGCGGCATTGCTGCGCTCGCCGCATTGAGGAGTGCCGCGGTAGACGGAAATTAGGCTGCACTGCCACGAGACTGGCAGAGCGGCAGCGGATAGTAGAAGCAGAGGCAAATCGTATAGCAGCTTCAAACGCGGCAACGCCGCGCGCAGGCAATGCAATCGGCAAGCATTGCAGCTCTTCGAGCTGCTCGCTTGCAATGGGAAACGCCTTTCTTTTGGACGGGCGACGCCCGTTTTCTTTCTCGGGAAAGAAAATGGGGGTCGCATCATGCGGCACCAGTGCCGCAATGTCCTTCGCACCTATGCGAAAAAGGTGAACCTTTTCACAGCTTTTGCGAAGCTGCAAGGTTGCGGTTTTTGTAAGCCCGCTCCCCCGTTACCTCGCGCAGGATCTCGATGCCCTCCGGCGGTGCGGCCTCGCCCTCGCCGTAGCAGAACAGGATCGCCTTGTCCGCGCAGAAGGGGTACACGTCGATCTCGCAGCGGCGGTCGCCGCAGACGAAGCGATATTTCGTCTTGCGAACGGGCATGAGCGTCTCGTCGCGCTCGAGCAGGTACTTCTGATACTGCTTTTCGGAGATGGGCTTTTCCGTGTCCCATTTTGCGCCGCCCTCGCGCAGGTGCTTTTCCGTGTAGAAGTACAGATGCTCCGCGCCGTTTTCCTGGCGGCGCACGCGGCGCTCAATCGTCGGATTCGTCAGCACCAGATAGGTCTGCGTCATGTCGATGGCGGCGGCGCGGTGCTCGCGCGCAAAGGCCGCCATATCGGGCATGGCGATGAGGTACTTGCGTTTTTTCGCCATGGGTTCGGGCTGGCCGACCGCGCGGTAGATCTCGCGCAGGCCGCGCTCGATCTTATTGTTGAAATTTACATCGTTGTCGATAATGCGCAGATTCGGGTGCCGGCTCCACGCGCGCAGCGTGCGGTCGTCCATCTCGCGGGCGTACTCGATGGATTCGGTGCGCGCGGCATTGCCGAGGTTGTAGGCAAATTCCGCGCCCTTGGCGCAGGTGATCAGATGCAGCACCATGTCGTAATTTCTGAGCACGCTTTCCTCCGTGCGCCCGTCGTAGCGCGCAAGGATCTCCGCGTACTCCTCGTCGGAAACGTAGGCTTTGTTGTCCATCAGCGCGCGGTCGTAGAGGATGAGGATGTCGTCCTCGGGCACGCGCTGCGCGGCATCCAGTGCCAGCCTCTCCTTGTGGATCTGGTCGGCGACGACAAAGTCCTGAAACTCCAGCATCGACATACAGCCGCCGAACGGCTTGATGCCGAAGCCCGAGATCAGCTCCGTCGCGGTCTCGGGAATGGTGATGACGCGCCAGCCGTCCTCCTGCTTGAATTCCTTGAGGATGCGGCTGACGAGCGTGGTTTTGCCTGCCGCGGGGCCGCCGGTGAGGACGATCTTTGTGATGCGCTTGCTCATGTCGTTTCTTCCTTTCCGCTGAAGAGATAGTCGCCGAACTGCGCGACGGTCTTGAAGCAGAGATCGCAGTTCCCGCGCATGAAGGCTTCGATCTCTGGAATGTCGTTCGACCAGAGCGCGGCGGCAAAGCGCACGCCTGCAGCCTTCGCCATGTCATACCCGGGCTTGAGATCGTCGAGCACGAGCAGCTGATCTGCCGTGAAATGCAGCTTTTCCATGATGTCAAAGAGCGCGTAGGGATGGGGTTTTCGCTGCTCCTTCGGCACCTCCCAGCCATAGACGAGCCTTGGCTCGGGCAGGCCGTTTTCGCGGTAGTCGCGCAGAATGTTCTGCGCGAGCGAGTGGGACACCACGCAGATCGTACCGCCGTTATTCACATAGTCCCATAAGATATCGCGCATCCCGCTGTAGACCTGCGGCACATGGCGCTGGACGTATTCGTGCCAGTAGGCCTGCTCGTGCTTCATATCCTCCTCGGTCATGCCGACCTCGCCGTGAAAGAAGTCGTAAACGCCGGGGGAAAAGTTTTTGAGGATGTATTCCTCCAGCGTGTAGCGCTTGGCATGGGGGAAAAACCTCGCCGTGTATTCGGCGAAGCAGGGGTAGTGGACCGTCGCGGTGGAGTTGACCACGGTGTCGTCATGGTCGAGCACCAGACAGGGAAATTTCATGGGAGCGCTCCTTTTTGGCAGTTTCTGTCTGCCAGTATACCACAGGATATGCCGCGCGTCAAAGAAAGCCTTAGCGGCATAAAAAAGCGCCCCGCGAGGGGGCGCTTTCAGAAGGAATCCGGCGCTTACAGGGAGAACTCCACGCGGTAATCATGGTCGATCATGCGGCAGACGATGGTCGCCACCTCTGCGCGGGAGATGGTCTTCTGGGGAAAGAAATCACCCTTGTCGCCGCTGCCGGTCAGGATGCCCGCACGGTAGAAGGTGTAGATCTCGTCGGCATAGCGGCCGGAGGCGGAAACGTCGGGAATGTTGCCGTCGGCGATGCTGTTGATAGCCTCATAATCCTCCGCGGCGTCGAGCGCGGCGTAGAAAATGTGAACGTAATCCTCGCGCGTGGCGTTGGCGGTCATGTTGAAATCGCAGGGGATGCCGTTGGCCTTGGCGTAGTCGACATAGCGCTGATACCAGGGGCCGGAAGACGCTTCGGGAATGTCGGCATCATCGTAAAACAGGTTGTGGATACGGGCGGCCAGCGTGACGGCCTGGGCATAGGTCATGGGACTGTTGGGGGAGAAGCGGCCGTTGCCGGTGCCATCGACCAGACCACAGTCTGCGGCGTAGATCACGGCATCATAGTACCATGCGCTCTCGGGGACATCCTCGAAGGAGGAACGCTCATAGGTGGGCTGCATGCCGTAGGTCAAAGAGGTCATCTCCGTACCGATCATGTGCCCGCCCTCGGGCATGCGATAAACAAGAGAGGTATTCTCATCGTTGACCCACACGGAGACATTCATTCCGTCGTGACCGGTGTAGTCGAGCGTGACCTTTCCGTTTTTAAAGGCATGATCCGCCTCGTCGGAGATGTAGTACTCGACGCCGCTGCCGCTGTCGTAATAAGCGACGGAAAGCTCCGGCTGGTACTTGCGGATCAGGGCGTTTACATCGCCGGTGGAGTAAAGCGAATAAAGCGTGAGCTCGACCTTCTTGCCGTTGATGCTCTGGCTGATGTAGAAGCCGCTGCCGCCCTCGGTGAGCTCGGCAAAATAGTCGTCCGCGGGCGGTACATCCTTCCAGTCCTCCGCAGTCAGCTTCAGCGGAACGGATTCCAGATAGTCGAGCCCGTCGTGCGTGACAGGCATCAGCGCGTCGCTGCCGGTGAGATCGTAGAGGTGGACGGTGTAGCTGCCGGGCTTTGCGATGTCGAACGAGATCTCGCAGCTGCTCAGCGAACGCTTGAGGATCTCCTTGCCGGAGGCGTCCTCTACCACGATATAGGGCTTGTATTCCTGAATCTCCTCAGCTGTGAGGTCGTGGCCGTCATTTGAAAAATAGGCCAGCGCGTAAACGGTGAGCACGCCGTTCGCACCGGGACTGTAATCCCAGAATACGGTGATGGGCTCAATGTCGCCTGCCGAGGCCGACAGGCTCATGCTCATGCTGAGGACCAGCAGGAATGATAAAAACATGCTCAGGCTGCGATGAAATCTTTTCTTCATGATATCTCTCCTCCGCAAATATTTGTCCTGTGCACCGGCGGGGCCGGAGCGCGGGACTATTTACAAATAGCTTATCATATCATGTATAAAATTGCAAGGAGGAGCCGCTGCTTTGCGGAGTTCTCAGACGGTCCGCTCCCCCATGGGCCTGACGTATTTTCTGTAGCAGTGGAAGAAGTACACGATCTCAGCCGCACCGGTGATGAGCCAGGAGAACGGATAGAGCAGGTACAGCGACCCCAGCGTGTGGAAGTAGGCGAACACGGTGTAGATCCATGCCACGCGGAATACGCATGAGCCGAAAAACACGAAGATCATCGGCACCAGCCCCTTGCCCAGCCCGCGCGAGGCGGAGGTGGTGCAGTCCATCAGGGCCGAGATGGGGAAAGAAAAGCACATCACGGCGATGCGCTCCATGCCCGCATCGATGACCGCGCTCTCGGGCGAGAACAGTGCGAGGAACTGCCGCCCGAAGACAAGGAACAGCCCGCCGAACACGGCGGCAGCCAGCGCGGAGTAGCCCAGCGTGAGGAAATAGCTCCTGCGCACGCGTTCCGGCCGGCCCGCGCCGTAGTTCTGCCCCACGAAGCTCGCGCAGGCGATGTAAAAGGCGTTCATTACCGAGTAGACGAGGTTGTCCACATTGCCCGCGGCGGAGTTGCCCTCCACGACTACAGTGCTGAAGGAGTTGACGCCCGCCTGGATGAAGAGGTTTGCTACCGAGAAGATGGCGTTCTGCAGTCCCGCGGGCACGCCGATGGAAAGGACGTGCATGGCCTTGTCCTTATAAATGCGCAGCTCGCGCAGCGAGAGCGCGTAAAGGTCCTTGCTGCGCACCAGCGCGCGCACGATCAGGAAGGCCGACACGCACTGCGAGAGCATACTGGCCCAGGCCACGCCGTCGGTTGCCATGCCGCAGCCGATCACGAAGATAAGATCCAGCGCAACGTTCAGCCCGCCTGCGATGGAGAGGAAGATCAGCGGCGTTTTCGTGTCGCCCACGGCGTTGAATACGGCGTTGCCGAAGTTGTAGAGCGCCATGGCCGGCATGCCGAGGAAGTAGATGCGCATATAGAGCGCCGCGCCGTCGAGCAGGTCGGGCCGCGTGCCCAGCAGCTCCAGCAGCGGACGGGAGAAAAACTGCCCCAGCGCCAGAATGAGGAAGCCCGCGATCAGGCATACGAGCGCCGCGGTGTGCACCGACTCGCGCACGTTCTTTTCGCTGCGCGCGCCGAAGTGCGTGGCAACGAGCACGTTCACGCCGCTGCCAAGGCCCATCAGGAAGCCTGTGAACAAAAACACCAGCGTGGACGTGGACCCGACCGAGCCCATCGCGCCGGCGCTGGCAAAGCGCCCTACGACGGCAAGGTCCGTCATGCTGAAGAGCATCTGCAGCAGGTTGGTAAACATCAGCGGCAGGGAAAAGCGCACGATCTGACGGCTGAGTCTGCCCTGCGTCATATCGAGCGCGGCGGTGTGGGCCATGGTATGCTCACTCTCCTTCGGTATCTCTCAAAAATGGATCATCTCTCTCAAAGTCCTATTCTTATAGCATACTTCCCCCTGCTTTGCAAGAGCATTTTTCGCCCCAAACGAAAAAATCACGGAAAAGGGCGAGAAAAATTTCAAAAAAGCGGGACGCGGAGCAGAAAAACGCTTGCAATCGGCGGAGTACTGTGGTAATATATCCCCGTTATGGATGCAGGAAGCGTGAGAGTGGACCGTTTGGCCCGCTCTTTCTTTTGCAAATTTCGGAAAAAACACGGACTGTGAGGGATACAATGAAGAAAGTGACGGAACTGGTGCGCGAGCTGGCCCTCCCCGCCGTGGAGGAGCAGGGCTGCACGCTCTGGGATGTGGAATACGTCCGCGAGGCCGGGCAGTGGTACCTGCGCGTCTATATCGACAAGGACGGCGGCGTGAATATCCTCGACTGCGAGGCCATTTCCCGCAGGGTGAGCGACCTGCTGGACGAGGCCGATCCCATCGAGTCGAGCTATATCTTTGAGGTCGCGTCCGCGGGCGCGGAGCGCCCGCTCAAGCGTCCGGGCGATTTCGAGCAGTTCATGGGCGCTCCCGTGCTGCTCAAGACCTACAAGCCCATCGACGGGCGCAAGGAATTTTCCGGAGATCTTGCGGGCTACGATAACGGCGCGGTCACGCTGCGCATCGGGGAGGCCGAGCAGCGCTTCGAAAAGGAAGCGATCGCGCTCGTGCGCCTGCGCTGTGACTTCTGATAAAGGAATACCAACCCCTTTTATTATACAGAATAAGGAGCATACCCATGAAATGTGATGAGATCTTCGCAGCCCTTGCGATGCTGGAAAAGGAACGCGGCATTTCCCAGACCTTTATGATGGAAAAGATCGTGCAGGCGCTCACCACCGCCTACAAGCGCGATCATGAGGGCGTGGAAAACGTCGTGGTCGATGTGGATGAGGTCAAGCGCGACCTGAAGATGTATGTGCAGAAGGAGGTCGTCGAGGAGGTCGAGAACCCCGGCACGCAGATGAGCGTTGCCGACGCCAAGGCCATCTCCGCCAAGTACACCGTGGGAGATATCGTCAATCTGCCGGTCGACAACATCGAGTTTGGCCGCATCGCCGCGGGCAACGGCAAGCAGGTCATCATTCAGGGCCTGCGCGAGGCCGAGAGCGGCATGGTCTATGACGAATATAACTCCAAGCAGCACGAGATCCTCACCGGCGTCGTCACGCGCATCGATCCCCGCACGGGCAACGCCTCGCTGCGCATCGGCACGGGCACGGAGGCGACGGACGCACTGCTGCTCGCCGGCGAGCAGGTCAAGGGCGAAACGCTCGTCGAGGGTCAGCGCATCAAGGTGTACCTCGTCGACGTGCGCCGCGGCACCCGCGGTGCGCAGGTGGTCATCTCCCGCACGCATCCTGGCTTGGTCAAGCGCCTTTTTGAACTCGAAGTGCCCGAGATCTATGACGGCACCGTCGAGATCCGCTCCATCGCCCGCGAGGCGGGCTCCCGCACGAAGATGGCGGTGTGGAGCAACGACGCCAATGTCGATCCCATCGGCGCGTGCGTCGGCCCTCACGGCCAGCGCGTGAACAACATCGTCGAGGAGCTGCGCGGTGAGAAGATCGACATCATCAAGTACAGCGACGATCCCGCCGAGTATATCGCCGCGGCGCTCGCTCCGGCGGATGTGGTCGATGTGCGCCTTGCCGAAGAGGGCAAGGCCTGCCGTGTCATCGTGCCCGACGATCAGCTTTCCCTTGCCATCGGCAAGGAGGGGCAGAACGCGCGCCTGGCCGCGCGTCTTGTCGGCTACAAGATCGATATCAAGCCCCAGAGCTATCGCGAGGACGAATAATTTCAAAATGTGCAGAGCTCATTTTAAAGCTTAAATCTGCGCCGTGCGCGGCGCAAGAAGTCCGAGGCGCTGAAAGCGCCAAAGAGGAGGGCGGCCCATGCAGAAAGTGAAAAAGATCCCGCAGCGCCAGTGCGTGGGCTGCCGCGAGATGAAGGACAAACGCGCGCTCATCCGCGCCGTCAAATCGCCGGAGGGCGAGGTGTCGCTCGACTTTACGGGCAAGAAACCCGGGCGCGGCGCTTACGTCTGCCCGAACAGCGAATGCCTCAAGCGGGCGCGCAAATCCCGCGCGCTCGAGCGCGCGCTGGACACGGCCATCCCCGAGAGCGTATATGAGGAACTGGAAAAGGAGATGGCAAACGGTGGATAAACTGCTCAATCTGATCGGCCTTGCGAAAAAGGCCGGAAAGCTGGAGATCGGCGAGGAGCCCGTCGGCGCGGCGGCAAGAAGCAAGCACGCGCGGCTCATTCTCATCGCCTCCGACGCCGCGGACAACACGCGCCGCCGCGCGCTCCACTTCGGCGAGGCGGGCGAGTGCATCTGTCTTGCGCTTCCCGAAACGAAGGAGGCGCTCGGAAAAGCGCTGGGACGCACCTCGTGCGCGATGCTGGCGGTAACAGACGTCGGTTTTGCCGAGGCGATCGCCAAAAAGCTTGCCGAGAGCGACGAGGCGCACTATGGCGAGGCGGCGAGACGGCTCGCCGTGAAGGCCGCGCGGGCCGCTGAGCGGCGGCGCGAGATGGCGCAGCACGAGAAGAACGTGCGCATGGGCAAAAAGAAGCCGCATGAGCCGAAGTCACCCGCCGCGCCTGAGCAGCGCGCGGACGGGGAAACGTCCGAAGAACGGCGCCCGCCGCGGCGCACCGTGAAGCACGGCCGCACGCGCGCCGAGCGAGAGAAGGCGCACCGCGCCGCAGAAAAGGCAAAAAGCGCAAGGCGCTTTGCCCATTCCCGCCCCGTGAAAAAGGGCAAGGGCAGCATAAAGAAAGAGACCCGGCGGACATCACAACACACGGAGGTGCAGTAATTTGGCTACTACAATGAACAGAAACAAGGTATCCGATATGGCAAAGGACTTCGGCATGGCGTCGAAGGACATTCAGGCCGTTCTGAATACCTACGCGGACACGCCCAAAAAGCCCTCGCAGGTGTTGTCGGAAGAAGAGGTCAATCTGATCTTTGAGCACCTGACGCAGAAGCATCAGGTCAAGATCGAGACGATCTACGCCGAGACCGCGCCCGAGAAGAAGCCCGAGCCCAAGGTGCAGCCTGCCCAGCAGTCCCAGCAGCAGGCGAACCAGCAGAAGAAGCCCGCCCAGCAGCCCCAGCAGCAGGCGAACCAGCAGAAGAAGCCTGCACAGCCCCAGCCTCAGCAGCAGGCAAAGCCCGGCAGCAGATCCACCGCCACGCAGCAGCCCACGACCCGCGTGCCGGAGAAGAAGATCGTCGACACGCGCAAGGTGACGAACGTCAACCTTGACAAGTATGACGAGAAATTGCAGGATATGGCGGAGCGCTCCGGCGATCGCCGCGAGATGGAACGCGGGAACAAGGAAAAGTTCCGCAGCAACAAGAACCGCGGCGGCCGTCAGCAGCCGTTTTCCGGCAAGCGCCGCCAGGAGGAGGCCGAGAAGATGCGCCGCCTCCAGCTCGAGATCGCCAAGAAGACCCCGCTGACGGTCAAGATCCCCGACGAGATCTCCGTCGGCGAGCTGGCCTCCCGCATGAAGAAGACCGGAGCCGAGGTCGTCAAGTGCCTGATGAAAAACGGCGTGATGGCCTCCCTTTCCCAAATGATCGACTTCGACACCGCCTCCTTTGTCGCCGAAGAGCTCGGCTGCAAGGTGGAGAAGGAAGTTGTCGTCACGATCGAGGAAAAGCTGATCGACGACCATAAGGACAGCGAAGACGAGCTGGAGCCTCGTGCGCCGGTCGTGGTCGTCATGGGCCACGTCGACCACGGCAAGACGTCGCTGCTCGACTATATCCGCAACGCCCACGTCGCCTCCGGCGAGGCCGGCGGCATCACGCAGCATATCGGCGCCTATCAGGTGCAGATCAAGGGCAAGCCCATCACCTTCCTCGATACCCCGGGCCATGAGGCGTTCACCTCCATGCGCGCCCGCGGTGCGATGATCACGGATATCGCCATTCTCGTCGTCGCGGCGGAGGACGGCATCAAGCCGCAGACCGTGGAGTCCATCAACCACGCCAAGGCCGCCGAGATCCCCATTATCGTCGCCATCAACAAGATGGATAAGCCCGACGCCAACCCCGAGCGTATCAAGCAGCAGCTGACCGAGTACGGTCTGGTGGCCGAGGACTGGGGCGGCGACACGATCATCTGCCCCATTTCCGCCAAAACCGGTATGGGCATCGATAATCTGCTCGAAATGGTCGCGCTGACCGCCGAGGTCGCCGAGCTCAAAGCCAACCCCAACCGTGCCGCCTCCGGCGCTGTGGTCGAGGCGCGCCTTGACAAGGGCCGCGGCCCGATCGCGACGCTGCTCGTCCAGAACGGTACGCTCCATCAGGGTGACATCATCATCGCCGGTACGGCCGTCGGCCGCGTGCGCGCGATGATGAGCGACAAGGGCCAGAAGCTTACCACCGCGGGCCCCAGCGTGCCTGTGGAGATCACAGGCCTTGGCGAAGTGCCCGAGGCCGGCGCACACTTCAACGCCGTCGCCGACGAGCGTCTTGCCCGTGAGCTTGTGGAGCAGCGCAAGGAGGAGGAAAAGCGCAAGGCCAACGCGCCCATTGCCAAGGTTTCGCTCGAGGACCTGTTCAGCCAGATCCAGGCGGGCGAGATGAAGAACCTCAACATCATCGTCAAGGCGGACGTGATGGGCTCGGTCGAGGCCGTCAAGGCGTCGCTTGAGAAGATATCCAACGACGAGGTCCGCGTGCGCGTCATCCACGGCGCGGTCGGCGCGATCAACGAGAGCGACGTCATGCTCGCCACCACCTCGAACGCTATCATCGTCGGATTCAATGTCCGGCCCGACGCCTCCGCGCGCGACAGCGCGGCCCGCAACCACGTCGATATGCGTATGTACCGCGTCATTTATGACGCCATCGACGAGATCGAGGCCGCGATGAAGGGTATGCTCGCGCCGAAGTTCCGCGAGGCCGTCATCGGCCACGCCGAGATCCGCCAGACCTACAAGGTCTCGTCCGTCGGCACCGTCGCGGGCTGCTATGTGCAGGACGGCAAGATCCAGCGCGCGTGCGACGTGCGCATCGTGCGCGACGGCATCGTCGTCCACGAAGGTCACCTCGCCTCGCTCCAGCGCTTCAAGGACTCCGTCAAGGAGGTCGCGCAGGGCTACGAGTGCGGCCTGAGCTTCGAGAAGTACAACGACATCAAGGTCGGCGACATCGTCGAGGCCTATGTCATGGAGCAGATCGAACAGTAAGACCTCAAAATCCGCGGAGCGAATTTTTGACCTTTTGCGGGCCGCTGCGCGCACTCGCTGCGCTCGCACACTTGCGGCCTGACCGGGCAGCCGTTAGCAGCTCTGCTGCTTTACGGATGCCGCGTACCCCTTGCGGGAAAGGTGTTTTGGCTGACGCGCACACCCCGGGGTGGCTTCTCTTGCCGCTGCGCGGCAATTCACCTTCTGTCGTCAGTAAAAACAGATAAGATATTTTGCGCCGTTGGCGCAATTCTGCGAAGCCTTAAAGTGAGGGGCGGGCGTTCGCCCGCCCCTGCTTTTTTCAAAGGAGGAATAACTATGGCAAGCAATCGCATTGGACGCATCAATGAAGAGATCCAGCGCGAGGTAAGCGCGCTCATGCGTACGCTCAAGGACCCGCGCGTGAGCGGTGCGATGATGACCGTCACCCATGTGGACACGACGAGCGATCTGCGCTATTCGCGCATCTACGTCAGCGCGCTTGACAAATCACAGGAGAAGGAGGCTGTCCGCGGCCTTAAAAGCGCGGCGGGTTATCTGCGCCGTGAGCTGGGCGCGCGCATGTCGCTGCGCTACACGCCGGAGCTGCAGTTCATCGCGGACGATTCCATCGAATACGGCGCGCACATCCTCGAGATGCTGCGCGACCCGAATGTGGTCAAGCCCGCAAATCCTGCCAATGAAGCGCCCGGCGCGGAGGAAGAGGAATGACCATTTCCGAGGTCGCGGCCTATCTCCGCGCGCACGACAAGTACCTCATTCTGACCCACCGCCGCCCGGACGGCGACACCATCGGCTGTGCCTCGGCGCTGTGCGCCATGCTGCGCCAGATGGGCAAAAGCGCGGGGGTACTCTACAACTGCGAGACGACCGGGCACTTCGAGCAATACGTTGAGCAATACTGGGTCGCGGACGATTTTGACTATGAGACCGTCGTCTCCGTCGATCTCGCCGCGCTGAGCCTGTTCCCCGATAACGCTGAGCTGTTCAAAACGCGCGTCGATCTCGCCATCGACCACCACCCGAGCTATGAGGGCTTCGGCAAGGAGAGCTGCGTGCACCCCGAGTGCGCCGCCTGCGGCGAGATCCTCTGCGAGCTCGCGCAGGAATTAGGGCAGCTCACGCCTGAGGTCGCGCTGCCGCTCTATGTCGCCGTGTCGACCGACACGGGCTGCTTTGTCTACTCCAACGTCACGGCGAACACGCA
>CAKTLD010000049.1 GCA_934572445.1 uncultured Oscillospiraceae bacterium
TTTTCCAGCAGCAGCTGCGGGTTATACATGAACATGTACGGGATGATGAAGCCCGCGAGCGCCAGCCGCACCGACTGCCAGCCGGTCTTCATTGGGCTGCCGCCGGAGAGGCCCGCCGCCGCAAACGACGCAAGCGCGACAGGCGGCGTGAGGTTTGCGAACATCGCATAGTAGAAGCAGAACAGATGCGCGGCAAGCTCGGGCTGGCCGAGCTCGACAAGCGCGGGAGCGGCGATGGTCGCGGTGATCAGATAGGACGGGATGGAGGGCAGGCCCATGCCGAGGATCATGCAGGTGATCATGGTGAACACGAGCGTGAGCAGGACGCTGGACTGGCCGATACGGATGATGGCGTGCGCCACGTTCAGGGCAAAGCCCGTCATGCCGCAGACGCCGACGATAATGCCAACGCAGGCGCAGGCGATCGCTACAGAAACGGTGGACTTGGCACCGGCGACGAAAGCGTCGCAGATATCCTTGAGACTCATGCGGCTGATAGGACGCAGCTCAGCGACAAGGATGGTGACGATGATCGTCCAGAACGCGCTGAAGATGACCGTACGGCCGCTCCAGATGAGCATGTAGAGCAGGAAAGCGATGGGGATGAGCAGATGGCCGCGCTCCTTCATGACCTTACCGGGCTTGGGCATCTGGTCCTTGGGCAGGCCGTTGAGGTGCTCCTTGGTGGCGCGCATCTGCACCTGCACGAGGATACCGCCGTAGTACAGCAGCGCGGGGATAACGGCGGCCTTGATGATCACACCGTACTGCACGCCGAGCGTTTCCGCCATGACGAAGGCGGCGGCGCCCATGATCGGCGGCAACAGCTGGCCGCCGACGGAGGCCGTAGCCTCGACGGAGCCGGCAAATTCCTTGGAATAGCCGGTCTTTTTCATCAGGGGGATGGTAAAGGTACCGGTGGTAACGACATTGGCGACGGCAGAGCCGTTGATGGAGCCGAGGAAGCCGGAGGCCAGCACCGCGACCTTCGCAGGGCCGCCCTTGGTGTGGCCGGCGAGGGCGTTTGCGATGTCATTGAAGAACTGGCCCATGCCGCACTTGTTCATCACTTCGCCGAAGATGATGAACAGCACGATATAGGTAGCCGCAACCTTGACAGATGTGCCGTAGATGCCATAAATATCGGTGGTAAGATAGGTGACGATGCGGTGCCAGTTATAGCCGCGGTGCATGAAGATACCGGGCATATAGCGGCCGAAAAGCGCGTAGACAAGGAAAATGATCGACAGGATGCTCAGCGCGGGGCCGCTGAGGCGGCGGGAGCACTCAAGCACCAGCAGGATAAGGATCGTGCCCATGATGATGTCGATCGTTTCACCCTGGAAACCGGTGGAGATGAACACCGGATAGCGGATGAAGACGTAGATCGGCATGATCGCGGAAAGCGCGAAGAGCACCCAGTCATACCAGACCATCTTCCTGCGGCTGCTCTTCTTAAAGGCAGGATAAAGCAAAAAGCCGATCACCAGCACCAGGCCGACGTGAATAGCGTGGTGCTTGATGTTGACCATCTGCAGCACATGGATGCCGGAGGCATAGGCCAGATGGTAGAGCGTAAAGAGAAGGCAAAGGACATACACCAGCTTATTGAGCCAGTCGGCCGTAAACTTGCGGGTGCGGGATTCCTTTTCGTATTTCTCCATGATCTCCGCGCCCTTGGCAGCGTCGATCGGAGCGGCGTCAGCAGTTTCCACTGCGGCGTTTTTTTCCAGTTCAGCCACGGAAGAGATACCCCCTTGTAGTGATGATTTTTGCCTCGACGCGGCTGGCGTCGGGCAGCGAGCGGAAGTCGAAGATCTCTGAGCCGTTGAGCGTAAAGGTCTTCATATATTTGTTCGAGGTGATCCAGTGCAGCGTGGGAAACACGCTGTTAATCCCCTCCATCCAGACGAGCCCGTTCTCAATACGCGTGGGCACGTCCATTTCTGCGGGAATACCGGCGCCGTAACCGGCGACAGCGATCGCGTCCAGATTGAATTGCAGATCATCCCGCACGGTATAGAACTCATACCACGGGATGTGCTCAAAGGAATGTTCGATCTCCAGCGAGAGCATATCCCCCGCCCTGACCGGCCACGCGGCGATGCGCGTGTTGTCCGTGCGGTCGCGGAGCTCGAGCTCCGTGCCGCTCGGCGCAAGAAAACAGAACCACGCCGCCCCCAGCAGCACCAGCAAGACCGCCAGCGCACCTGCGCGGCTTTTTATCATCTGCTTCATGTTTCATCCCTGCAAAAAGCGCGGCGCGGGCGGGCTGAGCCGCCCGCGCCTGCTTTTCGTTCCGGTTTCAGATAAAGATTATGGAGCGCGGAGATCAGTTGATGTAGCCGTTGTCTCTCCAGAACTCCTCGGCGCCGGGATGCAGCGGGAGCTGGATATCATCCACACCGAAGGTGATGTCGATGTTCTTATCGGCAGCATTGTGGGAGGCCTTGATGGTGGAGATATTGGCGAAGATGCCCTCGAGCATATCGTAGACCATCTTGTCGCTCAGGTCCTTGCGGACGAGCATGATGTTGTAAACAAACAGACCCTCAACATCCTCGGTATTGTTGTAGGTGCCGGCGGGGATGACGGACTTGGCGTAATACGGATACTCCTCGACGAGCTTGTCGCGGCCTTCGCCGTCAATGGGGACAACGACCATGTCGTACTGCACGCCCAGATCCATAACAGTCGCGTTGGGAAGGCCGGAGGTGACGAACACCGCGTCGCACTGGCCGTTCTTCATATTGTCGATGGCTTCGCCGTAAGCGAGGTAGTCGGGCTTGATATCATCATAGGTGATGCCGTAGGCATTGAGGATCATGCGGGCGTTGATCTCCACGCCGGAGTTCGCCGCACCGACGCCCACGCGCTTGCCGCGCAGGTCCTCAACGGACTTGATGCCGGTATCGGCAACGGTGACGAGCTGAACGTAGTTCGGCCACAGGCGCATCAGCGCGCGCAGATCGGTGGCCTCGCCCTTGCCCTCATAGGCGCCGGTGCCGGTGTAGGCCTGCATAACGGCGTCCTGCATGGCAATGGCGATCTCAGCGTCGCCGTTAAGGATGTTCTGGATGTTCTGGCCGGTGGCGTTGGTGGCCTCAGCAGAGGTCTGATAGCCGTACTCCTTCAGCGCGGTAGCAAAGGCGCCGCCGATGGGGAAGTAAATGCCGGAGGTCGGGCCGGTGCCAACGGTGATGAACTCCTTGGAGCGTTCTTCCGCCGTCAGCCCCTTGATTTCCTCGGTCTGCTGGTTGTCGCCGGCAGTGTCGCCGGTGTTGGCATCATCGGCAGCCTTGTCGCCGCAGGCGACGAGAGACAGCACCATAATGAGCGCCAGTGCGAGAGACAGGAACTTTTTCATCTTGGTTTCTCTCCTTCTTCGTTTGAATTTTTCTTTTGGTCTTGTCATTTCTGACAAAATTGGGGGTTCATTTTCCCCGTTCCATGTGTGAATAATATGTGAATTTTTGAACAATGCAAGAGTTTTCGGGAGAACGGTAACATTCTGCGCGTCAACCGTTTATTTTGGTGCGTTAACGGTTTCCATCCGGTTTCCATCCCTTTTTAAGGCTTATTTCCCCCTTTCCCCTATTGAAAAGTGGAAAAGCAGCTGTTATACTCCTGTTTATAAAGTCTTAGCGGAGGCGCTGCATGCAGGACAATCTGTTTTTCTCGCTCGTGCTCAATATCAGTCTGCTCGTGCTGATGGCTACCGTGCTTACCGAACTGCGCCCGCTGCGCATGATGATCAAGCTGCAGGAGCGTTCGGCGCAGAACCAGTTTTTTCTCGGCGTCATTTTCGGTCTGCTCTCCATCAGTTCCACCTACACGGGACTTTCGTTCCAGGGGGCCGTGGTCAACACGCGCGTGGTCAGCACCATCGCTGCGGGACTCGTCGGCGGGCCGGTCAGCGGCATCTGCGCGGGGCTGCTCTCAGGCGTGCACCGCTATCTTTACAATCCCTCGGGCTTCACCTCGCTCGCCTGCGGCATCGGCACCTTCTTCTTCGGTATCATCGGTGCGGTGAGCTGCCGGTGGTTCAACCGCCGCGCGCGCCGCAGCCTCGACCTTGTATTCCTCACGGTGATCGCTGAGCTCATTCAATGCGCGCTCATTCTGCTGCTTGCCAAGCCGCTCTCGGCCGCTGTCGCGCTGGAGCAGGCTATCCTGCTGCCGAAAATGATCGTCAACTCCATTGGTCTTGTCGCGTTCATGCGCATCCTGGACCGGCTGAACCGCGACCTGACGATCGAACTCGTGGAGCAGCGCGCCGCCGCGCTGCTGATCGCGCAGGAATGTCTGCCCTATCTGCGCCGCGGCATCGGCAACCGCGAGGGCCTGCAGCGTGCGGTGGAGATCGTGCGCGAGCACCTGCCTCACTTTCACGTTGCGCTGACGGACCGCACGCAGGTCCTTGCCATGAGCGGCGGCTCGCTCATAACCGTACCGCTGCCTGCATTCGCGTGCGAGGCGATGGAGCAGGATCGCTCCGTCGTGCTGGCCGATCTGCCGGACGCACGCGGCTATGCGGGGCTCGCCGTCCCGCTGCGGCAGGACGAGCGCGTCATCGGCGCGCTGCTGCTGAAAGTCCCTACAGGCGTCAACCTTGTGCTCGATGCGGATGTCCGCACGGCAGAGAGCCTTGCCGAATTTTTCTCCGTCATGCTGGAGCTCGGCGAGACCGAGCACCAGATCGCGCTGCGTAAGCAAGCAGAGTTCCGCGCCCTGCAATCACAGATCAACCCGCATTTTCTCTTCAACGCGCTCAACACCATCTCCGCCCTCTGCCTGACAGACCCCGAGCGCGCACGCAAGACCATTCTCGTGCTGGCGGACTACTTCCGCCAGACGCTCACGATCAATGAATCCTTCGTTCCCCTGCGGCAGGAACTGTCCAATGTGGACAACTATCTCATGCTGACCGAGGCGCGCTTTGAGGGCGCGCTGCATGTGGAGCGCGAGCTGCCGGACGATCTTGACCGGCTGCACCTGCCGCCGCTGACGCTCCAGCCCATTGTGGAAAACGCCGTGCGCCACGGCTTTGTGGCCGTGGACGATCGCCGCGTGTGGCTCTCCATCCGGCAGGATGACGAGCGCGCCTATATCCGCGTCAGCGATCAGGGGCACGGCTTCCCACCCGAAGTGCTGCGAAAGCTCGAGGACCCGGACGACCCGACCTATACGGGGCTGTTCAACGTGCGCAAGCGCCTGCGCAGCATCTACGGCCGCCAGTGCGACTTTTCCATTGAGAGCGGCGAGCACGGCTCCACCGTGTTCTTCTCCATCCCGCTGATCCCGCCCGCAATGCCCGAGGCTTGAGAAAAAAAGGAGGTCTTTTCATGCGCATCGCAGTGATCGACGATGAAAAATACTCCCGCGTGGAGCTGATCCACCAGATCACCGAAATCCTGCCGCAGGCCGAGATCGCCGAGGCCGCCAGCGGCGCGCAGGCAATGGAGCTGCTGGAAAAGCAGAGCTTTGACGTGCTGTTCATCGACGTGCACCTCGGCGATCTGGAGGGCACGACCGTCGCCGCACTCGCGCGGCGGCTCATGCCGCACGCCAGGATCGTCTTCGCCACAGCATTTTCCGAATACGCCGTGCGCGCCTTTGAGCTGCGCGCCGACGACTACATCCTCAAGCCCTTCGCGCCCGAGCGCATCCGTCAGGCGCTGGAGGTCTGCACCGCCGACCCCGCCGCCGCGCCGGCCGTCACCCGCATTGCCGTGAATAACAACCGCAGCACCACTCTGCTCGATATCGGCGATATCACCTATATTGAGACCGATGGCGTGGGCCGGGGCTGCATCCTCCACATGCTCAGCGGCAAAATGTACGGCGACAGCGCCTCCCTCTCGGAGTATGAAAACAAGCTCGGGCCTCAGGGCTTTTACCGCATCCACAAGACGTGCCTTGTCCAGCTGCGGTATGTGGAGAGCATCTTCCCCTGGGCAAGCAACGGCTTTGCCCTGCGCGTGCGCGGCACGAACGCCGTGCTGCCCATCGGGCGCGACCGCGTGCGTGAACTGCGCCGCCTGCTGAATATCTGACATACAAAAATGCCGTCTCCGCAAAAAAGCGGGGGCGGCACTTATTTTTCTCTTGCAATCCGCACGCGCTGTGATATCATACTGACTGGGAATGAGGTTCTCCCCTGGCACACGCCTAAACCGCTTTTTCAAAGCTGATGACTTCTGTGATCTTTTCACAGGGGCATTGGCTTTTTTTGTGCCCCGAAGGAGGTTTTTTCTCATGCTGCTCTCCCTTTCGCTCGTTTTCCTGCCGGGGCTTTTACTCGCGGAGGCCAGCCGTGCACTGCACCTGCCGCGCATCATCGGTCTGCTGCTCACAGGCATTCTGCTGGGGCCGTGCATGCTCGATGTGCTTGATCCCTCACTGCTCGCCATCTCGGCGGAGCTGCGGAAGATCGCGCTGATCATCATTCTGCTCAAGGCGGGACTCTCGCTCGACCTCGCTGATCTACGGCGCGTCGGGCGGCCGGCAGTGCTGATGTCCTGCCTCCCCGCAGGCTGTGAGATCCTGGGCTATGTGCTGCTGGCGCCGCGCCTGCTCGGTCTTTCGGCCATTGAGGCCGCGGTCATGGGCGCGGTGCTTGCGGCGGTCTCCCCCGCCGTGGTCGTGCCGCACATGGTGCAGCTGATGGAGGAGCGCCGCGGCACGGATAAAAGCATCCCTCAGCTCATCATGGCGGGCGCATCCTGCGACGATATCTTTGTCATCGTGCTTTTCACCACGTTTCTCGGCATGGCGCAGGGCGGGCATGCGCGCCTGCGCGACTTTCTGGAGATCCCCGTCTCCATTGCGCTCGGCATCCTGCTCGGCGCGGCAGCCGGTCTCCTGCTCAGCTTCTTTTTTGAAACCGCCTATGAGCATGCCCGCTGCGTGCGCAGCAGCATGAAGACCATCATCGTGCTGGGCGTTTCGTTCCTGCTGGTCTCGGCGGAGGATCTGCTCAAGGGCATCGTACCTGTCTCCGGGCTGCTCGCAGTCGTCGCCCTGGCCTGCGCGCTGCGGAGAAAGAGCCCCGCCACCGTCTCCGGACGGCTTTCCGAAAAGTTCGGCAAGCTCTGGCTCGCGGCTGAAATACTGCTCTTTGTTCTTGTCGGAGCGGCGGTCGATATCCGCTATACTATGGCGCTCGGTCCGATCGCCGTCGCGCTCATCCTCTGCGCGCTCGTCTTCCGCTCGCTGGGTGTCGTGCTCTGCCTGATCAAAACGCCGCTTTCACGCCGCGAACGGCTGTTCTGCGTGCTCGCTTACCTGCCCAAGGCCACGGTGCAGGCAGCCATCGGCTCGGTCCCGCTGGCGTCGGGACTTGCCTGCGGCGGCGCGGTGCTCTCTGTGGCGGTGCTGGGCATCCTGATCACCGCACCGCTCGGCGCGCTGCTTATCGACCGGACGAGCGGTCGCCTTCTGCAAAAAGAGCTCCCCACAAAAGAAACCCCGGAATGAGCCTTTGGCTCATTCCGTGGTTCCGGCACTTTTCAGATGCCCAGACTCTCCGCCCACGCGGCGAGCTCCGCCTCGCCTGCGCGGCTCTTGAAGACCTTGCCCTCCGCGAGCTTTGCGCCCCGGCAGCTCGGTGCAAGCTTTGCGTTAGTCCCGCCCATACCGCTGCCGCCGGAGGTGGCAAAGGGCACGACCGTCTTGCCCTCAAGAGCGCAGCTCTCCAGGAATGTGTTGATGATCGTCGGCGCGACGTACCACCAAATCGGGAAACCGACAAAGATCGTGTCGTAATCGGTAACGTCGATCAGCTTTGCGATCTCGGGACGGGAGGCAGGATCGTTCATCTCGATCGTACTGCGTGCCTTTTTGTCCATCCAGTTCAGGTCTGCCTTTGTGTAGGCAGCCTTCGGCTCGATCTCAAAAAGGTCTGCGCCCACCGCACCGGCAAGCGTTTTGGCAAGCCGCGCGGTCGTGCCGGTCGCAGAAAAATAAGCCACTAATTTTTTACCCATTACTGATTCCTCCGTTTCGTTGGTTTGGCTGATTATACACCTTTCCCCGCAAAATTGCAATCCAGCGCACAAAAACTGTCTGCATTTCCGCTTGAACACCCGCCGCGGACATGCTATACTGTTCCCGCGAAACTGTCCGCCGCACGCGGACCATCTGTTATCTGATATTACAGGAGGATGATCGCCATGAAAGCAACCGTCTATTTTTCCCGCGAGATCACACCAGAAAAGGTCATCGCGCTCTACAAGGCCGCGGGCAAGGAGCTGACCGGTAAGGTCGCCGTCAAGCTGCACTCTGGCGAGCCGGGCAACCAGAACTTCCTCGGTCCCGACTTTTGGCAGCCGATGATCGAGGCCGTGCATGGCACGGTCGTGGAATGCAACACCGCCTACCCCGGCGAGCGCAACACCACCGAGGCACACCGCCGCACGATGATCAAGCACGGCTGGAGCAAGCATTTCGACGTTGACATTCTCGACGCCGAGGGTCCCGACCTTGAGCTTCCCATTCCGAACGGCCGGAGTATTCAGAAAGACCTCGTAGGTAAGAATATTGCAAACTACGATTCCATGCTGGTCCTCTCCCACTTCAAGGGGCACCCGATGGGCGGCTTCGGCGGCGCGCTCAAGCAGCTGTCCATCGGCTGCGCATCGAGCGCGGGCAAGGCCTATATCCACGGCGCGGGCAACCCCGACGAGATGTGGACAACCGAGCAGAACAAGTTCCTCGATGCCATGGCCGACGCCGCCTCCGCCGTTGTCGACTATTTCAAGGGCAATATGGTGTTCATCAACGTGATGAAGAACATGTCCGTCGACTGCGACTGCTGCGCCGTGGCCGAAGATCCCTGCATGGCGGATATCGGGATCCTCGCCTCGCTTGATCCCATCGCCATCGATCAGGCGTGTCTGGACCTCGTGTACGCGTCCGATGACCCGGGCCGCGGCCATCTCGTCGAGCGCATTGAAAGCCGCAACGGCAAGCGCACGGTGGACTCTGCCGCAGCGCTCGGCTTCGGTACGAAGGAGTATGAACTGATCGAGCTGTAAGCTGCCGTTCTTTCCTTTTCCTTTTTTTGAAAAAGCCTCTTGACTCTCACATGGTGTCAGGGCCTATCCTGTATTCGAGCTCAAAAACACGGAGGTACCACCATGCTGAAGATCGGAGATTTTTCAAAGCTGTCCAGAGTCAGCATCCGCATGCTGCGCTATTACGATGAGATTGGGCTGCTCAAGCCCGATTCCATCGACCGCTTCACCGACTACCGCTACTACAGCGAGTCCCAGCTGCCCGTCGTCTGCCGCATCGCAGCGCTGCGCGACATGGGCTTCGGACTCTCTGAGATCCGCGCCCTGCTGCCCGTCTATGACGATCCCGCGCAGCTGGATGCGCATCTCGCCGCGCGGCAGACGGCGCTGCTGGCAGAGCAGGCGCAGCTCACGCACCAGATGCAGCTTCTGGACACAGCCCGCAAGCGGCTGAGAAAGGAAGAAAGTATGCACTACAATGTCACCATCAAGACCCTGCCCGAGCGTTACGCCGCCACCGTCCGCATGACCATCCCCCGCTATGAGGATGAGGGCATGGTATGGCGCGTCCTCTGCGAGGAGACCGATCCGCTGGGTCTCATCCCCTCCGACCCCTGCTACTGCTGCGTCGTTTTCCTTGACGGTGAATACAAGGAGGAGCAGGTCGAAGTCGAGGCGCAGAAGACCCTCAAGGGGCAGTATCCCGACACCGAGCACGTCAGATTCCGCACACTGCCTGCCGTCACCTATGCCGGCTGCACCTTCAAGGGCGGCTACGAGCAGATCCATGATGTCACCGCAGCGCTGACGGAATGGATCGAGGCCAACGGCTATGAATACGCCGGGCCGATGTTCGACATCTACCACATCAGCCCGCACGAGACACAGGACCCCAACGAGTTTGTCACCGAGGTCTGCTATCCGGTGAAAAAGAAATAAAAACCCCGGGAGGGACCTCTCTTTTGAAAAGAGAGGCCCCTCCTTTCCGCTGCCTGCACCCGATGCCAGGCAGCATCCCTCCCGCCGCCTTTTTCAGCCGCGTGTGAACGATCCTGACCGGCCGGCGCTGCAGCCTGACCGGAAAAGTCAGATCAGATCACAAAAAAGAGACAGGCACAGCCTGTCTCTTTTTTGCTTAGTCTTCGCTGTTCTCTTCCTGTGTCTGCCGCAGCAGCTCTTCGACCGGAACGCCGTAGAGCTTCGCGAGCGCGCAGAGATTCGATGTGCTGGGGTCGGACGTGCCGTTTTCCCATTTGCTCACCGCCTGACGGCTGACGCCGAGCGTCTCTGCGACGAACTCCTGCGTCATCTGCTTCTCCGTCCGGTGCGCCTTGAGCGCCTCGCCGAGCGAGCGGCAGACGGCCTTCTTCTCCTCGCGCACATCTTTTGACTTGATGTACTTTCGCAGTACCTTGACAAGCAGCACAAAGAGGTAGATGAGCGCACCGTAAACGACGAACATGATCGGCAGGATGATAAGAGTGAGTTTCATGGTCATTCTCCTTTTCGTTTGATGCGCTCATCATAGCGAAAAGCAGCGGTTGCTTCCACCAACTATCACGCAATTTTGCGTTGCGAAGGCGAAAAAACGGCTGTTTACCGCATAAACCCCCGGCCGCCAAGGTCCGAAAGCTCGCGCAGGCCCAGAGAGCGGTAGAACGCGAGTGTTTTTTCCGTGTCGTCCGTCACGAGCTGGAGCTGCCGGACGTCTGCAAAGCGCTCCATCACCGCGCGCATCAGCGCTGTGCCGACGCCGCGCCGCTGATACTGCGGAAAAACCAGCAGGTCCTGCACCAGCACAATGGTCTCGCCGTCGCCCACAGCGCGGACAAGGCCGACAAGTGTTTTTCCTTCATAGGCCGCAAGCGTCAGCAGGGACTTTTCAAAGCCACGCCGCAACGCGTCGGGCGCGTCCGTGTACGCCGTCCAGCCGACGGACGCGTACAGCGGCAGGATCTCTTCCTCGCGATAGATCTGATATTCGGTAATCTCCATAAAATCCTCCATGATCGTTTTTTTCAGATCATGGTCAAACGCAATCTCATCGCCAGTCCCCCTTTCTTTTATTTCACCACCACATTTTCCTTGCCGAAGCGCTGCTCCAGATCGCGCACGAGCGAGGGATAGAGGTCGCAGGTCGTGCCGATGAGCTTGCCGGTATCGGAAAGTCGGATACGGACATTGCTGCTTTTTCCCTCAAACATATAGAGCACCTTGCGCAGAATGTCCATTTCCGGCCCGCTGCCGGAGGGCAGGCGGAGATAGAGCGTCTTTCCGCTTTGCGGCTGCGAGGGTCCCGGAACCGCCGCGTCAGCGCTCAGCGGGCGGGCAAAGTCGCACATCAGCTGCGGCGCTTTCTCGTCGCGCACGGAGAGCGTACCCGTGACGTAAATAACCTGCCCCTCCTGCAAGTAGCTGCCGTACTGCTCGAGCACGCGCGTGAAGCACAGCATTTCAATACTGCCCGTGCCATCCTCAAGCGTCACATAGGCCATAAGGGTATTTTTCTTCGTCATCTTTGTTTTGCTCGCGGTCACGACGCCCGCGAGCGAGATCTTCTGCCCGTCGGAGAACGTCGTCGGCCCAGACTCCTGCGAAAAATCCTCCATCACGCGGCCGATGGCCGCCGCGCCGGACGTGCGCACGAGCGAGCGGTAGGCATCCATCGGGTGGCCCGAGAGATACAGCCCTGTCGTGGCCCGCTCCATTGCCATGAGCTCCTGCGGCGTGAACTCGGGAATGTCCGGCAGGACCAGCGCTGCCTGCTGTGCGGTCTCCGCGCCCATACCAAAAAAGTCGATCTGCCCCTCGATGTTCGTGCGGTTGCCCTCGGCGATGCCGTCCATCAGCTTTTCGTAGACGGCGATGAGCTGCGAGCGCTTCGCGCCCGTCGAGTCGAACGCGCCCGCGCGGATCAGATTCTCGACCGCGCGCTTATTGATCTCCATGCCGTCCATGCGGCGGCAGAAGTCCTGAAAGTCAACGAACGGACCGTTGAGCTCCCGCTCGCGCATCATGCGCAGGATGAGGCCGCGGCCGATGTTCTTGATGGCGACGAGGCCAAAGCGGATGCCCTCGGGCTCGACCGTGAAGCGGTCGGCGGAATGATTGACGTCCGGCGGCAGAAGCTTAATGCCACATTCGCGGCACTCGTTGAAATACTCGCCCACCTTGTCGGACGAGTCGAGCACGCTGGACAAGAGCGCCGCCATATACTCTTTCGTATAGTGGCACTTGAAGTACGCCGTCTGATACGCGACGACCGCGTAGGCCGCGGCGTGCGCCTTGTTGAAGGCATAGTTTGCAAAGGCGTAGATTTCCTCATAGATTTCCTGCGCGGCCTTTTCGTCGATGCCGTTCGCCACGCAGCCGGAGATATTGCGCGCGGGATCGCCGTGCAGGAACGCCTCGCGCTCGCGCTCAATGTCCTTGACCTTCTTCTTGCTCATCGCGCGGCGCAGCATGTCCGCCTGACCAAGCGAGTAGCCCGCAAGCTGCTGGAAAATCTGAATGACCTGCTCCTGATACACGATGCAGCCGTAGGTGATCGACAGGATCGGCTCAAGCTGCGGGATGAGGTATGTGACCTTTTTCGGGTCGTGTTTGCAGGCAATGAA
>CAKTLD010000050.1 GCA_934572445.1 uncultured Oscillospiraceae bacterium
GACAGCGTGACGGAGGTGAAGATCCAGCACGCCTTCGACGAGCTTTCGCGCGGGCGCACGACGATCATCATCGCCCATCGGCTCTCGACCATCCGCGCGGCGGACCGTATCCTCGTCATCGAGAACGGCCGCATCGCCGAGGAAGGCACGCACGAAGCGCTGCTGGCGAAAAACGGCGAGTATGCCGCTCTCTGGCGCGCGCAGAACGGAGACGCCTGATGGACCGGAGAACGCTTCTGGACCGCGCTGCGCGCGACGGAGACGAGCGCATCCTGCTGGCGCACGTTCTGGATAAGTACGAGCAGTGCGCGCAGCGCAATATCCCCGCGGCGACGGAGTTTCTGAGCCCTGCCGAGCAGCGCGCGGCGCGGGAGCTGCTGCACGCCGCGGCCATCCACGATGGCTATGCCTTCTGCGGCGGCTATGACCGCGCGGAGCGGAAAATGCTGATATTCCTGCCCGACTGGCAGGAGGAGACCGACGAGGATGCGTACATGGCGGCGCTGCGCTGTATCTACCGGAAGGAGGATGCGCTGACGCACCGCGACTTTCTCGGTTCGCTCATGGCGCAGGGCGTCACGCGCGAAACGCTTGGCGATATCCTGGTGTCAGACGGTTCCGCCGACCTGATCGTCACACGCGGCATTGCGCCGTACCTGCTGCAGAACGTTTCTTCCGCGGGGCGCGTAAGGCTCTCGGTCAGCGAGATCGGGCTTTCTGAACTCAATGTTCCCGAGCTGAAGGTGAAGGATATTCACGACACGGTCTCGACGCTGCGGCTCGACGCTGTGGCGGCGAGCGGCTTTTCCCTGAGCCGCGGAAAGGCGCAGGAGCTCATCTCCTCCGGCCGCGTGCAGCTCAACCACCGCGAGACGCTCAAGAGCGACGCGCCCGTCGCACAGGGAGACGTGATCTCTGCGCGCGGACTGGGGAAATTTGAAGTCCTGACGGTCGGGGGACTGAGCCGGAAGGGAAGAACGGCGCTCACGCTGCGCCGGTATCTGTAAGGAGAACGATACGATGACGATGGAAGAGAAGATCGCGCGCATCAACGCGCTGGCCCGCAAGGCCAAGGCCGGGGGCCTGACCGACGCGGAAAAGGAGGAGCAGGCGCGGCTCCGCCGCGACTATATCGATTCGGTCAAGGCCAACCTCAAAAGTCAGCTCGACAACACCTATGTGGTCGGCGGAGACGGAAAAAAGATAAAGCTTGCCGACTATGAGCGCGACAGAAAAATAAAGGCCTGAAAGAGAAATTGAGAGGAAGAGAAAACGGATGAACAACGAATTTGAGTACGATCCCGAAAGCGGATCGTTCCGCCCGCGTACCCAGCAGCCCAAAAAGAAAAACGATCCGGATATCGGCAGCTGGATCCTGATCGCCGTGATGTTTATGATCTGGTGGCCGCTCGGCCTGTTTGCCCTGTGGGGCAAGCTGTCCGACAGCCCGCGCAAGAGGACGGCGCACACATCCCGCGCCGTCAACAACGGCGGGATGCGCACCAGCACCAGTCCCAACGCAAGCGTCAATGCCGCCGCGCGGGGACAGAACAAGGTGGAAAAGACCGTCAAGAAGATGACCCGCGCGCCCGAGGCCTCGGACAAGACCGCGCGCATCCTCACGACGGTCGGCATCATTCTCACGGCGGTGTTCGGCGTTTCGCTCATCCCGCAGATCGCCGAGATCGTCGGCTCCGGCTGGTATTCCTATATGCTGGAGGACATTCTGTCCGCCGGAGGCTTCCTTGCCGGCGGCCTTGTGATGCTTGCCGCGGGGCGGAAGATGCGCCGCCGCAGCACGCGTATCGCGCGTTACCTCGCCGTGATGGGCACGCGCGGCTATATCGGCATCGACGAGCTGTGCGCCGTTTCCGGCAAAAAACGCAAGACCGTGGAACGCGACTTGGAATTCATGGTCGAAAAGGGAATGCTTGATACCGGCGCGTATTTTGACAGCGGGCGCGGTATCCTCTTCCGCAGCGCCGACGCCTTTGCCGAATATGCCAGCGAAAAGGCAAAGAAGGAAAACGTTACGCCCAAGGAGGCCAACGAGGGCTACGCCGGCGCGCTGCGCGCCATCCGCGCGGCGAACGACCGCATTGCCGACCCTGTGCTTTCCGACAAGATCGACCATCTCGAACTCGTGGCGGGCAAGATCTTCCGCGAGGTGGAGGAGCATCCCGAAAAGCAGCAGCAGGCCGCGACGTTCCTGAATTACTACCTGCCCACCACCCTGAAGCTGCTCGACAGCTATGCCAAGTTCGAGGAGGCGGGCATCGAGGGCGAGAACCTTTCCCGCGCGCAGGAGCGCATTGAAGAGACGATGGACGCGCTGATCAAGGGCTTTGACAAGCAGCTTGACGATCTCTACCGCAGCGAGGCAATGGATATCGACAGCGATATCCGCGTGATGGAGACCATGCTCCGCCGCGACACGGCGAGCGTGGAGGACGATTTCGGCCTCGGCGGCGCGGCGGTCCAGCGTGTGCCGGATGAGGAATAACGGCGCGGGGGCGACGGCTTTCGCCCTGCCGCGCCGCCCGGCTGTGCTATGGTAAAAAGCAAAGGAGATGCGATGAACACTACCGGCAGACGATTTGACGCCGCCGCCTTTTACGGCGGCACGAACAGCGAGGCTTACCGCTATCTCGGCGCGCATGCCGCGCGTCGGGACGGACGGGAGGGCTATGTCTTCCGCGTTTGGGCGCCGAATGCGGCGCACGTTTCCGTCGTGGGTGATTTCTGCGGCTGGAACGGTTATGCACACCCGATGACGCGCAATGGCGATGGCATCTGGGAGACGTTCGTGGCGGGCCTCCGGCAGTACGACGTTTACAAGTATGCCGTGACGAGGGCGGACGGGCGTACCGTGCTCAAGACGGACCCCTACGCCTTTCACACCGAGACACGCCCGGGCAATGCGGGCAAGCTCTACGACCTGCGCGGCTACCGCTGGCACGACCAGGCCTGGCGCGCAAGCCGTGCGGGCTATCCCGTGTACGAAAAGCCGCTCAATATCTACGAGGTGCATCTTGGCTCGTGGCGGCGGCGCGAAAACGGCGATTTTTACGATTATCGCACGCTCGCGCGCGAGCTTGCAGCCTATGTGCAGGATCTGGGCTATAACTGCGTTGAGCTGATGCCTGTGACGGAATATCCGCTGGACGATTCCTGGGGCTACCAGTGTACCGGATACTTCGCCGCGACCTCGCGCTACGGCACGCCGAAGGACTTTATGTACTTTGTCGATCACCTGCACCAAAAGGGGATCTCGGTCATCCTTGACTGGGTGCCCGCGCATTTCTGCAAGGACGAGCACGGCCTCATCGACTTTGACGGCACGCCATGCTACGAATATGCCGATCCCAATAAGCGCGAGCATGAGGGCTGGGGCACGCGCGTGTTCGATTATGGCCGCGGCGAGGTGAAGAGCTTTCTGCTGTCCTCTGCCGCTTTCTGGCTGCGCGAATTTCACCTTGACGGTCTGCGCGTGGACGCGGTCGCGTCCATGCTCTATCTCGACTACGGCCGCGAGGCGGGCCGCTGGACGCCGAACGTCCACGGCGGACACGAAAATCTTGAGGCCATCGAGTTTCTGCGTGCGCTGAACACCACGGCCTTCGCCGTCAATCCCAACGCACTGATGGTGGCCGAGGAATCCACCGCCTGGCCGCTTGTCACGCGGCCCGTAGAGGATGGCGGCCTCGGCTTTAACCTCAAGTGGAACATGGGCTGGATGAACGACATGTGCCACTATCTGAAGCTCGATCCCTGGTTCCGTCAGTTCCACCATAAGGACATCACATTTTCGCTGATGTATGCCTTTTCCGAGAACTTTGTTCTACCCATCTCCCACGACGAGGTCGTTTACATGAAGGGAAGCCTGCGCGGAAAGATGCCGGGCGATGACTGGCAGCAGCTTGCCGGTGTGCGCGCGTTCACGGCATATCTTCTCTCCCATCCGGGCAAAAAGCTCACCTTCATGGGCGCCGAGCTGGGCCAGTGGCATGAGTGGAACTTTGCCGGTCAGCTCGACTGGTACCTGCTTGGCAATCCTGACAATCAGAGGATCTACCGGTTTTTCAGGGATGTCAACCACTTCTACCTTTCCCAGAGCCCCTTGTGGGAGATCGACTTTTCGTGGGAGGGCTTTGAGTGGCTCGTTCCCGACGATAACCACAACAATGTCGTCGTTTTTGTCCGCCGCGACCGGCAGGGCGGCGAGCTGATCGCCGCGGTCAACTTCTCACCCGCGGGGCACCGCGGTTACCGCTTCGGCGTGCCGCCGAAGAAGACCTACCGCGAGCAGTTCACCACCGACCGTCCAGTCTACGGCGGTACGGGCGACTGGCTGAACGAGCGCCCCATCGAAACGCAGGCCATCCCCTCGCACGGGCGGCCCTGCTCCATCGCCGTGGATCTGCCGCCGCTGGGCGCGGCGTTCTTTGCCGGCGAAGGAACGTGGACCGCACCGCCGGAGGAAGCGGATAAAGAGAAAGAAGAAAGGACCCCCGAAAAAAGATCCAAACCAGACATGCAGAACGCATAAAGGAGGAGACTAAAAGCGTGAAAAAGGAATGTATCGCCATGCTGCTCGCCGGCGGTCAGGGCAGCCGGCTCTATGTGCTCACGGAGAATATGGCAAAGCCCGCCGTGCCCTTCGGCGGCAAGTTCCGCATCATTGACTTTCCGCTTTCCAACTGCGCAAATGCGGGCATTGACACCGTCGGCGTGCTGACGCAGTACCGCCCGCTGGAGCTCAACCGCTACATCGGCTCCGGCCAGCCCTGGGACCTTGACCGCAGCGACGGCGGCGTACATATCCTGCCGCCGTACCAGAGCGCGGACGGCGCCTCGTGGTACAAGGGCACGGCCAACGCCATTTTCCAGAACATCGGCTTTGTCGATATGTACGACCCCGACTATGTGCTTATCCTCTCCGGCGACCATATCTACAAGATGGACTATGCCAGGATGCTTGCCCATCACAAAAAGGCGGGGGCGGACTGCACCATCTCCGTGATGGAAGTGCCCTGGGAGGATGCCCCGCGCTTTGGCATCATGAATGTGGACGAAAACGACACGATCGTCGAATTTGAGGAAAAACCGGCGCATCCGAAGAGCAACCTTGCTTCGATGGGCATTTATGTTTTTACCTGGAAAAAGCTGCGCGCCTATCTCATCGAGGATGAGAGCGACGAGACCAGCAGCAACGACTTCGGCAAGAACATCATCCCGAAGATGCTGAAAAACGGCGAGAAGATGGCGGCATACCGCTTCTCCGGCTACTGGAAGGATGTCGGCACGCTCGATTCGCTCTGGGATGCGAACATGGATATGCTTGCCACCGGCAGCGGGCTCGACCTGCTTGAAAAGAACTGGCCAATCTACGGCCGCTCATCCTCCGTTCCGCCCGCCTATCTCGGCGGGAGCGCGCATGTGGAGCACAGCGTCATCGCCCGCGGCTGCACCGTGGAGGGCTCGGCGGAGAACTCCGTCCTCTCCGAGCGCTGTACCGTGGAGGAGGGGGCGAGCGTGCAGTATTCCATCCTGATGCCCGGCGCAGTGGTGAAAAAGGATGCGCGCGTTTCCTATGCCATCATCGGCGAGAACGCCATGGTCGGGGAACACGCCTTTGTCGGCGCGCCGCCTGAGGCGGTCGCGCCTGAGGAGTGGGGCATCGCTGTCGTCGGGCCCGACGCGGCGGTGGCGGACGGACATGTACTTCCGGCCAAGCGTATGCGCAGCCGCGACGGAAAGGAGACGGTACGATGAACGGACTGCACGGCATTATTTTTGCTTACGAAAAATCCCCGGGCCTGCGTGAGCTGACCGAGCGCCGCATGCCTGCGTCGCTTCCCTTCGGCGGGCGCTACCGTGCCGTCGATTTCATGCTTTCCAACATGGCGAGCGCCGGCATCACGGACGTGGGCGTCGTGCTGCACGGCAACTATCAGAGTCTTATCGACCATATCGGCAACGGCAAGGTATGGGACATGGCGCGCAAGTATGGCGGGCTCAAGCTCCTGCCGCCCTTTGCCGGCGGCAGCAAGTACCGCAGCGAGGAATTCCGCGGCAAGCTGGATGCACTCTCCGGCGTGCGGTCCTACCTTGCGAGCATCCGGCAGGATTATGTTGTTCTGTCGGACAGCGACCTTATCATCAACCTGCCGCTCCAGCAGGTGCTTGACGCGCACATCGAAAGCGGCGCGGACATCACCTGCGTGTGCACG
This sequence comes from uncultured Oscillospiraceae bacterium, assembly GCA_934572445.1. Classification (GTDB taxonomy): domain Bacteria; phylum Bacillota; class Clostridia; order Oscillospirales; family Oscillospiraceae; genus Hominicoprocola. Next base: position 6,234 of record CAKTLD010000050.1, read on the forward strand.
GCGAGCGGTGAGTTCGTGGAGAACGCGACCTATTTCACGCTCGACGATACCGGCCGCGTTGCGGAGACGCGCTGCGCGCCGCGCGCGGCCTCGGGCTACCGCAGCCTTGAAATCTATCTGCTCAGGCGCGACCTCCTTCTCCGGCTCGTGGACGAGTGCGCCGCGCAGGAAAAATACAGCTTTCGCAGCGACGTGCTCTGCGCCATGGGGGATGTGCTCGATCTGCGCGGCTTCGTGTGGGATGGCTTTGCCGCCCAGCTGCGCACGGTGCGCGAATATTACGAGCGCAGTATGCAGCTGCTCGATCCCGCCATCCGCGCCGAACTCTTCTGCCCCGCGCGTCCCATCCTCGCCAAGGAGGATGACGAGGCTGCGTCCTATATCGCGCCGGAGACGCGCTGCGTGGATTCTCTGATCGCCGACGGCTGCCAGATCGAGGGCACGGTGGAGGGAAGCATCCTCTTCCCGGGGGTGAAGGTCGGCAAGGGCAGCGTCATCAGAAACTGCATCCTCTTCAAGAACACCGTTGTGGAGGAGCAGGTGACGCTCCAGTGCGTCATCACGGATAAAAATGTGCGCATCCGCCGCGGCGGCACGCTGGTCGGTCACGAGAGTTATCCGCTCGCCGTCAGCAAGGGCAGCACGGTGTGAGGCGCGGAGCCGCTTTTTGCACCACCGGATAAAGAAAGGAGAAACCGGCATGAACATTTTGTACGTTACGAGCGAAGCGGTGCCCTTCTGCAAGACCGGCGGCCTTGCCGATGTGGCGGGAAGCCTGCCGCAGGCCCTTGCCGCGAACGGTGACCGCGTGAGCGTCGTCCTGCCGCTTTACGAGCGCGTAAAGGACCAGTGGGGCGACAGGCTGCACTTTGAAAAGTGGACGTTCGTGCGCCTTGCCTGGCGGAGCGTATACTGCGGCCTCTTTTCGCTGGAATATCAGGGCGTCATCTGGTATTTTATTGACAACGAGAGCTACTTCCGCCGCGGCGACCTTTACGGCTACTATGACGACGGCGAGCGCTTTGCTTTCTTCTCCCGCGCGGTGACGGAGCTTTTGAAGTCCCTGCCGGAAAAACCAGACGTCGTCCACTGCAACGACTGGCAGAGTGCCCTTGTTCCCATCTACATTCGTGACGAGGCCGTGCGCGACGATTTCTACAAGAGCATCCGCACCGTGATCACCGTGCACAACATTGAATATCAGGGCCGCTACGGCCGCGAAACGCTCGAGGACCTCTTCGGCCTGGACCGCGGCTGGTTCGACGGCGGCACGCTTGAGTTCGGCGGCGACGTGAACCTTTTAAAGGGCGCGATCGTCACGGCGGACGCCGTGACCGCCGTGAGCCCCACCTATGCCCAGGAGCTCAAGTACGCCTACTTTGCCCACGGGCTGGAAAATGTGATGGACATGAACGCCCGCAAGCTCCACGGCGTGCTCAACGGTATCGACATGCAGCGCTACGACCCCGCGCACGACAGAAATATCGTCAGCACCTACAGCGCGCAGAAGCTTGCCGGCAAGGCAAGGGACAAAGCCCAGCTCCAGACCTCGCTCGGACTTCAGGAAAAGCCCGATACGCCTATCCTTGCCATGGTCTCGCGCCTGGTTTCCCACAAGGGGCTTGACCTTGTGTGCGAGACGCTGGATTACTTCATGGAAAAGGACGTGCAGCTCGTGGTGCTCGGCAAGGGCGACGCGAAGTATGAGACCTTCTTCCAGTACGCCCAGTCCCGCTACAGCGGGCGCATGGCGGTCTACCTCGGCTATTCCGAGGAGCTTGCCATGCAGATCTACGCGGGCGCGGACCTGTTCCTGATGCCCTCGAAGAGCGAGCCGTGCGGGCTTTCACAGATGATCGCCATGCGCTACGGCGCGGTACCTATCGTGCGCGAGACCGGCGGATTGAAGGACACCGTCCACGCCTATGAGGCATGGAACGGCGCGGGAAACGGCTTCACCTTTGCCAACTATAACGCCGGCGACATGTGCCACGTCATCTGTGAGGCCATCGACCTCTACCACGACAATAAGACCGCCTATCGCCGGCTCCAGCAGCGCGGCATGACTGCCGACTTCAGCTGGACGCGCTCGGCGCAGGAATATCACAACATCTACGAATCCATCTGCAAATAAAGAAAAGGAATTGATCTATGACCATTGACTCCGTGAAGAAAATGAAAGAGGCGCTGTGCGAAAAGCTGAAGGTCAGCTTCGGCAGCACCGTGGAGGAGGCGAGCGACGCGCAGATGCTGCGCGCGAGCGCGCTGGTGCTGCGCGACGTGATGGCCGAGCGCGGCGTGGATACGGCGCGGCGGACGCGTCAGGAGCACCGCCGTCAGGTACATTACCTGTCGATGGAATTTCTGATGGGCCGCAGCCTGATGAAAAACGCCTTCAACCTGGGCGTCGGCGAGATCCTCACCGAGGCGCTCGGGGAGCTGGGCTTCCGCGCGGCGGACATTTTTGAAAGCGAGCCCGACGCGGGTCTCGGCAACGGCGGTCTCGGCCGTCTGGCTGCCTGCTATCTCGACTCCATGACCACGCTCGACATCCCCGCCGCGGGCTATTCCATCTGCTATGAGCTGGGCATTTTCCGTCAGCGCATCGTGGACGGCCAGCAGGTCGAGCTGCCGGACAACTGGAAGGATCTCGGCGGCGCATGGCTGATGCCCAAGCCCCAGGAGACCGAGACCGTCCGCTTTGGCGGCACGGTCCGTCAGTTCTGGGATGACGGGCGGCTGCACGTCGTGCCCGAGGGCGCGACCGAGGTGCTCGCCATCCCCTGCGACATGGAGATCGCGGGCTATGGCACCGATACGGTGAACACCCTGCGTCTCTGGGACGCAAAGTCCCCCACGCCGCTTGACATGTCGCTCTTTTCGCAGGGCGAATACCTGCGCGCGCAGGAGCAGCACGCGATGGCCGAGACTATCGCGAAGGTCCTCTATCCCGAGGACAACCATCCCGAGGGGAAGAGTCTGCGCTTAAAACAGCAGTATTTCTTCGTCTCCGCGACTGTACAGTCCATCGTGCGCAAGCACATCGAGGTCTACGGCACGGCGGCGAACTTCCACGAAAAGAACGTCATCCAGATCAACGACACGCACCCCGCGCTCGTCATTCCCGAGCTCATGCGCATCCTGATGGACGATGCGGGCCTTGACTGGGATACCGCGTGGAACATTACGACGCACTCCGTCGCCTATACAAACCACACGGTGCTGGCCGAGGCGCTGGAGCGCTGGCCTCAGGAGCTGATGCAGTCGCTGCTGCCGCGCATCTGGACGATCCTGACCGAGATCGCCCGCCGCTATCAGGAAAAGATCGAGGCATATTATCACGACCCCGCCAAAACGCGCGAGCTGGCCATCATCTGGGACGGTCAGGTCCGCATGGCGAACCTCTGCATTGCGGGCGGCATGGCCGTCAACGGCGTGAGCGCCCTGCACTCCGATATCCTGCGAAACGACGTTTTCAAATACCAGTGCGCGATGGAGCCGGAGAAGTTCAAAAACGTCACCAACGGCATCGACCACCGCCGCTGGCTCGCGCAGATCAACCCGCGGCTCGACGAGCTTGTGCGCGCGCTCGCGGGCGGAGATGAATATCTCCTGCACCCCGAAGCGCTCAAGAAGCTCGAGACGCATGCGAACGATGCCGCGGTGCTGGATCGCCTCGGCGAGATCAAGCGCGCGAACAAGCTTGATTTTGCCGCCTACGTCAAAAAGACGCAGGGCGTCGTGCTCAACACGGACGCGATCTTCGATGTGCAGGTCAAGCGCCTGCACGAGTACAAGCGCCAGCTGCTGAACGCGATGCATATTATCTACCTCTACCAGCAGTTACAGAATGACCCGAACCGTGCCATGCAGCCGCGCGTGTTCCTCTTTGGCGCAAAGGCCGCGCCGGGGTACGCGGTCGCCAAGCGCATTATTCACCTCATCAACTCCCTTGCTGCCGAGGTCAACGCGGATCCCATCTGCCGCGACAAGCTGCAGGTGGTGTTCCTTGAGAACTACCGCGTGTCGCTCGCCGAGCATCTGATGCCCGCGAGCGAGGTGAGCCAGCAGATCTCCACTGCCGGCAAGGAGGCCAGCGGCACGGGCAACATGAAGTTCATGATGAACGGCGCGCTGACCGTCGGCACGCTCGACGGTGCAAACGTCGAGATGCACGAGGTGCTCGGCGACGAGAACATGTTCCTCTTCGGCCTGCACGCCGACGAGGTCGTGCGTCTCAAGGCTGCGGGCTACACGCCGCAGAAGCTCTACGCCCGCGACGAAAATCTCCGCCGCGTGATCGACAAGCTGAAGCAAGGCTTTTCCGACGGCTGCGCCTATGACGACCTTGCCTCGCGGCTGCTGATGAACGACGAATATATGCTTTTGCAGGACTTTGCCTCCTACTGCGCCGCCGAGCAGCGCATGGCGGATGCCTACGCCGACCGCGAGGGCTGGAACCGCATGTCGCTTTACAACATCGCGCGCAGCGGCATCTTTGCCGCCGACCGCGCGGTCGCGCAGTACGCGGATACGATCTGGCACGTTCCACACAAATAAATTAAGAAAGTCAAGAAATGCGACGCAAAAAGCGCCGCATTTCTTAACTTTTATACGAAAAGTATAAGAATACTTTAAATGTCGCAACGATCCGTTTACAGAGGGTACCGCCCATGATACACTTTCTTACACCATCCCGATCAGGGAAAAAGCGGAAGGAGGAACGCGGCGATGAAGAGGAAAACGATGGCGGTGCTGGCTCTTGTGCTGGCGCTGAGCCTGGGCGCCTGCGGCGCGCCGGAGCAGAAGGAGACGGAGCAGACCGTCCCGCAGGAAGAGACAAAGGCTGTCCTGCCGGAGAAAAAGTACGCCGATCTGCGCTATGTGGACTTTATGCCGGACGGAGGCGCATTTTCCAAGCGGATATACCGGCAGGAGGAGTACTGGAAAGAGTATCTTTACACATACACGTTTAACGAGGGTACGGTTTTTGAGGGCGCAGAGGAGGAGAAAGCCCGCCTTCTGGAGGAGGGAAAGGACCCGGGGCTTGGCGTGAGAGCGCTGCATGAACGCGGCATTACCGGCAGGGGCGTGAATGTAGCCATCATCGACAGCTATATTGTACTCGACCATCCGGAGTACCGTGACTGCATTGCCGCCTACCATGACTGCGGCTCCGGACAGGAGAACGGTATGGGTTCGACACACGGTCCCGCCGTGCTGAGTCTTCTGGCCGGCAAGAGCATCGGCACTGCGCCGGAGGCCAGAGTCTACTACGCGGCTGCGGCGGATACAGGTGATGCAGAAACGTTTGCAGACGCGCTGTACTGGATCATTGAGGAGAGCGGGAAGCTGCCCGAGGGAGAGAAGATCCGCGCCGTGTCCGTTTCAGCGGCCCCGTCCAGCGCGTTTGATAAAAATACGGAGATGTGGGAGGAAGCGGTAAAGGCTGCGCGTGAAGCGGGGATACTGGTTGTGGATACCAACGCGACGGAACTGCAGCTCAGGCGCAGCAAGGAGACCGGAGAGATGTTTTTGGAGGTGCAGGACGTTGACATTCATGACAAAACCGGCATTTTCATGCCAGGATCGTTTGCCTTCGATGACCGGGCGGACCTTGCGTCCTGCACCGCCGGCCTGCCGACAGAGCCGACAGCAGTTTCCACCACGGCGAGCCTTAGCGTGCCGTGCTGTTATCGCACGGTGGCGGAGGAGTATCGCGCGGGCGAGCCGTCCTATGCGTATTATGGAGAGGGCGGCTTGAGCTGGGGGGTTCCCTACGGCGTGGGGGTGATGGCGCTCGGCTGGCAGCTCAATCCGACGCTCACAGGCAACGAGATCGTGCAGTATCTTTTCGATACGGCTGCGCCGCTGGCAGACGGCAACCTGTTTATCGATCCCGCCGCCTTTATCCATGCCATTGAGACGGACCTTGCCGGATAAGCGGAAAGAGACGGCTATTGCCGTCTCTTTTTCATTTTTCCGCGCCGTTCGGGAACTTTTTGACCGCCTTTTAGGTCAGTTTACAAGGAACTACACGCAGACTGTGAAACGGGCTGCTGACAACAAACGGCGGTATGCTCCCGGAAAGGGCAGCATACCGCCTGTTTTGTTGTCTGGGGTTTCCAAAGGGGTTCCCCCTTTGGCACACGACTTTGCTCGCAAAGTGTAGTGTGTTATACGCTCTGTCGGCGTTGCCGTGAAAATGCCGTTGCCGCCGGAGAGGGCAAGGGCATTTGAAGCGGCAGGAAAGCAGGGCTGTGATTGCGTGGCGTGGAGCCGCAAGCGCAGGACTGGTTTCATCAGCAGACAGGGCGTATATGAATGCCC
>CAKTLD010000051.1 GCA_934572445.1 uncultured Oscillospiraceae bacterium
ACGATGCTCATGCGCCGAACCTCTCTTTGAGCGCAAGGTGCGCGGCGTACAGCTCGTTTTTGCTGTAGGTGTTGTTCTCGTCCTTCAAAAGCAGCTTGATCGCGTCCTTGGCGGTGCAGTCATGCTGCACCATGCAGTCCACGAGCAGCGCCTCAGGCGAGGTGATGTGCTCCACTTCGCGCAGGCGGTAATCATCGCAGACCTCGACGATGAGGGCGTATTCGCCCTTTTCGTAGGTCTCCTTGGCGATGAGCTGCGCCTTGACCTCCTCGGGTGTGCCGCGGAAGGTCATCTCGTGGAGCTTCGTCATGTCGTTGCAGAGACAGAGACGAAGCTGCGCGCCTTCCTCGATGAAGAAGTCGATGACGCTCATGATACGCTTGGGGGACTCGTAAAAGGCGTAGGTCGCAGTGTCGCCCTTGCGCATCATCATCAGAACGCGGCGGCGGTCGGCCGTCTCGCGTGGGAAAAAGCCATAGAAGAGGAAACTCGAGAGGTCAAAGCCCGAGATCGACAGCGCGTTGACCGCAGCGCAGCAGCCGGGCACGCCGACAACGCGGATGCCGTTTTCGACCGCCGCACGAATGAGCTCGTTGCCGGGATCGGAGATGCAGGGCGTGCCCGCGTCGGTGATGACGGCGATGTCCTTGCCGGAGGCAAGCTGCTCGATGAACCACTTGGCCTTGCCGTATTCGTTGAACTTGTGGTTGGCGCTCAGGCTGTTGCCGCGGATGCCGAGCTTGTTGAGCAGCACCACGCTGCGGCGGGTGTCCTCGGCGGCGATGATGTCGGCGGTGGACAGGATTTCGCGTCCGCGCTCGGACATGTCGCGCGAGTTGCCGATGGGCGTTGCGACGATATAAAGGGTGCCGGTGGTCTTCTGCTCGTCCATAAGATCCTCCAGAAAGCAAAAATTTCTCATTTTGGAATAGTATAGCCTATTTCCGCCTGCCTGACAAGGCAAAGCGGACAGGATTTTCATTTGCTTTTTGCCCGCGCTGCGATATAATGAAAAAAACACGGCAAAGGAGAATCGGCATGAGAAAAAAAGGATTGCGCCTGAGCGCGGCAGCCTGCGCCGCGGCGCTCTGCGTCACGGTGAACGCCAGCGCGCTGAGCATAGAGGAGGCCTACGATATCCTGCAGCGCGGCTATGTGGACAAGCTGCCGCGCGCGGCAAAAGAGGCTTCTTCGCTCGAAGAACTCTTTTCCTTCACGGACGACTATACCTATTACATGACGGAGGATGAATACCAGGCGTTTCTTGCGGCGGTGGAGGGCGAGACAAGCTTCGCCGGTATCGGTGCGGAGATCACCTATATGCCCGAGGGTATCCGCATCGTCTCTGTCCTCAAGGGCGGCGGCGCGGAGCAGGCGGGGCTTGCCGCGGGCGACGTGATCGTGGCCATCGAGGGAGAACCCTGCGCGCCGGGCAGCGAGGAGCACCGCGCAAAGCTCCTTGGCGACGAGGGAACGAAGGTGAGCGTTACCGTCCGTCACGCGGATGGCAGCGAGGAGAACGTGACCATCACGCGCCGCCTTGTCGTGCAGATGAACACGACCGTCACGGCAGAGGACGGCGTGGGGTATATCGACTGTGACAGCTTCGGCTCGCAGACGGGGACATATTTTCAGGATGGCGTGCGCCGGTATGACCGCAGCGTGCGCGCGTGGATCGTGGACCTGCGCGGCAACACGGGCGGCCTGACCTCGGCGGCGGTGACGGCACTGGGAACATTTACGGGGAAAGGGACGCTTGTGACCTTTACTGACCGCGGCGGCGACGCGGGCACGGAAGATTACGCGGGCGCGGACCTGACGGACAAGCGGCTGATCGTACTGACGGACGGCACGAGCGCGAGCGCTTCGGAGATATTTGCTGCGGGTGCGGCGGGCACGGGCAGCGGCATCGTGGTGGGCACACGCAGTTACGGCAAGGGCGTGGCGCAGGTGCTTTATGACGAGACGAACTGCCCGTACTTCTCGGGCGACGCGATGAAGGTGACGGCATACCGCTTTTACTGTGCGGGAGGTAATACGACCGACCGTATCGGCGTGCTGCCGACGCTGTTTATCCCGCAGGGCTATGCGGCGGACGCGGCGCGGCTGCTGGCGGGCGAGAAGAGCGCGGACGGCGCATATCTGAGACTGGTGCTCAACGGCATGGACTTCTATGTGGATGTTGATGGGGCGCAGCAGAGCGCACCGCTGGCCTTGCAGGCTATATTGCTGGCGCTGGCACCGGATGCGGAGATCTATTGGGGCGAAAACGGGAGCGAAGCGCGCGTGACGAGCGCGCAGGCGCGCGAGCGGTGCGGATATGCGGAGCTGAGCCTTGAGTTTGCAGACGCCTCCGACAGCGAATACGCGGACGAGATCCATACGCTTGCGGCATACCGTATTGTGTTCGGCGCGGATGGGAGCTTCCGCCCGAAGGACACAATGACGCGCGCGGAGGTCTGCGCGCTGCTGGCGCAGGCGCTGGACCTCTACTCGCTCGCGGACGGGTACTTTACCGACGTTCCGGCAGAGAGCTGGTACGCGCCGAGCGTGAACGCAATGGCGGCGCTGGGACTGGTCTCCGGCGTGGGCGGCGGGCGCTTTGACCCGAACGCGACGATGACGCAGGAGGAGTACATCACGGTGCTGGGACGGCTGGTGGAGTTCCTGAATCTGGACGCGCGGGCGTATCTGGATGACCACCCGCTGGCTATTTTGCAGCCGCTGGAGCAGTACAGGGGCTTTTCGCCGTGGGCGATCCGCAGCGCGGATATGCTGACGGGCTCCGTGCAGGACGCGGAGGGGAAGAGCGTGTCGATGTACTGCACCGATCTTGCGGGCATTGAGCCGAAGGCCCCCATCCTGCGGGAGCAGGCAGCGGCCGCACTGTGCAATGCACTGCGTGTGACGGGCGTGCTGAAATACTGAAATGTGGTACGTTTATATGCTGCGCTGCGCGGATGGCTCGCTCTACACGGGCACGGCCACAGATGTGGACCGGCGCTTTGCGGTGCACAAAAGCGGACACGGGGCGAAGTACACGCGCTCGCATCCGCCGCTCGCGGTGGTGTACCGCGAGGCGTGCGGGGACAAGGGCACGGCGCTGCGGCGGGAGGCGGCCATCAAGAAGCTGCCGCGCGCGGAGAAGCTGAAGCTGACGGAGGACCGTATGAGAAACGAGGTGCAGATCGACCGGACGCTGGCCGCGCGCCTGCTGCCGCGGCGGAAGGCGGACGGGCACAAGGGTGACTTTGGAAAGCTGCTGGTCCTGGGCGGCAGCGTGGGCTATACGGGCGCGCCGTATCTGGCGGCGCGTGCGGCGGAGCGATCGGGCTGCGGACTGGTGTATCTCGGCGTGCCAAGGAGCATCTGGGCAGTGACGGCGGCGAAGTGCGCAGGCGCGATGCCCTTCCCGCTGGCGGAGCGGGACGGGAGGCTCGGCCCTGACGCGCTGGACACGGCGCGGGAGAGACTCGGGGGCTGCGATGTGCTGGCGCTGGGGCCGGGACTTGGACGCGGCGCGGGGACGGCGGAATTTGTCCGCGCGCTGGTAAAGGAGACGGCGCAGCCGCTGGTGCTGGACGCGGATGGACTGAACGCGCTGGAGGGCTGCGCGGAGGTGCTGGGCGCGCGGCGCGGGCGCGTGACGATTTTGACGCCGCACGACGGGGAATTTTCACGCCTGAGCGGACGGACGCTCGGGGAGCTTGCGTCGGAGCGGCGCACGGAGCTTGCACGCGCCTTTGCCTGTGAGCACGGCTGCGTGCTGGTGCTCAAGGGCCACCGGACGCTGACTGCGCTGCCGGACGGGACGGTGTTCGTCAACACGAGCGGCAGCTCCGCGCTCGCAAAGGGCGGCAGCGGAGACGTGCTGACAGGGGTGATCGCGTCGCTCCTGTGCCAGGGTGCGGAGGCGGCGGACGCCGCAGCGCTCGGCGTGTGGCTGCACGGACGCGCGGGAGAGCTGCTGGAAGCGGACATGACGGCCTACTGCGTTTCTCCCGACGCACTGACAGAGCAGGGACTGCCTTTGGCCTTTCGTGAACTGACGGAATAAGAGAAGAAAAGAAAAAGGAAGCGGGCGCCCCGACGGGGCACCCGCTTCCTGCTATGTGAAGAGGGGGAAGAGATTTACTTCTGGAGCTTGTTGGGGTCGCTGGCGTGCTTGACGACCAGACCCGTGAGCGCGAAGAGCGCGATGGCATTGGGGATGACCATGAGGTTGTTGAACATATCGCTCAGCTCCCAGACGAGGTCGTTGGACATCATCGTGCCAAGGAAGATGAACACGAGGGCGACGACGGTGTAGACCACGGTGCTCTTCTTGCCGAAGAGGTAGGCCACATTGATCTTGCCGAAGAGGTTCCAGCTGAGGATCGTGGAGAAGGCGAAGAAGAACAGGCACACCGCGACGAACATGTTGCCCGCGCTTTCGCCGAAGACGACGCCGAAGGCGGTCTGGGCGAGGTTGGCCTTGCCGAGGGTGGTGCTGGCCGCAGCCGCGCCGCACTCATGGAGCGGGCCGCCGGCGGTGTAGAGCGTGGAGATGATGACGAGGGCGTTGAGCGTGAGGACGATGAAGGTGTCGATGAACACGCCGATCATGGCGACGACGCCCTGATCGTGCGGGCAGTTGACGTTTGCAAGGGCGTGGGCGTGCGGGGTGGAGCCCATACCGGCCTCATTGGAGAACAGGCCGCGCTTGGCACCCTGGGAAATGGCGATCTTGAGGGCTGCGCCCACGCCGCCGCCGATGATGGCGTTGGGAGCGAAAGCATACTTGAAAATCATGCCGAAGGTGGCGGGGACGTACTTGATGCGCACGACCAGGACGATCAGACCGCCGAGCAGGAAGATGGCCGCCATGATGGGGACGATCTTCTCCGTGACGGAGGCGAGGCGCTGCACGCCGCCGAGGAAGATGAACGCGCAGATCGCGACGAGGACGATACCGACGATCCAGGAGGGAACGCCGAAGGCGGTCTGCATCGTGGAGCCGATGGAGTTGGACTGCACCATGCAGCCGAAGAAGCCGAGCGCGAGGATGATGGCGATGGCGAAGAAGCCCGCGAGGAACTTGCCGAAGCCGCCCTTAAAGGCCGTGGTGATGTAGTACACGGGGCCGCCCTTGACCGTGCCGTCCTTTTCGACGATGCGGGTCTCCTGGGCGAGCGTCGCTTCCGCGTAGATCGTGGCCATGCCGAGGAAAGCGATGATCCACATCCAGAAGATGGCGCCGGGGCCGCCGGTCAGGATCGCGCCGGACGCGCCGACGATGTTGCCCGTGCCGACCTGGGCGGCGATGGCGGTGGCGAGCGCCTGGAACGAGCTCATGCCGCTGTCCTGCTTCTTGCCGCGCAGGGACAGGTTGCCGAACACGCTGTTCCAGCCCTCTTTGAAGCAGCGCAGCTGCACGAAGCGGGTCTTGATGGAATACCACAGGCCCACGCCGATGAGGAGGAACACGAGGATGTAGTTGCTGAGGTAAGTGTTGATATCACATACAATGGGATACAACGTGCTTTCAATGGACTCAAACATACTTTCTCTCTCCTGAAAAATAAAGAAGTTGCCGATCGGAACGAAGATCAGCAACTCTGAAAAAGCGTATTGATTTGGGGCGGAAGAGAGAAACGGCGCAGCAAAGCGCTGCGCAGCCCTGTCCCTTTGCCTGAGAGATTCGGCCTTTCGGCCTTGCACCTTCGGCACCCAATTCAATGAGTTCTCCAGAGTTACCTCAACCCACAGTTTCATCAGGATCCTACGGGCGTCATCGGTCGATATTCGTTTGTTTCAGCGTTAAAAGTGTAACATTCTGTTCAGAACTTGTCAAGCTGTACACCGGTGGCGGAATCACCAAAGAACTTGTCGCCGAATGGTGCGCTATGACGGGGAAATTGCGTTTTTTAAGCGTTGGGCGCTGCGGCCTGAATTTTTTCAAGCACGTCGCGTGCAAAGCGCTCCGTCGCCGCGCTGGGCGGAACGTTGCGCAGCATACAGAGGTCGACCGTGCGCGGCGGAATGGCAAAGGACGTGGAGAGCTCGCGGATGCTGCCTGCGGCAAGTTCGCTGCGCACGAACTCGCGCGTGACGCCCGCCACGCCGAAGCCGATGCGCGCAAGGTCAACGAGCAGGCTGCGCGCGCCGAGCTCGATCTCAGGCGTGAGCCGGATGCCGCGCTGGAGGAAGTATTTTTCGAGGTAAACGCGGGAGGAGGCTTTCTTTTCAAGCAGGATGAGCGGAAAGGCGGCGAGCTCCTCGGGGGCGTAGGGGCGGGAAAAATCGCAGGGATAGTCGGGGGAGGCAACAAAGGCGGTGTGTGTTTCAAAGCAGGGGGTGTGGTCCAGGTCGTCCGCGTCACCCGGGGCGCTGGCGAAGGCCACATCTACCTTGCCCGCGCGCAGAAGGCCCAGCACCTTGTAGCTGCGGCCGGAGATGATGCGAATGTGGATGTGGGGATAGCGGCGGTGAAAGGCGTCGAGATGCGGGAGCAGGAACTGGCTCGTGACAGTGTCGCTCGCACCGATGACGAGCGTTCCGGCCTGAAGCGTGCGCGTCTGCTGGAGCTTGTCCTCACCGGTCTCGAGCAGGCCCATGGCGCTGCGGACATATTCAAAGAGCAGCCGGCCGTCCTCTGTGAGCGTAACGCCGCGCGGCGAGCGCAGGAACAGGCGCGTTTTCAGCTGCTGCTCGAGCTGCTTGACACTCTGGCTGACGGCGGACTGAGAAAGATAGAGATTCTCGGCCGCGAGGGAGATGTTGCCTGCCTCGGCGACCTCGCGGAAGACGCGGTAAAGTTCCAGCTTGACCATGGTGACGCTCCTTTATCATAAGGGTGAATGATAATAGATATCTCGGATTGATGCTTTACTTATGTCTGTGAATGTGATTATAATAGAAATGCTGCGGACACGCAAGACCCTTGTGCCCGTTTGCGCATGAGAGATGGATATTTTACGATCAACAGATGAGGAGAGACTGCCATGAGAACGATCGGTACCGTGGTGCGCGGTGTGCGCGCGCCCATCATCCGCGAGGGCGACAATATTGCCGAGGTCACTGCCGCTTCCGTGATGGAGGCGTGGAAGGAAGCGGGCATCGAACCGCGCGACCGCGACGTGGTGGCGGTGACGGAGTCCGTCGTCGCCCGTGCGCAGGGCAACTATGCGACGCTCGGCCAGATCGCCAAGGACGTGCGCGAAAAGACCGGCGGAAAGACCGTCGGCGTCGCGTTCCCGATCCTGAGCCGCAACCGCTTTTCATTGCTGCTGCGCGGCATGGCGATGGGATGCGAGAAGATCGTGCTGCTGCTGTCCTACCCCTCCGACGAGGTGGGCAACGGGCTGGTCGACTGGGACAAGCTGGATGCGGCGGGCATTGACCCCTACCGGGATGTGCTGACGCTTGAAAGGTTCCGCGCACTGTTCGGCGCGGTGGTGCATCCGTTCACGGGCGTGGACTACATTGACTATTATTCCGAGATCATCACGGACGCGGGCGCGCAGGTCGAGGTCGTTTTTGGCAACCGCGTGCAGACGCTGCTGGACTATACCGACACCGTGATCACCTGCGACATCCACACTCGCGCGCGCAGCAAGCGCCTGCTGAAGGCCGCGGGCGCGAGGACCGTGCTCGGTCTCGACGACCTGCTTACAAGGAGCGTGGACGGCAGCGGCTACAACGAGGACTACGGCCTGCTGGGCTCCAACAAGTCCACCGAGGATACGGTGAAGCTCTTCCCGCGCGGCTGCATGGCGGTGGCCGAGGGGCTGAGCGAGCGGCTGAGCAAGGCCAGCGGCAAGCACATCGAGGCCATGGTCTACGGCGACGGCGCGTTCAAGGACCCCGTCGGCAAGATCTGGGAGCTCGCCGACCCCGTCGTTTCCCCGGGCTATACCAAGGGCCTTGTCGGCACGCCGAACGAGCTGAAGCTCAAGTATCTGGCCGACAACGATTTCGGTGATCTTGAGGGCGAGGCGCTCAAGGCGGCCATCGAAGAGCGCATCCGCGAAAAGACGGACGAGAGCCTGGTGGGCAATATGGTGTCCGAGGGCACGACGCCCCGCCGCCTGACTGACCTGATCGGCTCGCTGTGCGATCTGACGAGCGGCAGCGGCGACAAGGGAACACCCATCGTCTATATCCAGGGATATTTCGACAACTACTCCAACGACTAAGCAAAAAACGAATATAGAAAATCGCACCTCAAACGAGGTGCGATTTTTTATATCCTCGGGGTTATTCGGCGCGCTTCTGCGTTTTTTCCAGCGCGTCGGCGACGGGGGCGAGCCACTCGCCCGCGAAGTCCTCGATGCGGCCCTCGTCCGTCAGCGCGGCGAGCGCGGGGTCGATGGGCATCTGCGCCAGCAGCGGAATACCGTGGCGCGCGGCAGCCGCCTCGCTCTTGCCCTGACCGAAGAGATAGATCTTCTTACCGCAGTCGGGGCAGACAGCATAGCTCATATTCTCCACAAGGCCCACGATGGGGACGTTCATCTTCTCGGCCATCTTTACGGCCTTTTCCACCACCATGGAGACGAGCTCCTGCGGGGAGGTGACGACCACGATGCCATCGAGCGGGATGGACTGAAAGACGCTCAGCGGCACATCGCCCGTGCCGGGAGGCATATCGACGAAGAGATAGTCCACATCCCAGACCACGTCCGTCCAGAACTGCTGGACGACACCGCCGATGACGGGACCGCGCCAGAGGACGGGATCGGTCTCATCCTCAAGCAGGAGATTGATGGACATCAGCTCCACGCCCGTGCGGCTCGCGCAGGGGTAAAGCCCTGTCTGCGTGCCGACGGCCTGCTCGTGCACGCCGAAGGCCTTGGGAATGGAGGGACCGGTAATGTCGGCATCCATGATGCCGGCCTTGAATCCGCGGCGCTGCATGGTGACGGCAAGCTGGCTGGTGACCATGGACTTGCCGACGCCGCCTTTGCCCGAAACGACGCCGAACACCTTGCCGATGTGGCTTTCGGGATGCGGCGCTTTGCGCAGGGACTGCGGTGCGGCGCGCTCGGCGCAGCTCTCGCCGCAGGTGGAACAGTTGTGAGTACATTCGCTCATAAGATCAGCACGCTCCTTTGCTTGATGTGCTCAGTTTATACCCGAAAAGGGCGGAAGTCAATCCGCGCTTACTTTTTGCTCTTGTCGCCGTAGATCGCGTGCAGGCGCGCCGCTTCGCGCTTGGCGTCCTCCTCGCTTTCGGCGAGGCGGGCGCGGATGCCGGCAAGCAGGTCCTCCCGCGCGGCCTTGAGCTGGGGATGGGAGTGGAGCAGGCGGCGCTCAAAGATATCGGCATTGTCGCGCAGAGCACGGGCACGGGAGAGGACCTCGAGACGGCGCTCGGCATTGCGCTCCTGGCTCTCCTCGCGCTTTTCGGCGACAAAGTCCTTGAGCTCCGATTGCAGGTCGCGCAGCTTGCCCATCTGGGCGCTGAGCTGGATGGCGCTGCGGATGGAGAGCACGGTGTCCATCAGATAGATGCCGGAGATGAACGAGGCGAGCGGGATGGTGATGGCCGCGCCGAGACCGGTGATGCGCGCCCACAGCCACGGCTGCACGATGTGGCACAGTAGCACGCACGCGAGACCGAAGCAGGTGGAGTTCAGCAGGCACACGCGGCCGTTGATCTGGAACTTGTAGTGCGAGTAGTCCCACCAGCGCATGTGGAAGAGCTTTTCCATGATCCAGCTGGTGAAGTACTCAAGAATGGACGTGAGGATCGCGCCGAAGAAAAATGTGAGGAACGGATTCCGGAAGCCGCCGTGCAGACCGTAGAGCACCAGCAGTGCGCCGTGGCCGTAGATGGGGCAGAGGAAGCCGTTCAGGAAGCCGCGCTTTTCGCAGATGTGCCCCTTTGGAATGGAGCAGTAGAGCATCTCACCGCACCAGCCGAGGGTGCTGTATGCAATGTAGAGCAGAAAGAGCTCGCAGAGATCCTGAAAGGAAGCGGGCAGGGGAAGGGCTTGCAGCGTGGACATGGGCAGTTCTCCTTTTCTCTGTTTCGGCGGCGCGGCGGACACCGCGCATACCATTATTAAATGTATATGGACTACGGCAGCGTGCGCACAGCGACACCCTCGCGGCCGGCGAGGTATGCCGCCTCGCGATGCTGGCAGGTGAACAGCAGAATCTGGCGGGCGCGGCTCTCGCGCAGCAGCAGCTCCAGCGCGGCGGCGCAGCGTGTATCGTCAAAGCGGACGAGCGCGTCATCGAGCACGAGAGGAAGAGGCTCGTCGGAGGGAAGCACGGTCTCGCAGATGGCGAGACGCACGGCAAGGTAGAGCTGATCGAGCGCACCGAGGCTCAAAAGCTGCGCATCATGCGCTTCCCCGTCCCCGCTTGCGCCGGTGAGGGCGGCGAAGCTGCGGTCGAGCAGCACGCGGTCGTACCGGCCGCCGGTCAGCTCGCCGAACAGCTCGGAGGCGCGGCGGCTGAGAGCGGGAGAAAAGCGCTTTTGGAGCGCGGTGTTCGCACTTTGCAGCGCGTCTATCGCAAGGACGATGGCATCGTATTCCGTGTGGAGTCGGTCCAGCGCGGCACGCTTTTCAGCGAGTTCTGCCGCAAGTGCGGCGCCGTCGCCGAGGGCACGGCAGCGGCCGTCGGTATAATCCACGGCGCTCTGCGCTGTGCGGCGGCGGGCGTCGAGCTCTGCGAGTGCGGCCCGGAGCTCTTCACGCCTGCGCGCGGGACGCGCGACGGGCTCTGCGGGGAGAGGGACTTCGTTCCACTGGTGCGCGGAGAGCAGCTCATAGCGCACACGCGCCTCCTGCGCCCTGCGCGTGAGCGCGTCAGCCTTGGCGTACTGCGCGAGCGCGTCGTCAAGATAGGCGGGGGCGTGGGCGATATCGGAAACGGGGAGCAGTGTGAGCAGCTCACGAGCGGCAGAGTCGTACAGTCTTTGCTGTGCGGCGGCATCGGACTGCGCGCCCTGCAGGGCGCGGTCCAGTGAATCGCGCTTTGCATCATGCGCCGCGCGGGCCCTGCGGCGGCGCGATACCTCCCGCGCGGAGAGTGTGAGCACGACAATACCGGCGGCCGCCTGTGCGATGCGCGCGGCGGTACCGGAGAGGAGCGGAACGAACAGAAGGAGCAGAAATACGGCCGCGGCCGCAAAAATGACGGGCAGCAGTGAGCGGGAGCGCGGCATGGGCGCGGCGTCAAACGCCGCAAGCGCAGCCTCCGCTTCGGCGTGCTGCCGCTGCGCTGCGTCAGCCTCGGCGCGGAGCACGGAGAGGGAGTTCAGATTGAGACGGGCCTGTGCGAGCGCTTCGCGCGAGGGAGTGCCGCTTTCGGCGAGGGTACGGTGCAGCTGCTCTGCCTCCGTTTCAGCGCTTCGCCAGTGCTGCTTTGCCTCTGCCGCGGCGCGGCGGGCATCCTGCGCGTCGCAGATATCGTGCGCGGCAAGCTGCGCGCGCAGCACAGTTTCCTCGGCGTCAAGGGTGAGGAGCGCGCTTTCGGCCTCGTCCCTGCGGGCGGTGAGCTCGCTCAGCTCGCTCTGTGCGCGCTCAAGCGCGGTGATCTCTCCCTCAAGCACGGGGATGCGGCCGGACTTGTTGTATTGGCGGGAATTGAGCTGCCTTTTGAGCGCAGCAGCGGCTTCAGTATAGGAACGGCCCTCCTCGCCGGTGGTGATGAGCGCGGCGATGCGGCGCTCGAGCTCGGCGTTCTGGTCGATCATCAAGCTGCTCTGGCGAATGAAAGCGCTGCGTTCGTAGACCTCGCACGGTACGCCGAGGAGCATCTCGCCGCAGTTCGCGGCACCCAGACCGTCTACGGCCTCGCCGCTGCCGGTGTAAACGGCGGAGAAGCGGCCCATGGGGCTGCTGGCGCGCGCGGTGCCGCGTCGGATCGTGATGTTGCCCAGGGCGCAGGAGAGTTCCAGCGTGCCCTGCATCGGCGCGAGCGACCAGGGCGCGTAGCGGTTCTTATCGGCCAGCGCACCGCGTTCGCGGGTCGGAAGGCCGTAAAGCATCGCGCGCAGAAAGGCCAGTAGCGTAGATTTGCCGGATTCATTCGGCGCTTCAATGATATTGAGCCCTTCAGACAAGGGGAGCGTGCAGTGCTCCAGCTTGCCGAAGGTCGCATTCAGACGGCAAAATTGCATGCACGCTGCCTCCTTTTTATATGGTGTAAGTATTATAGCATCGGCGGCAGAATTTGTCTCCACTCAATTTCAGAAAAATTTCTGGAGAAAATTGAAAAAAAGGTGTTGACAAAAAGGGGAGTAGATGCTAAGATAGCAACTGTTCCGCGGTTGGAGCGTGCACCTTGTAAATTAAACAACGAAACTTTGACA
>CAKTLD010000052.1 GCA_934572445.1 uncultured Oscillospiraceae bacterium
CTGCGCAACGAGCACGACAAAGTACATCCTGCCCGACGAATTCAACAACTGAAAGAAAAACAATCCCCGCGTGGCGCGCACCACGCGGGGATTGCTTATTTTTGAGATTTGCCGTAGTCGCAGTCCCTCCTGAGCGGGCAGCCGTCGCAGTTGGCCTTGCGGGCGGTACAGCGGTCGCGGCCGAACAGCACCAGCCGGTGGCAGAAATCGTTCGATTCTTTCGGCGGCAGGACAGCGCGCAGCTGCTTTTCGACGCTCAGCGGGTCCTTGCTGCCATCCGTCAGACCGAGGCGGCCCGTGATGCGGATGCAGTGCGTGTCGCACACATATGCGGGCTGGCCGTAGATATCGCCGAGGATCAGGTTCGCCGTCTTGCGCCCGATGCCGGGGAGGGCTGTGAGCTCCTCCATCGTGCCGGGGACCTTGCCGCCGTGCTGTTCGAGCAGGATCTTTGCGCACTCGACGAGATCCTTCGACTTCGTGTTGTAAAATCCGCAGGAGCGGATCGCGTCGCCGACCTCTTCATACGTCGCGTTCGCGAAGGCCTCAAGCGTCGGGAACTTCTGATAGAGCGATGGCGTGACCATGTTCACGCGCGCGTCGGTGCATTGGGCGGAAAGACGCACGGCGAAGAGCAGCTCATAGTCCTTTTTGTATTCGAGCGAGCAGCGCGCGTCGGGATAGAGAGCTTTCAACTCCTCCACGATGCGGCGGACGGCGGCTTTGGATTTCATGGCGAGACCTCCTGACATTTATCCATGTTGCTGACAGTATAGCACAGGGAAGCGGAAAAATCGACACAAAAAGGCTGTGCAAGGAAAGAAAAGCGTGCTATAATCAAAGAACTTTCTTGCAAGGGAGGGCGCGTGATGAAATTACTGTTCAAGCAGCGCTTCTTTTCGTGGTTCGATAGCTACGATATCTACGACGAGGCTGGCAATACCGTCTTCACGGTCGAGGGCAAACTCGCGTGGGGACATTGCCTGCATATTCTGAATGCCGCGGGCGAGCATATCGGCACCGTGCAGCAGCGCGTGCTGACGTTTTTACCCAAGTTCGAGCTTTACATCGGCGAGCAGTACTACGGCTGCATCTGCAAGGAATTCACGTTCTTTACCCCGCGCTTCACGCTCGAGTGCAGCGACTGGGAGGTGAACGGCAGCTTTATGGAATGGGATTACACGATCGACAGCCCTTCGCGCGGCTGCATCGCCACCATCAC
This sequence comes from uncultured Oscillospiraceae bacterium, assembly GCA_934572445.1. Taxonomy (GTDB): domain Bacteria; phylum Bacillota; class Clostridia; order Oscillospirales; family Oscillospiraceae; genus Hominicoprocola. The sequence goes on from CAKTLD010000052.1 coordinate 1,223, forward strand.
AAAAGAACTCTTCCGCTGGACAGATACTTACGTCATCGACGTCGCCGATCCCAAGGACGCGCTGGGCGCGCTGATGGTCGTGCTGGCCATCGACGCGGAAAAATGCAGCAGGAACAACTGATATGAGTGAAAAAAGACCTTTGGCGGATGAGATCCGCCCGCTGACGCTCGACGAGGTCGTGGGGCAGAAGCACTTGCTCGGAAAAGGCGCGCTGCTGCGCCGGCTCATCGAGTCCGGCTCGAGCGCGAATATGATCTTCTATGGCCCGTCCGGCACGGGAAAGACGACGATCGCCAACATCATTGCCAACCGCACGAACAAGACCCTCTATCGCCTGAACGCAACGACCGCAAGCTTGCAGGACGTCAAGAGCATCATTTCCGACGTTGGCACGATGATGGCGCCGGGCGGCATTCTGCTCTACCTCGATGAGATTCAGTATTTCAACAAAAAGCAGCAGCAGAGTTTGCTCGAATTCATGGAAAACGGATCGATTACGCTCATCGCCTCCACGACGGAGAACCCGTATTTCTATGTTTACGGCGCGCTGCTCTCACGCTCGACGGTGTTTGAGTTCAAAAATGTCAGCGCGGAGGAGACGATCCCTGCGGTCGAGCGCGCGCTCGGGATTTTGAAAGAGCGCAGCGAATTACCGCTCTCGTGGGAGAACGACGTGCCGCGCGTCATCGCGCAGCAGTGCGGCGGCGATGTGCGCAAGGCTGTGAGCGCGTGCGAGCTTTTATACGAGGCGGCGGACGTCACGAACGGCGAGCTGGTGCTGAAAAGTAAAGATGCCTCTGAGGTCGCGCAGCGCAGCGCCATGCGCTACGATAAGGGCGGCGACGCGATGTACGACTGCGCGTCTGCTCTGATGAAGTCGCTGCGCGGCAGCGACCCTGACGCGGCGCTTCACTACCTCGCAAGATTTTTAGAGGCAGGCGATTTGGTCACGCCGTGCAGGCGCTTACTCTGTTCGGCGAGCGAGGATGTTGGCATGGCTTATCCGCAGGCCATCGCCATCGTCAAGGCCTGCGTCGACACGGCGATGCAGCTCGGCCTTCCCGAAGCGCAGCTGCCGCTGGCGCAGGCGGCGGTGCTGCTCGCCACCGCGCCAAAGTCCAACAGCGTGATTGAGGGCATCGGTGCTGCGTGGGCAGACGTGAAGGCAGGCAAGAGCGGCAACTTCCCGCGCTGCCTCCAGAATGTCCACGCCGATTCGACCGGCGGCGCGCAGGGGCAGAACTACAAGTATCCGCACGCCTACCCGAACCACTGGGTAAAGCAGCAGTATCTGCCCGACGAGCTCAAAAACGTGCAGTACTACCGCTACGGCGACAACAAGGTCGAGCGCGCCGCCGCGCAGTACTGGGAAGCGATCAAGGGGTGAGCACATGGACCTGAGATTGAACGATATTGTCGAAATGAAGAAGCCGCATCCCTGCGGTGAAAAGCTCTGGCTCGTGACGCGCGTGGGCATGGACATCAAGCTCAAATGCACGCGCTGCGGCCGCGAGGTGATGCTGCCGCGCGCCAAGGCGGAAAAGGGCATCAAGAAAATTGTGGAAAGGGAGGAACCCCATGAATAAAAAGACTCGTGCTGTTGCGATTTTGCTGGTCGCGGTGATGATCTTATCCTTTGTTGCTTCAATGATCATTCCTTACTTATAAGCAATGGGCAAGATAGAAAGGGGATACTCTCATCGAAAAGAGAGTATCCCCTTATATGTTTTACCCTATAAGAGCGCGGCGCATTTACAGCATGGACTTGATATGCGATAGCCTATCCAGTGCGGCGTACAGCGTTTCATCCTTCTTGGCAAAGTGCAGGCGGATGATGTTGTTGATCGGCTCGCTGAAAAATGAGCTGCCGGGCACCGCGGCCACACCCGCCTTGCGCGCAAGCTGCTCGCAGAAGTCGAGGTCGCTCTGGCCCTTCTTGAGGTATGGCCCGATGTCGGCCAGAATGAAATAGGTGCCCTCAGGATCGGTGAAGGGAATCCCAATATCGCGCAGGCCGTCGGTAAAGATCTTTTTCATGTGCGCGTAATGTGCGCTGAACTCATCGTAGTAGCTTTGCGGCATATCGAGTCCGACGATGGCCGCCTCCATCAGCGGAGACGCACAGCCCACGGCATTGAAATCGTGGTATTGACGGATACGCGTCATAATATTCTCCGGCGCGATGGCGTAGCCGAGGCGCCAACCGGTGATGGAATAGGTCTTGCTCAGTGACGAGCAGGAGATTGTGCGTTCCCACATGCCGGGCAGACCGTTCATGTAAACATGTCTGCGTCCATCGTAGATGATGTGCTCGTATACCTCGTCCATGATGGCGTACACATCGTAGCGGATGCAGAGCTCGGCGATGATGCGCAGTTCTGCTTCGGTGAAAACCTTGCCGCTGGGATTTGAGGGATTGCAAATGATGATGGCCTTGGCCCCGCTGCGGAAAGCGTCCTCCAGCACGTTGGGATCAAAGGTAAACGCGGGCGGATTTAGAGGCACGAATACCGGTTCACAGCCGGCCATAATGGCCTGTGCACGATAATTCTCAAAGAAAGGAGAGAACATGACAATGCGGTCACCCGGGTCAGTCAGGGCGAAGATGCTGTCTACCATCGCCTCGGTCGAACCGATAGTCGCTACGATCTCAGTTTCGGGATCGATGGTGCGGCCCATAAAGTGCCCGCATTTGCGTGCGATGGCCGCACGGTAGTTCGGCGCACCCATTGTGATCGCATACTGGTGAGGGCCCGTGTGGCTGACCTCGGCCATGCGGTCGGTCATTGCCTTGGGTGGATCAAAGTCGGGGTAGCCCTGAGCCAGATTGATCGCGCCGCACTCCTGAGAGATGCGCGTCATCCTGCGGATGACGGAGTCGGTAAAAAAGCGGTTTCTGCTGCTCATTTCCTGCATAAAAGATACCGTCCTTTCGGGTGCGGCTGTGCGGAAAGGACGCAGGGCCGCAAAGAATGGTTTTATTTATTACACAAATATGAGAAAAAGTCAAGCAGCGGCAAAAAGTTCAGCGCTATGCCGTGATAAAGCGGGAACGGATACACCACCTTTTGTATAGAATGGAGCAGCAAAAAGCCGAGGGGAGGGAACAGAATGTATCCAGGTCAGGGACCGCGCCCGCCCGGACCGCCGGGGCCATGGCCGTGGCGCGGCATCGGGCTGTGCGCGCTGATGCTTGGGCTCGGTATTTTCATCGTGGCGATCTTTCCGGTGGGCGCACTGATGTTTCTGGTGGCGTTTCTTCTCATCTTCTGCGGTATTGGCTGCCTGCGTAAGTTTTAGGAGGGGTATGGTATGAAATTCATTGTCTGGAAGTCTCCGAAAATGCTTTCTTCACTGCTGCGACATATGTTCGGTGTGAAAGAGGAAGCATAATGCGCGTCCCATCGGCATAAGGTGAAGCAACACAATGCCGAAGGAGAGGACTGCCATGGAACTGGAATTGAAAAAGGAGCGCTTTGCCTGTTATCGCGCTCTGCCGCAGCTATGCGACACGCACGAGGAAACTGCGGAGACGATCGTGCCGGATTATCTGCCGGACATTGCCCGCATCGTAGAGGCACACGGCTGCCTGTTCCTGCGCAGCCGCGAAATCTCGGACGGACGGGCTAGCGTATCGGGGCAGCTCCGCATGACGCTGCTCTACATGGCCGAGGATACACAGGCTCTCCGCTCATTTGAATACACGCTGCCGCTCGAGTACACGATGGAGGGGCGCGTGGGCGAAGGGGCGGCGGACAGCTGTCTGGAAGGGCGTATCTGTGCGAGCGACGTGCGCATGCTCAACCCGCGCAAGATATTTACCCGTGTGGGGGTAGAGCTGATGCTGACACCGTATGCTCCCTGCACGCTGACGGTGTGCAGCGGCGTTTGCGAGCAGGAGAGCTATGGGATCGAAACGCTCTGCGAAAAGCGGGAGATCCCCATGATCCGTGCGGTCCGTGAGAAGGACTTCGTCTTTGCCGACGAGATCCTGCTTTCGGGCACGAAGGAGCCGATCCGTGAGCTGCTGCGCAGCAAGTGTGAGCTGCGCACCACAGACTGCAAGGAGATCGGAAATAAGCTTATCCTCAAGGGAACGGTACAGCTTGAGGTGCTTTACCTTGACGCGGGTGGTCACATCGCGCAGGCGTGCAGTGAGCTGCCGTTTTCGCAGATCCTTGATGGACTCACCGAAGAGGAAGGCGAAGTATCGGCGCGGGCAGCGTTGTGCCTGACCGGCGCGGAGGTCCGCATCGGCAGCGAAAGCGAGCCGGACAATGACCGATCGATCTCTCTGCGGCTTTCTATCAGCGCCTTTGCCGTGCTCAGTGAGCTGCGGAGCGTCTGCTGCGTGGCGGACCTGTACAGCACGAGCTTTGATCTAAGCGCCAGAACAGAGAGCGTTGAGCTTTCCGGTGACGCTGCCGTTATTATGCGTGAGCAGCTCGTACGCGAAAAACTGGAGACCGGCGCGGAGGTGCAGACCGTGCTTTCCACCGATGTGACCTTCAGCAGTGCGGGGGTGAGCGGCAGCGGCGAAGATAGTGAACTACGCGCCGCAGCAAACCTGCGGGTGCTGTATCTTGATGAAAACGATGCGCCGCTGCTCTCCGAGCGGCGTGTGGAGGTGCTGCTCAAGACTGATCTTCCGACAGCAGGCCGTGTCAGCGTACGCAATGTATGCACGGGAGATATCTCCACGGCTATCGGTGCGGACGGCGTGGAGCTGCGCTTTCCCGTTATTTTTACGCTCAGCGTGGCCGAAACGCCTTGCTATCCCTGCCTGATGGCCCTGCAGGCGGAAAAGCGTGCAGAGGATACAGGGAACACGCCGTCGCTTGTGCTGCGGGCGATGAAGCAGGGGGAACGGCTGTGGGATATTGCCAAGCAGTACCGCACGACCGTTGATGCCATTCTGGCCGCCAATGAGTTGGCAGAGGATGCGGCCGCGGCGGTGAATCAACTCTTGCTGATCCCGCGCAGACGCTGAGAAACGGAGGAACAGAACGATGAGCATGAATACGGAGATCTATCAGGACATTTCCACCCGCACATCGGGGGATATTTACATCGGCGTTGTCGGTCCCGTGCGCGCGGGAAAATCGACCTTTATCAAACGCTTTATGGAGACGCAGGTCATCCCGAATATCGACAACGTGTACCGTCGAGAGCGTGCCAAGGATGAGCTGCCGCAGAGCGGCAGCGGCCGTATGGTGATGACGGCGGAGCCGAAGTTCGTACCGGAAGAGGCGGTGGATATCGCACTCGACGAGGACAGCAGCTGCTCGGTGCGGCTCATCGACTGCGTGGGCTATATGATCCCCGGTGCGACCGGGCAGATGGAGGGCGAGAGTCCCCGCATGGTCTCGACCCCCTGGCTTGACCACGAGGTGACGATGAGCGAGGCGGCGGAGCTTGGCACCACACGTGTCATCCGCGAACACTCGACCATCGGCGTGGTAGTGACGACTGACGGCAGCATCACTGATATTCCGCGCGAGGACTACATAGAGGCCGAGGGACGCGTTATCCGCGAGCTGCAGGAGATCGGAAAGCCCTTCCTTGTGCTGCTCAACGCGGTCGATCCGGAAAGCGAGCGCGTGCAGGCAATGGCGCGGGATATCGCTTCGCGCTATGGTGTGACATGCCTGCCGGTCAACTGCCTGCTGCTCGACGATGCGGCGGTCGGAGAAATTTTGAAGGCCATTCTTTACGAGTTTCCGCTCTGCGAGCTGGATCTTTTTATTCCTCCGTGGGTCGAGGCGCTTGGCACCGACCATCCGATCAAGAGCAGGCTTTATCAGGCGATCCGCGAGCAGACGGCGGGACTGCACTGCATCCGCCAAATCCAGCCCTGTGTTGCAGCACTGGGTGCGTGCGAGGGCATCAGCGGCGCGAAGATCACGTCCATCCAGCTTGGTACCGGCGTTGCTGCCGCGGAATTGCAGCTGCCGCGCACGCTGTTTTATCAGACGCTCAGTGAGCAGTCCGGCTTTGCCGTCAAGGATGACGGAGACTTGATGAGCTTGCTGACGGAGCTGTCTTCCGTAAAGGCCGAGTATGACAAGGTGGCTCAGGCGATTGCCGACGCGCGTGAGAGCGGTTACGGCATCGTCGTGCCGACGGTCGACGAGCTCAATCTTGAAGAGCCGGAGATCATGAAGCAGGGCGGGCGCTACGGCGTGCGGCTCAAGGCCAGCGCGCCCAGCCTGCACGTTATCCGTGCCGACATCGAAACGACAGTCTCGCCCATCGTCGGCAACGAAAAGCAGAGCGAGGATATGGTCAATTACCTGCTGCAGGAGTTTGAGGGCGACACGACCAAGATATGGCAGTCCAACATCTTCGGCCGCAGCTTCCACGAGATCGTCAACGAGGATTTGCAGGCAAAGCTCAAGCACATGCCGGAGGATGCGCGGCAGAAGCTGCGCCAGACACTCGAACGCATCATCAACGAAGGCACCGGCGGTCTCATTTGTATCATCCTGTAAAGAAACAAAGAGAGAGGAGTTTCCTCTCTCTTTGTGACATTCCTGTAACCGGAATGTCACCACTTTGTAACTTGTCATTTCCGCCGCCCGCTGTTATGCTGTTCTATAAGAAGGATAACAGGAGGAAGAGGATATGAGCCGAAAGATCGCGCTGCCGCTGCTGGTGGCAGCGGCACTTGTCAGCATCATTTTAGCAAGCCGCACCCCGCAGCCCATCATAGAGAAATTGACCCCGGAGGAGGCGGACGCGCCCACCGCGCTGCTCACGCTGACCGAGGAGGTCGGCGGTCAGACCGTCACGCTGAAGGTCTACGGACTGGATGAGGATGGTTATGCGCGCTATGCGCTCTTCCATGCGGACGGTACGGAGATCGACATACCGTTCGGCGTGGATCGCGGCACTTGGATCGGGAATGGCGACGCTGCCGAAAAAGTCTCCCTGACTGCATGGGACGATGTGCTCGGCTTTCCGGGCTTCGAGACTGAAACGATCCAAGGCTTGGATATGACGGTTTGTGACTTCTATGCGCTGACGGAGCAGGGCTTTGTCTATGTAGGCAGGGTCTTTGGCTATAGCTTTGATGATGCGGCGGAAGGCGACGGCGCGTGGCCGCTTGATCTCACGGGAGACGGGCGCAGCGAACTCATTACGCGCAGCACCTTTGGCGACGGCATACCGCGCATTTTTGTTTACCGCTGGAACGATGCGGAGGGGAACTCTCTGTACAGCGAGGTCGATTGGGGGAAGGCGGACGCGCAGTTTGCACGCCTGAGTGAGTCCCTCGGAGCAGCCGCGCGGGCGGAAGCCTACCACGCGGAGGATAACACCGTTACGCTGACGCTCTACACGGAAAGCGGCACGAAGGAAACGACGCTGCCGCTCACCACGGATATTCTCGGCGAGTGGTTTACCGCTGAATGAGGGAGAGAAGGTAAAAAATGAACCGATTCGAAAGAATCGGTTCATTTTTTAATCCATTTTATTTTGCCAGCACCTTTTTGAGCTTAGCGAAGCGGGGGAGAGAATCCTCCTTCGGCAGCTTCGGCTCGCCCTGAATGAGCGGCAGAGCGTAGTCGATAAAATCATGCGTCACGCCATTTCCCTCGGCATTGATCCACTCCTGGGGGACCTTTTTCTCAGCATTTGCCACCTCGGTCAGCGGCAGGAGCTTCGTCTTGCAGGCGTAGTGACCATTTACGGTCTCACGCTCGAAGGCGACCATCTTGTCGGTGATACCGGCAGCAGCGTTTTCCACCGCGGCGCGACCGGCCATGACGGCCTCCTCAATATCGGTCTCACTGGCAAGGTGCGCTCCGCAGCGCTGGAGCAGGGAAAGTTCAATGCCGCGGACCTTTGCACCGGTCCTCTGCTTGACCACATCAGCAAGACGGGCAGCAAGACCGCCGAGCTGTGCGTGACCGAAGCCGTCGGTCGTGCTGGTTTTAGCCTCGGAAACGAAGCTGCCGTCGTCATAGTGGATGCCCTCAGATACTGCGACCATGCAATTGCCCTTTTCCTTGTAAACGCGCTCTACGTCAGAAAGGAATTTGTTCATGTCGAAGTCGCGCTCGGGGAGATAAATGAGGTCAGGGCCAGCGCCATACTCGGTGGCAAGGGCGGCGGCAGCCGTCAACCATCCGGCATGACGGCCCATGATCTCAATAATGCAGATCATACCTGTATCATATACGCGCGCGTCCTGATAGACCTCCATGCAGCTCGTGGCGATATACTTCGCGGCGCTGGCGTAGCCGGGACAATGGTCGGTGCCGAAAAGGTCGTTATCGATCGTCTTGGGCACGCCCATGACGCGGCACTCGTAGCCGACCTTCTGCATGTACTTGCTGATTTTATTGCAGGTGTCCATCGAGTCGTTGCCGCCGTTGTAGAAGAAATAGCGGACGTCATGCTTCTTGAAGACCTCGAGGATGCGCTTATAATCCGTATCGTCCACATCGGGGTCCGCGATCTTATAGCGGCAGGAGCCGAGCGCAGAGGAGGGGGTATACTTGAGAAGCTCCAACTCCTTCGGATCCTCTTGGCTCATGTCGAACAGACGGTCGGCGAGCACACCCTTGATGCCGTGTTCCGCACCATAGACCTTAGTGATGCAGTCGGAGTCGAGCGCCGTGCGGATCACGCCGTAAGCGCTGGCGTTGATGACGGAGGTCGGACCGCCGGACTGACCGATGATGCAGGCGCCTTTCAGTTCTTTCATGGTAGTTATCCTCCCTTTTTGCTTACGCCTTGCCGGCGCAGCCGAGCACGTCGATGAGCTTATGGCGGACGAGCTCCTTGATGTTGGCGCGGGCGGGCTTGAGATACTCGCGCGGATCGAACTTGTCGGGATGCTCATCCATGAACTGACGGATCGTGCCGGTCATGGCGAGGCGCAGGTCGGAGTCGATGTTGATCTTGCAGACGGAGAGTTTTGCCGCCTGACGCAGCTGGTCCTCGGGCACGCCGATGGCGTTGGGCATCTTGCCGCCGTGGGCGTTGATCATCTTGACATACTCCTGCGGGACGGAAGAGGAGCCGTGCAGCACGATGGGGAAGCCGGGCAGGCGTTTGGAGACCTCCTCCAGCACGTCAAAGCGCAGCGGGGGAGGAACAAGAATTCCCTGCTCGTTCACAGTACACTGCTCGGGCTTGAACTTGTAAGCACCGTGGCTGGTGCCGATGGCGATGGCCAGGGAGTCACAGCCGGTCTTGGAGACGAACTCTTCGACCTCCTCGGGATGGGTGTAGGACGCCTCGTGCGCGGCGACCTTGACCTCGTCCTCGATACCGGCGAGGGTGCCGAGTTCGGCCTCGACCACGACACCGTGGTCATGCGCGTACTCAACGACCTTCTTTGTGATCTCGATATTCTCGGCAAAGGGCTTGGAAGAGGCGTCGATCATGACGGAGGTAAAGCCGCCGTCAATGCAGCTCTTGCAGGTCTCGAAGTCCGGGCCGTGGTCCAGATGCAGTACGATGGGAATGTCGGGGCAGCACTCCACGGCAGCCTCGACGAGCTTGACGAGATAGGTGTGGTTCGCGTAGGCGCGGGCGCCCTTGCTGACCTGCAGGATCACGGGCGCGTGCTCTTCCTGGCAGGCCTCGGTGATGCCCTGAACGATCTCCATGTTGTTGACGTTGAACGCGCCGATGGCGTATCCGCCGTCATAGGCCTTTTTGAACATTTCGGTAGATGTTACGAGCGGCATAATATTTTCTCCTTTTTCAAAAGTTATTTCAAATGATTGGTACGTTTGGTACTATTTGTATTGTAGCACAGGAACCAAATAATGCAAGAGGTAATTTCACACTTTTTTGCGCGTTTTCAAGTGGATCATTCTAACCGATGTTATAAAAAAGGAGACAAAACCGGATGCTTTGTCTCCTTTCTTGCTTAATCGATCCAAATTGCGGACAAACGCGCGCAGATGAGTCCAATTTTTCGCTGTAAATGGAGTGACGCTTCATTTCCGTCGACCACATGGCAGTACGGGGTGCGTCCTTCTTTGAGTGCCGCGGCGATCAGAAATGCTTCAAGCTGTGCGGCGTACCCACGGCGGCGGAAGGGAGGAAGAACCTCCAGCATACCCATGCTGCCGTCGTCGTGAAAACCGGCGAAGCCTGCGAGCTCGTCGCCCTCGAAAACGCCCCAGAGTGCGCCGTGCTCAATGCGGTCACGGATGTACGCGCCGCCGCCGTCGTGATAGACGGACGCAGCCAACGCCGCATGCTCCTGCGTCAGCGGGGAAATGTCCGCCGTGACGGCGCAGGGCGGCTCGCACTTTTCATAGACCCACTGCGTGCAGCGCATGGAATCATGCAGCGAAAATTCCTGCATCAGCGCCGACGCGGCGTCGTCGCTTTTGACGGTGAACAGCTGCGGGACAGCGGGGCAGAGCGCACGGATCTTTTCGCACAGCAGTGCGCCGTCCTGCACATCGCTCAGCAGAAATGTACCGTCTGTGCTGAGGACGATAGAGCCTTCCGCTCCGTCGTAGAGCAGGCGGCCTGTGCCGCGGCGCAGCATTTCCGTCATGTCGACGCACTCGGACTCGGTGTTCATCAGATGTTTTCCTTGACGGTCTCGGCAATCTGGTCGGCCGTCAGGCCGTATTCGCGCAGCACGTCCGCCGCCTTGCCGGACTGGCCGAAGCGGTCATTCACGCCGATCTTGTGGAACTTGCAGTTAACCTTGCCCATGAGCACGTCGGCCACGGCATCGCCCAGGCCGCCGATGACGCTGTGTTCCTCGACGGTGATGACCTTGCCGCACTTTTCGGCATACTTCGTCACGCACTCGGCGTCGATGGGCTTGATGGTGTGGATGTTGATGACGGCAGCGTCGATGCCCTCCTTGGCGAGCTTTTCCGCGGCGGCGAGGGATTCGCTGACCATCAGGCCGGTCGCGAAGATCGCGACATCCTTGCCCTCGCGCAGGACGTTGGCCTTGCCGATCTCAAAGGGCTTGACCATGTCGCCCTCGAAAACGGGGGTGGCAAGGCGCGCAAGGCGCATGTAGACAGGACCGTTCATCTCGGCGATCGCCATGGTGGCGGCCTTGGCCTC
>CAKTLD010000053.1 GCA_934572445.1 uncultured Oscillospiraceae bacterium
TCGATCGCGGTGATCTTGGCGTCGACCATCTGGCCTTCGGACAGAACGTCGGAGGGCTTGTCGATGCGGCGGTCAGCAATCTGGGAGATGTGGATCAGGCCGTCCACGCCGGGAACGACTTCAGCGAATGCGCCGAAAGTCATCAGCTTGACGATGCGGACGTTGGCAACGTCGCCGACCTTGTAGGTGTTCATGAACACATCCCAGGGATTCTGGGTGCGATCCTTGACGCCGAGAGAGATCTTGTGCTTCTCGGGATCGAAGGAGATGACGTACACGTCGAGATGATCGCCGATGGAAACGACCTCGGCGGGATTCTTAATGCGGCTCCAGCTCAGCTCGGAGATGTGGACCATACCATCCACGCCGCCGATGTCGACGAACACGCCGTAGGAGGTCATGGACTTGACAATACCGTCATAGTGCTTGCCGATTTCAATATTCTCCCAAATGGCAGCCTGGGCAGCCTGACGGGCCTCGTTCAGAACGGACTTGATGGAGCCGACCACACGGCGGCGGGCACGGTTGACCTCGGTCACGCGGAGCTGGACCTTCTGCTTGACCATCTGGCCCAGATCGGAATCCTTGGGCAGGCCGCTCTGGGAGGCGGGAACGAACACGCGCACGCCCTTGACAGAAACGACGACGCCGCCCTTGTTCACTTCGGTCACGGTACCTTCGAGAACGGTCTTGTTCTCCACGGCGTTCTCAATGTCTTCCCACAGCTTGACAGCGTCGAGACGCTTCTTGGAAAGGGTGGCATAGCCCTCCACATCGTTGACGCGGACGACATAGGCTTCGATCTCATCGCCGACCTTGACGACGTCTTCGGGCTTGACATCGGGGTCGCTGCTCAGCTCGGAAACGGGGATGTAGCCGGCCTGCTTGCAGCCGACATCGACCTGCACCTCGGTCGTACCGATGGCAGTGACGATACCGGTCACCTTATCTCCTGTATTTAGAGTCTTGAAAGATTTTTCAAGCAGTTCTTCAAAGGATTCGCTGGTCTCAGGGGTGTTGTTGATGATTTCTTCCGTCATTGTTGTTAATACCTCCATAATGATACTCGCAGGAGTGGACGCACCGGCCGTCAGCCCCGCCTCACGGCATCCGGAGAAGAACTCCGGTGAGAGCTCGTCTGCGGACTCGATCTGAATGACCTTGCCGCAGTTCTCTCTGCAAATCTCGGTCAAATGCCTCGTATTGGCGCTTCTGCGGTCGCCCACGACCACCATCGCGTCGACCCTGGCGGAAAGCTCTGCCGCCTCAGTCTGACGTTTCTGCGTAGCATTGCATATTGTATCATTGATTTTCAGATTTGTACACTCTTTTTTTAGAATTTTCACGCAACTTTCCCAAAGCGCACGAATACAGGTCGTCTGCGCGAGCACGATACTGGGTAAACTGGCAAATTCCGGATGTTTTTCGAGGTGATCGGCAACTTCCTGCGCCGATTCAAAGATGAGCGGCGCGCGGCACCAGCCCGCGATGCCCCGCACCTCGGGATGCGCGCGCTCACCGATGATCACAACCTGCCGCCCCTCGCGCTCCGCTTCCTCCGCGAGCGTGCGGATGCGGTCAACATGCGGGCACACAGCGCTGACGACCTCCGCCCCCCGCGCGCGCAGCGCTTCAAGCGCTGCCTTTGGCTCGCCGTGGGCCCGGATAAGAACGGTCTCTCCCGCTTCCGCCTGCTCAGGAGCCGCGATCAGGCGCATACCGAGCGCTTCAAGCTCATGCACCACGCCCGCATTGTGTACCACGCTGCCGAGCATCGCTCCGCCGCGCGTGCGTGCGGTCTCCCGCGCAAGACGGACCGCGCGCTCCACGCCGTAGCAGAAGCCCGCGGTCTTTGCCAGAATCACTTTCACAGCGGCGCGCCCCCCACCTGCTGGCCGCCAAGAGCATAGGCTCTGCGCAGCAGCTCGTCGGCGATGGCCTGCAGCTCTTCAGATGTGCCGCGGCGTCCCGTGACCTCGGGCACGAGCGGCTCGCCGAAGTAGATGCGCGTTTTACGGAAGAGCTTTTTTTCCCCGTCGCAAAAGACCGGCACGAGCGAAGCGCCCGTGCGCACACCGATCATAGCAATCCCCGCATGGGCATGGGCTGGCAGCCCGTCGTGATAGCCGATACCGCCGTGGATCGTAGTCCCCTCGGGGAAAATCAGCAGGTTTTCTCCCTTGTGGAGCACCTGCATCGCGGTCTTGACGGACTGGATATCCTTCCCGTCGCGCTGGACGGGAAACGCGCCGAGCGCACGCAGCAGCCGTCCGGTCACGGGGTTTTCAAAAAGCTCGGCCTTGGCCATAAAATGCATGTGATAATTCAGCGGCAGGCACAGGGCGATAAGCACGGGGTCAATGTCACTCGCGTGGTTGGGGCCGAGCAGCACGCTGTTTTTCGGCAGCTCCTTCACGCCCCGGACCTCCACACGGTAAAGCCACAGCAGCACGCGCCCGAGCACCCAGGCGATGGTATATAGTATCCTCATTGCAGTTTCTCCCGAATGATGCGCAGCAGCGCTTCCCTGCTCGCGTCAAAATCAAGCGCGGAGGTATCCACGCGCACGGCATCCTCCGCGCAGCGCAGCGGAGCTGCCGCGCGGTGCATATCCTGCTCGTCACGCTCGTTGATCTCGCGCAGCACCTCCTCATAGGGCTTCGGCGTGCCGCGGCCCTCAAGCTCCAGACAGCGGCGGCGGGCGCGCTCCTGCGCGGACGCCGTGAGGTATATCTTCACGTCAGCGTCCGGCAGCACCACGGTACCGATATCACGCCCGTCCATAATGACGCTGTTTCTGCGCGCGGTATCACGCTGCATCTCAAGAAGGTAGGCCCGCACCGTCGGCATTGCCGACACGTCGGAGGCGTACATAGAGATCTGCGGCAGGCGGATCTTCTGCGTCACATCCTCGCCATCGAGCCACATGTGCTGCAGCCCGTCTTCCCCGTAGCTCATGCGGATCGTGAGCTGCGGCAGCAGCGGCGCGACCTGCTGCTCATTCTTCGGATCAAGCCCGCGGGCAAAGACCGCGCAGCCGATAGTACGATAGATGGCGCCGGTATCAACATAGAGGATACCAAGCTCCGTGGCGATGGCCCGGGCGAGCGTGCTCTTGCCCGCTCCGCTGGGGCCGTCAACAGCAATGGAATAGTGTTCTTTCATGCTTTTCTTATCATCTTTTCTGTAAAGTAATATTGCTTTATTGCTCTTGCAGATAAGCGGCTGCCGCCTCGCCTGCCGCCTTGCCGGTCGCCCAGGCGATCTGGAGGTTGAATCCGCCCGTGTAGGCATCCACATCGATCATTTCACCCGCAAAGTAGAGTCCCGCGACCTTCTTCGATGCCATCGTCCTCGGGTCGATCTCCCCTACCCTGACTCCGCCGGAGGTGATGATCGCGTTCTCCACCGGCATAGGCGCGGTGACATCGACCGTCCAGCGCTTGAGCAGCGTGCGGATCGTTTCACGCTGGGCGCGCGTGATCTCATGCACCTTCTGATGCGGCGGGATACCGGAGCGACTGACGAACACGTCGATCAGCTTCTGCGGCAGGAGCGCGCCGAGCGCATTGTGAAAGTCGCTGTTAGCGTACTTTTCGAAATCGGACAGCAGGCGCCTGTCGAGCGCCTTTTCGTCGAGCGCGGGCTTGAGGTCGATCTCCAGCCGGTACCGCTTTTTGTCAAAATGCCGCATGTGCGCGCTCGCCGACAGGACGAGCGGCCCGCTCACGCCGAAGTGCGTGAAGAGCATCTCGCCGAAATCCGTGTGGATCTTCTTGTTGTTCTCATAGACCGTCAGACTGACGTTGCGCAGGCTCAGGCCCTGCAGCTCCGCGCAGCCGTCCGCCCGCAGCGGCACAAGCGAGCCACGCAGCGGCGTAACCGTGTGGCCGAGCGATTCCGCCATGCGGAAGCCGTCACCCGTCGAGCCTGTTGCCGGATAGGAAAGCCCGCCCGTCGCCAGAACGACGGCAGAGGCAGCATACTCCCCCTTTTCGCCCCTGACGGCGGCGATATGCCCATCCTCCGCCAAAACATTGAGCACACGGTCACGCACGAGCCGGACGTGCTGCCGCCTGAGCTCACGCTCAAGCGCGGCGGTCACATCGAATGACCGGTCAGACACCGGGAAAACCCGCTTTCCCCGCTCGACCTTGAGCGGTACACCGATCCCTTCAAAAAAGGCGATGGCATCGTACCCGTCAAAGCGGGAAAAGACAGAATATAAAAAGCGGGGATTCTGCGGCACATGGGCAAGAAGCTCCTCGCAGCCGCTTTCATTCGTCACGTTGCAGCGGCCCTTGCCGGTGATATTCACCTTCTTGCCCAGACGTTCGTTCGGCTCAAGCAGCGTAACGTCCGCGCCCGAACGCGCGGCGCAGATGGCGGCCATCATACCGCCAGCTCCCCCACCGATGACGACGAGCGGCTTATTCATCCTCGACCTTTCCGAAAATGCCGAAGCGCTCCCACACATGCTCGAGCTCGGAGAAGGTGGAGGCGATGTCCGCGCCCTTCTTGTTCGCCACAGCGAGGATGAGCGCGTTGAGCATGCTCATGGGCGCAGCGAGCGAATCGACAAAGGAGATCATTTCGTTGCGCACCAGCAGCGAGCAGGACGACATCTGGTTGATCGGCGACATCTCGCTGTCGGTCACGCCGACGATCGTCGCACCGCGGTCCTTGGCAAAATGTATGGTCTTGAGCGCCAGCTCGCTGTAGCGCGGGAAGCAGATGCCGATGACCACATCGCCCGGAGAAACGCGGAAGATCTGGTCGAACGTGCCCGCGGCCCCGCCCTGCACCTGCACGACATTGTCGAAGATCAGGCGGAAGTAAAAATTCAGATAGCCCGCAAGGAACGAGGAGGAACGGAAGCCCACGATGTAGATTTTTTTCGCGCCGATGATCGTATCGACCACGCGGTCAAACTCCGCGCCCTCGGTCTGGTCGATGGCCATGCGGATCTTTTCCATGTCACGCTGGAGAACGTTCGTCATCAGGTCCGAGCCCGCAAGCTCTCCGTCGGACGCCTGGATACGCTGGATGCTCGTCAGCTTGCCGCGGATCATCTCCTGCAGCGCGCGCTGCATGCTGGGGTAGCCCTCATAACCGAGCTGGGTGGCAAAACGCACCACCGTCGACTCGCTGACCTGTACGGTCTTGCCGAGCTTGCTGGCCGTCATGAACGCCGCCTTGTCATAGTTTTCCAGGATGAAGCGCGCGATGAGCTTCTGCCCCTTGGAAAAGCTGCTCATATTTTTTTCGATGTTATGTAGAATGTTCTTCGTCATAATACCGCCTCTGTCATTTGTTTTTTGTGGATGCGAGCTCCTGCTCCGTCAGCTCCCGCCACCTGCCGCTGGGCAGATCGCCGAGGCTGAGCGTGTGTTCGCGTACGCGCCGGAGCTTCTTCACATGCAGCCCGCAGAAGGCGCACATACGCCGGATCTGCCGGTTTTTTCCCTCATGGATGGTGATGGCGAGCAGCGCAGTCTCTCTCCCGCTGCGCAGTACGCGCACTCTGGCGCGCCGGATGGGCTCGCCGTCCAGCTCTGTCATCGCCGCGAGCCTTTTGTCGGCGTCCGCCGTCTCTCCCGCCACGGTGACATGATAGGTCTTATCGACCTCATAGCGCGGATGGAGCATCTGCTGCATCCATTCGCCGTCGTTGGTCAGCAGCAGCAGGCCCTCGGAATCGAGGTCCAGCCGGCCGACCGGGTAAACGCGCGTCCCACAGTCCTTTACCAGCTCCGCGACCGTCGGTCTCCCCTTTTCATCGGAAAGCGTACAGACATAGCCGCGCGGCTTGTTGAGCATCAGGTACCGCTTTTTTTCGTTTTGTGCGAGCGGCGTGCCGTCCACGGTGATCGCATCATGCGCCGGATCGGCCCTTTGTCCGATCAGGGCGGTCCCGCCGTTTACACGCACGCGTCCCTCGGCGATCCACTGCTCCGCCGTGCGGCGGGAGCACAGCCCCGCCTCGGCGATCAGCTTTTGTATTCTCTCCTCTGCCAGGGCCGTTCCCCTCCTCACGCGGAAAGCAGATCCCACAGCTTCTCCGCAAGTGACTCTCTTTTTGCCGTTTTGTTTTCCGTCGGCGGCACCGGCTGCACAGCCGCACGGGCGCTCACAAGCTCCACGCGCCCGACCTCTTCCCCTCCGCAGAGGATCACCAGTTCGCCGAGCCTCTGCCCCTTCTGCACCGGCGCAGCCATCGACTGCGGAAGCTCCGCGCGTGTGGTGAGCGCCTCGCCCTCAGCAAGCGGATACCGGAAGTCCTCGACCGCCACGGCGGGAACCGACGTGCCGCCCACCGTCACCGCGCCGTATTGTGCATGCTTCTTTGCACCGAATGCGCTGTGATAGGCCGAAAAGCCATAGTCGTACAGTGCGGCGTGATCGTCCCAGTCGCAGCCGTCGCAGAGCGTGACAGCGATCAGGCGCAGACCATCGCGCTCGGCACAGGTGACGAGCGTGCGGCCCGCATCACCGGTATATCCGGTCTTGAGACCGACACAGCCGGAATATGCGCCGAGCAGCTTATTGTGATTGGTCATCGTGCGCGTGCCGACACTGGCCGTGCGTGTCGATACAATGCGCGCAAACGTAGGGTCCTGCATGGCGTGCGCCGCAAGGCGCGCCATATCAAGGGCGCAGGAATGGTGCCCCTGCTCATCGAGCCCGCTGGGATTGGCAAACGATGTGTGCGTCATGCCGAGCGCAGCCGCCTTTTCATTCATCCAGGCGACGAACTGCGCACTGCCGCCCGATCCGCCGCAATAGGCCGCGATACATTCCGCCGCATCGTTGCCGGAGGGCAGCATCAGCCCATAGAGCAGCTCCTCCATCGTGAGCGTTTCGCCCTCGAAAAGATACATCGACGAGCCCTCGCGCAGATGCTCCCTTTTGACCGTGACCCGGTCGCTGAGCCCGCTGTGCTCCAGCGCGACAAGGCAGGTCATGATCTTCGTGGTGCTGGCGATGCTTCGCTCCTGCGTTTCCTGCCGCGAAACCAGCACCCGCCCGCTGTCCGCATCCATCAGGATAAAGGCGGCGGCAGAGGTCTGCGGCGCGGAAGCGTGACAAGCGATACCGCTTGTCACGCAAAGCACAGCAAGGGAAAAGGCGATGATTCGGCGCACTTGCCGCGGCATAGGACCACTCCTTCAAAGCAGAATGATCCTATTATAACCGAAATCAGTAGATTTCTTTCTCTTCCTTCTTTTTGTTGATGAAATTCTCCACACGGTCCATAACCTCGGGCACGAGGTCGAGCACGCGGTCGACCGTAGCGACCGCCGGAACGGCCACGGGCATCACGCGGGTAATACCGTCCTTGACGATCAGGAACGCAACGGGGTCGATCTTGACAGCAGCGCCGGCGCCGCCGCCAAAATTGGTCTTCGCTGTGCCGTAGTCGCCGCCGCCGGAGCCGAAGCCGAAGCTGACGCGGGAGATGGGGATGACCGTCACGCCGTCTGGCGTGGTGATCGGTTCGCCGATGATGGAATTGGAATCGACCATCTCGCGGATCTTGCCCATCGCCGTATCCATGAGATCGTTCAGGGGGGCCTTCTTCTCAAGATTTTCCATGGTGTTCTTCCTTTCTCTTCTATGCTGACAGTTTTTCTGTTTGCTCTTGCGTATTATCGTCTTCCTGCTCTTCTCCTGCAGCGTCCGCCCCCTTGTGCGTGGGCGGCGCGTCGTTTCTGTGCGCCTTTTTAAAGCGCAGGAACCACTTCAGCAGCGGAATGGCAAGCGCGAACACGATAGCGAAAATATCGCCGATGCGCACGCTCAGGCCAACGGTCCCCTCCGCGTGCGTTTTCTCCGTATTGTAATCCATGCGCAGGTGCAGCGAGGGATGCGGGATGTTGAACAGCGCTTCCGCGCGCGGCATCAGCGTCCACATCGCGGCGCTGGCGTAGCCGTAGGTCTGCGCGATATCCGCGGGGTCCGCGCCGCCGAAGGTGACGAATATTTCCAGCGGGTCGATGCGGAGGCGGCGGCAAACGCTGCGCAGCATCGCCCCCAGTGCAGAAAAGGCTGTGGACACCAGATCTGTCAGCTCGTGGAAGGTTGGCTTCGGCAGGGAGCGTTTCTTTTGGGGCTTTTTCTCCGCCGTTTCATCCTTTTTCTTCGCTTCCTTCTGCTTCCCGGACGGCTTTTCGTCCTTCGGGACGATCGTCTTGCGGACGGGGCCGATGCGCAGCTTCACGACA
This sequence comes from uncultured Oscillospiraceae bacterium, assembly GCA_934572445.1. Lineage (GTDB taxonomy): Bacteria > Bacillota > Clostridia > Oscillospirales > Oscillospiraceae > Hominicoprocola. Next base: position 8,226 of record CAKTLD010000053.1, read on the forward strand.
AGTTCCTTCCCGAAACGCACCTCAGCACCCACGCGGATCTGAGCGATGAGAAGCAGGAGCAGCACAATGATCCCGATCACTTTCAGCGCAGTCAATCGACCACCTCCCTGTCATGTGTCGGACGTCAGGCGTCCGCGTTTTTCTTCTGCTCCCCCTGCGGCTCCAGCGAGCTGGGATCAAGGATCGTGCCGTCCTCCGTCATGCGGAGCTGGCCGTCAGCCTCAAGGCCCGGCATTTCAGGCAGCTCTTCGAGCGAGCCCAGGTGGAAATCGCGCAGGAATTTTTTCGTCGTGCGGTACAGGCGGGGCCGCCCGGGTACCTGAAGCCTTCCGCACTCTTCGATCAGCCCGCGCTCCAGCAGCAGGCCCATAGTGTATGAACTGTCCACCCCGCGGACCTGATCGACATAAGCGCGGGTCGTGGGTTGATAGTAGGCAACGATCGTCAGCACCTCCAGCGCAGGCTGGGAAAGCTTGGCGGTCTTGCGGATCTCAAAGGCCTTGCGGATCACCTCCGCATAGTCCGGCGCGGAGCAAAGCTGATAGGCGTCGTCCATGCGCACAAGGCGGATGCCGCGGCGCTCATAGGCGTAATGGTCAGCAAGCTTCTGCAGCACCTGCTCGGCCGTGGGCCGGTCCAGTTCCAGCGCAATGCAGATGCGGTCAATGCCCAGCGGCTCGCCGCTGGCAAATAGGATGCCCTCCATCGCCGCCTCGACCTCGCGCAGGTCCAAAGATTCCAAAGACATGATATCTCCTCACAAATTGATGGTTTTGGGCGCGTTTTCGTCGCACTCCACGGTACAGTCCGTATCGGAACCGGCGAGGCGGATGATCTTCTCACGGCAAAGCTCAAGCACGGCAATGAACGTGGCCACGATCTCGCTGCGGCTGCGGCTGCCGCGGAACAGCAGGCGAAAACGCGTCATGCCGAATTCCTTCAGCCGGTGCAGGATCTCCTCCGCCTTGCCCTTGACGGGATACGGCTCACGGCGCACGATCTCGCTCAGCGCCGCGCTGGGCGGCGCGCCGAGCTGCTCGCCGCGCTCAAGGATCGACTGCATGGCCAGCACAAGGTCCGCCTTCTCGTGATCGTATTCATAGATCCTCCCGCGCTGCATGGGCTCCGGCGCACGCGTCATGATGCTGCGGCCAAACTCGCCCATGGGCCCCAGCGTCTCCGTCAGCGTTTTGACGCGAAGGTAGGTATCCTTCTGCTGACGCTCTTTAAGCGATGCGATCAGCTCGTCCATCTCGCTCTGCGCCTGTTCATCCTCAAGAGAGAGCAGCATCCTCGTCTTAATATACATCAGGTGTGCCGCCATCGTGATGAACTCGCTTGCGACCTCCAGGTCAAGCTGCTTGCGCTGCTCGAGATAGGCAAGGTACTGATCCAGGATCAGCGCGATGGGGATATCCTGGATCTCTATTTTATTTTTTGAGAGCAGGAAAAGGATCAGGTCAAGCGGACCTTCAAAGTCCTGCAGCGTTTCCGCGCTGCGCTCGTGGACCACACTCTCCAGCTTGAAAACGGGATTGTCCATACGTTTCGTTTATCTCACTATCAGATTTACCAGGAAGGCATATACGCGGTAGATGGCGGTACTGAGCAGATTGTCCCCCACGCCGAGCCAGACCAGCACGAGCAGCACGATCATGCCGTATTTTTCATAGCGCATAAGCTTTTCATACGCCGCATCCGGCAGAAACGCAAAAAGCACCTTCGAGCCGTCGAGCGGAGAAATGGGAATAAGGTTGAAAAGCCCCAGGCCGATGCTCATGCACGCCGTCATCGCAAGAAAGCTGAGAAGCCCGTTGCAAAATACGGTATCGACATAATGATGATACGCGATGCGCGCGCCGAACAGCAGCAAAACGGCCAGCAGGAAATTGGAGACCGGCCCTGCCAGCGCCGTAAGCGCCATGCCCTGTCTCGGTTTTTTGAAATAGCGCATATCCACCGGCACGGGCTTGGCCCAGCCGAAGCCGACGAGCAACATTGCGGCAAAGCCGAACCAGTCGATATGGTGCAGGGGGTTGAGACTCAAGCGGTGGGCGCGCTTGGCCGTCGGGTCGCCGAGGGCGTAGGCTGCGAGGCCATGGCAGGTCTCGTGCACCGTCAGGCATAAAAAGACGCCGAACACGCGCAAAAGCGCATCGGTCAGCGCGGTCCAGTCCATCGACTGGAAAAGTTCCTGAAAGGTATTCACGCAATTTCTCCGTGCAGATTATGCAAATCAAATCGGATCGTGCATAAGATTGGTTTTATTATAGCAGTATGATCCCCTTTTTACAAGCCATTTTGCAATTTTCGCTGCATTTTTCCTGCAAAAATCATCTGTATTTTTTCAGGCAATCTGCACAATCTGCCAAAAAACGCTCCGGCCGAAAGGCCGGAGCGCTCGAGAGGATATGTCCTTTTTACTTTTTGAGCCGCTTGTCGCTCTTGAGGGCGAGACGCGTGCCGAGAGACTGGAATATCTGCACCAGAATGATGAGCAGCACGACGGCCGCGAACATCACAAGGTATTTATAGCGATAGTAGCCGTAGTCAATGGCGATCTTGCCGAGGCCGCCGCCGCCGATAATGCCGCTCATGGCCGAATAGCCGAGGATGGTCGTGAGCGCGATGGTGAAGTTCTGGAGGAGCGACGGGACGCTCTCGGGGATCATGACCTTGCAGATGATCTGCATGGGCGCAGCGCCCATGCTCTGCGCAGCCTCGATGATGTTGGGGTCGACTTCACGCAGGCTGCTCTCGACGAGCCGCGCAACGAACGGGAACGCCGCCACGACCAGCGGAACGATAGTCGCGGTGGTGCCGACGGTCGTGCCGATGATCAGACGCGAGAGCGGGAAGACCATGATCATCAGGATCAGAAACGGGATCGAGCGCAGCAGGTTGATGACAACATTCAGTACGCTCATCAGCCAGCGCGGCAGCGGCAGCACGCCGTCCTGCTCCCCCACCACCAGCAGCACGCCGAGCGGCAGGCCCAGCACGATAGCAAGCACGGTGGAGAGAACGGTGACATAGAACGTCTCCCAGACCGCCATGGGAAACTGCGTCTGCATGGCGGCAGTCAGCTCCGCGACGGATTCTGCGGAAAAGAGATTACTGTACATCGACGCTTGCCTCCTCTACCTGAAGATTTTCAATACCCTTGAGAAATGTCATCGCGCTTTCGAACTGCGCGTTCGGGACGCCCAGCAGCATGCTGCCGTAGACCTCCTCGGAAAGCTTCTGCGTGGTGGCGGAAATGACATTGGCGTTCACGCCCTCCTCGGTCGCAAGCCGGGCGACCAGCGGGATGGCGGTCGTCTTCGCGCTGCGGAAGATCAGGCGGATGCGGCGCTCATGCAGGGGGTCGGAAACATCCATGTCCGCGCCGCGCGGAAAAACAAGATGGCGCGCCGCGGCGGACTTCGGTGCGGAGAAGACGGTGGAGACCAGCCCCTCCTCCACGACCTCGCCGTCATCCAAAATGGCGACATGGTTGCAGACCTCCTTCACCACGCTCATCTGGTGCGTGATGATGACGACGGTGATGCCGAGCTTGCGGTTGATGTCGCCGATCAGCTCAAGAATCTGGCGTGTGGTCTTGGGGTCGAGCGCGCTGGTCGCCTCATCGCAGAGCAGGACCTTCGGGTCTGTTGCAAGCGCGCGGGCGATGGCGACGCGCTGCTGCTGACCGCCGGAGAGCTGGGCGGGGTAGACCTTGGCCTTATCCTTGAGCCCCACGATGTCGAGGAGTTCCAGTGCCCGCTGCTCGCGCCACTTCTTCTCTCCCCGCAATCCGGAAAGCTCCATCGGGAAGCAGACGTTAGCGAGGCAGTTTCGCTGCATCAGCAGGTTGAAGCGCTGGAAGATCATCGTGATCTCGCGCCGCGCCGCGCGGAGCTGCGCGGG
>CAKTLD010000054.1 GCA_934572445.1 uncultured Oscillospiraceae bacterium
ATTCCCTCCATCTCTGTTCTTTCAGTTTAACAGATTTTTGGGGATTTTGCGACTGCACTTACAGGGTACTACTCCAGTATTTCCGGCATGACCTTGCCGGCTATGCTTGTTGCAAGTCATATCAAACCGTTCCGGAGTTGCCGCACGACCTCAGAGCGAACCGACCCCACAAATGGACTGCTGCTCAATACCTTTTATGATAAAGCGTTTGACGGTGGGCTTATTACGGTAACGCCAGATTATAAAATTCATGTGTCAACACAGGTTCGAGAGCAGAAGGACAGCTTTACAAAGCGATGGCTCATTGACCTTGAAGGCGAGACAATTATTTTGCCTGAAAGGTTTTATCCTAATAAAGAGGCATTGGCATACCATAACGATGTGATATTTAGGGGTTAATCCTTTTTCTCCTGTGTTGCCTTTAGGATTTCATCTTTGTGCTTGTAAAAAGACTCTAACAGCCGGTCAATCATTACCTGTTCGCGAGCCTTCGCTGTGGAGTGCAGCATTTCTTCTCTGGATTCTGGCATATTCTTCACCGCCTTTCTTTTGATGCGATGCTGAAACGACGCTTATACTACTTTACCACGAAAATAAAGCGTAAAATAGATACAGCATGTAGAATAAAAATAATACAAAGCTGCTGAATACAGTATGGATAAGATTTCAGTAGCGGAGTGGGAATGATCCCACAATTTTATATATAATAAATCCATTTTTATGCAGCAAGGCCCGCAGCGGAAAAATCCCGCCGCGGGCCTTGTTCCATCTTCCGTTAAGCCTGCCTCACATCTGCGGCAACGATTTCCGCCGCAATGCTCATGGCCTTGACCATCAGCGCCAAGCTCATGCTCGGTGCATTGCCGTCTCTCGTCTGTTCGGGCAGAAATGGCACATGGACAAATCCGCAGCGCATGGCGGGGTATTTTCGCGCGCGCTCATACAGCGCGCAATACAGAAGGTTGTTGCACACGAATGTGCCCGCCGAGTACGAAAGCTGGGCGGGGATTCCCTGCCCGCGCAGGGCATCGACAACCTTCCGTGTCGGGATCGTCGCAAAATAGGCGTCCGGGCCGTCGGTCACGACCGGCTTGTCCGTCGGCTGAGCGCCCGCGTTGTCGGCGATGCGCGCATCGCGCAGATTGACGGCCACGCGCTCGACGCGGATGCAGTTTGCGCCGCCGTATTGACCGACGCAGAGCACCGCATCGGGCTGCAGTTCTTCGAGCAGCGCACACAGCTCGGCGCAGGAACCGTCAAACTCCGTCGGAATTTCACGCTTGATGAGCTCCGCTCCCCCGATGCAGTCAGGCAGGCGGCGCACCGCCTCCCATGAAGGGTTGACCGTTTCGCCGCCGAACGGCGTAAAGCCCGTGACCAAGATTTTCATCTCTTCGCATCCTCCCCGATCATCAGCCGAATGATCTCGTTATCCGTTTCGCGCATGCCGTCGCGCGCGATATCGCTCACAGCACGGATCGTATTCTCCACGCCCTTGACGACGATGCCGTCGCCGCCGTAAAACTGGCTGTCGTGGCGGTACATCTGCATGCCGAGCAGCCCCGCCTCGACCGCCGAGGCGATCTTTGCCGCACAGCTCGCCTTCGCGCCGTCGCAGAGCATACCGGAGTTGATAGCGAGCGCGTTGACGATGGTGTGGGCGATCTCATCATAGCGCCCACCGTAGAGATAACAGATACCGGCTCCTGCCCCCGCGCCCGCGCTGGTCGCGCCGCAGTAGGCGGAAAGGCTGCCGATCCCCGTTTTCAGGTGGATGGTGACGAGATTCGACACAACGAGCGCGCGGCAGAGCTGCTCCTCGCTTGCGTGCAGCTCGCGCGCGTAGACGATGACAGGCAGCGAAGCCGTCATGCCCTGGTTGCCGCTGCCGGAGTTGATGACGACGGGCTTTTCGCAGCCGTTCATGCGCGCGTCCGAGCCCGCGGCAGCCCAGGCCTTTGCCCGGTTCTGCACGCTGTCACCGTAGGAGTCGAGCAGGATCTTTCCGATGGCTGCACCGTATTTGCCTGTCAATCCCGCCTCGGCAATGGCGGTGTTGTATTCGATCTGACGCGCGATGGGCGCACGCACGTCGTCTAAATCGACCTCGTCGGCAAAAGCGATGATGTTCTCGACCGTCAGAAGCTTCCGGTTCTCGGGCGGCTGAGCCGCCTCCTCGGAAAAGGCCCTGTCCGCAAGCACCTCGCCGTTTTTCTCCACGCGCACCACGTTCGTGTGACTGCCGACGATCTGAACAAAGGCCGAGTCTGTGCCCGCAAACACGCGCACCTGAATATCGAACGGGCAGCGCAGCGGCGACTTCGTCACCGTGATCTCCGCGGTCTCCAGATAATCGTCCAGCAGCGGGAGCTGCTCGTCCGTTACGTTCGCCAGTACCTCGAGCTGCGCATCGGCATCGCCGATGCGCACGCCCGCCGCCACCGCGACCGGAAGTCCCTTGCGCCCGCCCGTGTGCGGTACGATGACGCTCTTGACGTTTTTGATGATGTTGCCGCTGACGGTCAGTCCGACGCGTTCGGGCATCGTGCCGAGCGTCTTGCGCGCGAGCGCACCCGCGTAGGCGACGGCGATCGGCTCGGTGCAGCCCATCGCGGGCACGAGCTCCTCGTGCAGAATGTCGACACAGGCCCGATAAACAGCCATATTCATGGTAAGCTCTCCTATCTCACGTTTCGGCCGCGCAGTCTCTCCTCCCCGCGCGGCCGTTCTCTCTACGCTCTATTGTACCGGATGCGGCACGGTTATGCAAGCTGCTTTCCGGATATCATTATAAGCATCATTTATAATCAATATAACAAATTGATACTTCTCTTATGGCGCAGGCAGTTTTATAATAACGCGGTCAAAAAAAGAAATGCTGCTGCGGCGGCGCCGCAGAAAACGAAAGGATGAGTTCCATGGCAAATTGCGCGATCGTAGGCATCAACTGGGGCGACGAGGGAAAGGGCCGCATGGTCGACTACCTGACGAGCCAATATGACGTGGTCGTCCGCTATCAGGGCGGCGGCAACGCGGGCCACACCGTGGTCAACGACCTGGGCAAATTTGCGCTGCATCTGCTGCCGAGCGGCATTTTCCGCGCCGGTGTTGTGAACATTCTGGGCAACGGCGTGGCGCTGGACTGTGAAAACCTGCTGGGCGAAATGGAAACGCTGCGCGCCGCGGGAGTCACCATCACGCCGGAGAACCTGAAGGTCAGCGACCGCGCGTCGCTGCTGCTGCCGTGGCACCGTGAGCTGGACGCGCTGGAGGAAGCGCGCCTGAAGGATAAGAAGTACGGCTCCACCAAGCAGGGCATCGCACCGTTCTACGGCGACAAATACCAGAAAAAGACCGTGCAGGCGGGAGAGCTCCTGCACCCTGCGCACCTGAAAGAGCATCTTGCCGACCTTCTTGAGTGGAAGAATCTGATCCTCACGCGCGTTTACGGCGCGAAGGGTTACACGATGGACGAGCTGATGGACTGGGTCGAGACCTACGGCGGCGCCATCAAGCCCTACATCTCCGACACCGGCCGCTTCCTGAGAAACGCGCAGAGCGAGGGTAAGTCCATTCTTTTTGAAGCTCAGCTCGGCGCGCTGCGCGATCTGGACTACGGCATCTATCCCTACACCACCTCCTCCAACGCCGTGGCGGCGTTTGCGCCCGTAGGCTCCGGTCTTCCGACGGCAAGGCTCGACAAGATCGTGGGCGTGGTGAAGGCGTATTCCTCCTGCGTGGGCGAGGGCCCGTTCGTATGCGAGTGGTTCGGCGCGGACGCGGAGCAGCTGCGCGACGCGGGGTCGGAATACGGCGCGAAGACAGGACGTCCCCGCCGCGTGGGACCGATCGACCTTGTCGCCACACGCTACGGCGTGCAGACGCAGGGCGCAACGAACATCGCGCTGACAAAGCTCGATATTCTGAGCTATATGGACCGCATCCCCGTCTGCGCGCGCTATGAGCTCTGCGGCAGGGAAACGGACGAATTTCCTTTCCCCGTGCTGCTGCAGGACGCAAAGCCCGTGCTCGAATATCTGCCCGGCTGGCAGTGCGACATTTCCGGTGCGCGCACCTGGGAGGATCTGCCCGAGGCGGCGCGGCAGTATGTGGAGTATGTGGAAAAGGCCATCGGCTGCCATATCGGCTACGTTTCCGTAGGTGCGGAGCGCGAGAGCCTGATCCTGCGCTGAGCCGATGCAAAAAAGTGCCAAAGGGAGGATCGCGATCCTCCCTTTTTCCCTGCAAAGGGGTAGACAAGCCCCTCATTTTCCGCTAAACTGACAACGACTCGTATGAAAAGAGGCATTGTTATGACCAAAAGCCGTTATGAATCCCCGCTGGCGTCGCGCTACGCCTCGGACTATATGCTGCATCTCTTCTCCCCCGATATGCGCTTTCAGACCTGGCGCAGGCTGTGGACCGCGCTCGCACGCGCTGAGCATGAGCTGGGCCTTCCCATCACGCAGGAGCAGGTGGATGAACTGGCCGCGCATATCACGGACATCGACTATACCGTCGCCGAGCAGCGCGAACGCGAGGTGCGCCACGACGTGATGGCGCATGTCTACGCCTACGGCAAGGCCGCTCCCTCTGCCGCAGGCGTCATCCACCTGGGCGCGACAAGCTGCTATGTCACCGACAATGCTGACCTCATCCTTTTCCGCGACGCGCTTTTGTACCTGCGCGGCGAGCTGCTGGGTGTGATGGCGAATCTCGCCGTGTTTGCGCGCCGCCACGCCGCCACCCCCACGCTGGGCTATACACACTACCAGCCCGCACAGCCCGTGACGGTGGGCAAGCGCGCGGCGCTGTGGATGCAGGACTTCCGTGCAGACCTTGAGGAACTGGACTTCGTGCTCGGGTCGCTGCGCTTCCTCGGCTGCCGCGGCACGACCGGCACGGAGGCAAGCTTTCTGGACCTCTTTGACGGCGACGGCGAACGGATCGACGAGATGAACCGCCGCATTGCCGCGGAGTTTGGTTTTGAGCGCTGCTTCTCCGTCTGCGGCCAGACCTATCCGCGCAAGACCGACAGCCGCATCCTGAACGCGCTGTCCTCTATCGCGCAGAGCGCGTACCGCATGGCAAATGACATCCGCCTGCTCCAGCATGACCGGCAGGTGGAGGAGCCGTTTGAGGACAGCCAGATCGGCTCGTCCGCCATGGCCTATAAGCGCAACCCCATGCGCTGCGAGCGCATCTGCTCACTCAGCCGTTATCTGATGGCGGACGCCGCCAACGCGCCGATGACGGCATCGGTCCAGTGGCTCGAGCGCACGCTGGATGATTCCGCGAACCGCCGCCTTTCCCTGCCTGAGGGCTTTCTCTGCGCCGACGCGGTGCTGCGCCTGTGCCAGAACGTAACAAACGGCCTGCGCGTGAACGAAAAGGTCATCGACCGCGCGGTACGGGAATACCTTCCCTTCCTTGCGACTGAGAACATCATGATGGAGGCCGTGAAGCGCGGCGGCGACCGGCAGGTCCTGCACGAAAAGATCCGCCAGCACTCCATGGCCGCGACCGCGCGCATGAAGGAGGGCGAGCCGTGCGATCTTCTGGACCGCCTTGCCGACGACCCTGCTTTCGGCATGACGCGCGCGGAGCTGGACGCCGTGATGGACCCCGCGCTCTATACGGGCCGCTGCGCACAGCAGGTGGAGCGCTTTCTGGGGGAATGTGCGCCGCTGCTGGCAGACGCATCCGCCGCAGACGGCGGCGTCCGCATTTGAAAACCCGCCGCACCGGCAGCAAACACAAACGAATCGAGGACGAACGCATGGACAGCATCCAGCTGCGGCATATTGAAAAATCCTATACCTCCTACAGCACCGAGGTCGTCCTGACCGGTCAGGCGCAAGAGAGCCGCACTCGTCATGTGCTGCGCGATCTGTCCGTCACCTTCCCGCTCGGCCGGCTCACGGTGATCGTAGGACGCAGCGGCTGCGGCAAGAGCACGCTTTTGAAGCTCCTTGCAGGCAAGGAGGCGCCCGACGCGGGCGAGATCCTGATGCCCGAGGGCTGGCGCAGCGCCATGCTGAGCCCCGACCCCTATGTCATCACCTGGACGAACGTGCAGCGCAATGTGGCCATGGCCTGCGGCGTGGGCAAAACGCCCGAGGAGCGCTATGAGCGCTCGCGCGAGTTTGTCCGCCTTGTGGGGCTTGAGGACTATGCGGACCTCACGCCGATGGAACTCTCCACAGGCATGAAGCAGCGACTCGGCCTTGCGCGGGTACTGGCCAGTCAGGCCGAGTTCCTGCTGATGGACGAGCCCTTCGCCTCGCTTGACTTTCTTACACGCGGTGAACTGCAGACGCAGCTGCTCGGCATCCAGCAGGCCATGCCGCGCACCATCGTGCTCGTCACACATCAGCTGGACGAAGCGCTGTTGCTGGGGCAGAAGATCATCGTCATGCATCCGGACAGCAGCATACGGGAGTTTGACCTCCCGCAGCCCTACCCGCGCGACCTGAGCAGCGCACAGATGCAGCGCCTCCGCGACGCCGTCACGGAGGAATGTCGCAAAGGTACGGCAGAATAAGCAAAGCCCGCGGCCTGGCCGCGGGCTTTTTCCTGTTCAGATGTTCTGCGGTGTGCCGCGCGCCGCCTCATGCTGCCTGCCCAGACGCTCCCGCTCATACTGGAGCATATAGAGGTCGTAGTAGCGGCCGCGCGCCTCCAGCAGCTGCTGGTGCGTGCCCTGCTCGATGATCTCGCCGTGCGCAAGGTGGATGATGTTGTCTGCATGCTGGATGGTCGACAGGCGGTGCGCCACGATCAGGAGCGTACCGATACTCATGAGCTTTTCCAGCGAATCCTGAATGAGCACTTCCGTCTCGGTGTCGATATTTGCCGTGGCCTCGTCGAGGATCATCACCTCCGGCCGGTGGATGAGCGTGCGCGCGAACGAAATGAGCTGCCGCTCGCCCGCGGAGAAGTTGTTGCCGCGCTCGCGGACCTCTTCATCCAGTCCGTGCGGGAGCCGCGCGATGAGCTTATCGGTATTGACGTACCGGCAGGCCGCCATGACCTCTTCGTCGCTCACGCCCTCCATGCGCAGGAGGATATTGGAACGTACCGTGCCGGAAAACAGGAACACATCCTGCAGCATCTGTCCGAAGTGACGGCGCAGCGAGGATATCCTGATCCTCCGGATGTCGATCCCATCGATCAGGATCTGCCCGCGTTGGATATCGTAATTGCGGCACAGCAGCGACAGGATCGTCGTCTTGCCCGAGCCCGTCGCGCCGACGAAGGCCACGGTCTGCCCTGCGCTGACCCGGAACGACACATCGCGCAGCACCCAGTTTTCCTCCTCGTAGGCAAACCAGACGTTGCGGAATTCGATCTCTCCCCTGACATGCGCAAGTTCGGCAGCGTCCGGTGCATCGACGACAAGCGGCTGCATGTCAAACACCGTAAATATCTTCTCCGCCGAGGCAAAGGCCGACTGGAGGATATTGAACTGCTCAGCCAGACTCTGGATGGGGTTGAAAAACTTGGAGATGAACATATAGAACGAGACGATAACGCCGCCGTCGATCACCTGCCCGAGGAACACGGCATCCTTGATATAGCTGCGGCCGCCGAGGTACAGGAGGCATAGCACCGAGCTGATATACAGCATATACACCGTCGGGCGAAACACGCCGAAGACAAAGATCTCGTTCATCCGCGCGCGGCGCAGCGCCTCATTTTTGCGCTCGAATTCGCCGCGCTTGCGTTCCTCCTGATTGAAGATCTGGATGACCTTCATGCCGGAGAGATTTTCTGAGAGGAAGGTATTGATGTCCGTCGTCCCGTCCTTGACCTTGCGGTAGGTCTTGCGCGAGAACTTGCGGAAAATCACCGTAAAGAGCACGATAAACGGCACAAAGCACAGGATCATCAGCGTCAGCATATAGTTCACGCACAGCATCGCCGCCAGCACGCCCACGATCACAAAGACGTTCTTGATGAGATTTACCAGAATGTTCGTAAACATCATCGAGATCGCGCCCGTGTCGCTCGTCACGCGCGTGACGAGCTTGCCGACGGGGATGTGGTGCAGCTGCTCGTGCGAAAGGCTCTCGATATGCGTGAAGAGGTCCTCGCGCAACGCGGTCAGGATCTTCATGCCGGTCTTTTGCAGCACGATGGCCTGCACATAGGTGCACAGCAGCGATACCGCGAGGATCGAGGCATACAGCGCCACATAGCGGTACAGTGCCGACATGGCAAAGTCGTTCTGGATAAGCCGCTCGATCTCTCCGATGAGCAGCGGCGAGGCGATGTCATAGGCCACAGAGCAGAGCATCACCAGCAGTACGAAGACAAACCGCCCCGCATAGGGCCTTGCATAGACGAGCAGCCGCCGCACGATCTCGCTGTCCTTCATATTGCGATCGAAGCCGATGGCTTCCTTTTTGTCCTTGATGGACAGATAGGCGATCAGAAACGCGATGGACAGCACGCCGGTGCAGCCGCCCACCAGCAGCAGCGGAAAGTATTCATGCATGATCTCTCGCCTCGCTTTCGTCATCCAGCTTCTGCAGCTCCACCATCGTGCGGTAGCCCGCGCAGCGCGCGCAGAGTTCCGCATGCGTGCCGGCATCCACGATGCAGCCCTCATCCATAAAGATCACTTTGTCCATCTGCTCTACGGTCGAAATGCGGTGCGCGATCAGGATGGTCGTCAGGCCGCGCCGCGTTTCGCGCAGATTTTCAAGGATGGTCTTCTCCGTTTTCACATCCACCGCCGAGACCGAATCATCCAGGATGAGGATCGGCGCGTTTTTCATCAGCGCCCGCGCAATGGAGATCCGCTGCTTCTGCCCGCCCGATACGGTCACGCCGCGTTCGCCGAGCATCGTTTCATACTGCTGGGGAAATTCCATGATATTGTCGTGGATGCCCGCCAGTACCGCCGCGCGTTCGATCTCCTCCTGCCCGCCGTCCGCCGAGGCAAAGGCGATGTTGCCGGAGATCGTGTCGCTGAAGAGGAAGTTGTCCTGCGGGACATAGGCCGCAGAGCGCCGTACCGACTCGATCGTAAGCGTGTTCACATCCTTCCCGTCAAGAAACAGCGTGCCGTCCGGCACGTTGTAGGTACGCAGGATCAGGTCGACCAGCGTGGTCTTGCCGCAGCCAACGCGCCCGATCACGCCGACATTCTCGCCCGCGGCAATGTGGACGCTGACATGCCTCAGCGCGTCGGCTGCTGCATCCGGATAGCGGAACGTCAGGTCACGAAATTCGATCTCACCGCGCAGCGTACCGCAATCGGCGGTGCCCTCGCCGTCCCTCACGTCGGCCGGTTCGTCCAGGAGCCTGCCGATGCGCGCGAGCGACGCCTTGCCCCGGGAGCGCATCTCAATAAGCTGCGAGACGGCCATCACCGGCCAGACGATGGAAGTAAAATAGCCGATAAACTCCACCAGCTGCCCCGCGTTGAAGATGCCCTCGTGTGCCAGATACCCGCCGTAGCCAAGGATAACACAGATCACCACCTCAACAAAAAGCGTGACGAAAATGTTGAACAGAACGGACAGGCGCGTGTAGGCGATGTTGGCGTTTTCGTTCCGCTTATTCAGCTTCCGGAACGCGGCAAGCTCCGCTCCCTCCTTGACGAAGGCCTTGATGACCGCGATGCCGGAAAAGCTCTCCTGAGAAAAGTCGGAAAGGGCGGAAAAGGCCTCCTGCCGTTTGTCCCAGCGCAGCTCCATATAATGTCCCAGCACCATCGCCGCGAACAGCAGAAACACCATCGGCAGCATGCAGTAAAGGGTCAGCCTCCCGTTCATGCGCAGCATCTTTGCCACCGCCAACACACCGAGGAACGCCGCGTCGCAGAACATCAGCACGCCGCTGCCGAAGCAGTCCTGCACGGTTTCCAGATCGTTGGTGAACAGCGCCATCAGGTCGCCGACCTTGTTGCGCTGGTAGTACTGCTGCGACAAAAGCTCGCAGCGGGCAAACATCCTGCTGCGGATATCCGCCTCCACACGGATGCCGGCGCCGAAAAAGCAGATGCGCCACAGAAAACGCCCGATCAGCAGCGCAAAGATTACCAGAATGAACGGCCGGCAGATCTCGTCGAGCAGGAATTCCATGTCGAACGTCCGGTGCACGCCGTCCAGCAGCACAAAGCCGTCCTTTACGCCGTTGACCGTCATCTGATACAGCTCCGGTACGATCAGCTGCACATAGTCCACCACCAGCAGCGTCAGCATACCCAGCAGCAGGCGCGGCGCATGGCGCAGATAGTAGCGGTTGATATGCCGTCCGAATAGCATGGTGCTCTCCTCCCGCGCTCCGGCAGCGGAGATCTCCCCTCCCGTCAGAGCGCACGTTATTTTGATCCACCGCAGACCGGCGGCCCCTTTCCCAGCGGCCGAGGCCCGCGCAGGCAGGAAGAAAAGGGCGTTGATCACCGGATCAACGCTCTTTTCAATTTCTTCTTTTTTGATTATATCACACTTTGCCGCCATAACTCAAGCGCAGGATCGGCAAAGGCACCATTCCCCACTCCGCCGCATACGATGAGGCAGCGATCCGCAGCTTCAGGAAGGGGAGACGGCTATGAATTACTACAATGGCACCTGCCGGGGAAACGGCTGCTGCCAACCGGAATCGTATCCGGCCTATGTGACCATTCAGGGTCCGACCGGCCCGCAGGGACCGGAAGGTCCCCGCGGCGAGCAGGGCGTGCGCGGTGAACAGGGGCCAATGGGGCCGCGCGGCGAGCGCGGCGAGCGCGGTGAACAGGGTATTCAAGGGGAAAAGGGCGACACCGGCCCGCAGGGTGAAAAAGGCGAGAAAGGCGATACCGGTGAGCGCGGCGAACAGGGTATCCAGGGGGAAAAGGGCGACGCCGGCGCAGACGGCGAGACGCCCGTTATCACCATCGCAGAGGATACTCCGCTCAGCTACAAGCTGAATTTCAAGACCAGCGGGCAGGAAGTGCTGACGCCCAATCTTTTCGCGCCAACCACCGAGTACCATGTCGATCTCTCCGCGGCCAACAGCGTGCTGAATATTCCCTTAAAGGACCTTGTACTAAGCTATCAGCGCTCGTCTGCCAGCGCGCTGCGCATCAGTATCGCGCCGAAGGATGCCGCCGCGCCCGTTCTCGTGGACGTCCGCCGCACGACCATTTATGACGGCAGCACGATCGAAACGCAAACCATGAACAGCACCACGCTTTCAAGCAGCATCGCGATCGACGGCACCGTTTACACCAACTCGCAGGAAACGCACAACATGCGCATCCGCCAGCAGGACCCTGTCACGAAGCTATGGTCTTTCTGTGAGGTCAACTCCTTTCTCTCCGCCGCCGGTGCGCGCTGCTCCATCCGTATCCAATGGTATGAATACAATGTGAGCTACGAAGCTCCGCAGGCATAAATAAGGACCGACCCACAGGAGCGCTTGCACTGCAAAGGGGGCCTTCCGAATGGAAGGCCCCCTTTTATGCCAAAAGCTTGATGCTTCTCCGCTGTTTTACAGCAGGAGGAGCTTTTCCATATCGAGCGACAGGAAGACCTCCGTCCCTGCGGCGGCCCTGTCACATTCCACGCGCAGCAGCGGCGCGTCTACGCGGCTCTGCACCGGACGCAGCAGCAGGATATCCCCCTCCACGCCGCGTACTGTGCGGCAGACTGCGCAGCGCAGCCCCGTTTCGCCGATCACCGCCGCGCCGTCGGGCACGCCCAGCGTGGTAAACGGTCTCCCGCCTGTTTGCAGCGGCAGCGTCACATCCCAGTCGGGAAGATATACGCCGCCCCCGCATGCCTGTGCGGCGAGGAAGTTTTTGCAGCCCGCGAGGCGCGCCGCGCTGACACTGCCCGGATGGCGGATCATCTCGTCCATCGGCGTAACCTCGCCGGTCTGGCCGTTTTCCATCATGCAGACGCTGCGGCAGTTGCGGTAGCACTCGTCACGGTCATGGCTGACCCAGAGGATAGGGCCGTTGAACGTCGCGAGCAGGTCGGCAAGCCCGATCTCAAGGTTCCACTTCAAATAGCTGTTATGAAATGACATTTTTCAATCGAAAAAGTCAACGAACTTTTCCCTGTCAAATTGTGCAGAATACCAAACGGCATCTGAAAAGGGCTAAGACGATGCAGATTTCCGGCATTGGCCACTCT
>CAKTLD010000055.1 GCA_934572445.1 uncultured Oscillospiraceae bacterium
GCCGAAGTACGACGCGCCCTCGTCCTCGGCGATGGCGGCTTTCAGAATGTCCTCGCCCTTTTCCGCGTGCGCCTCGATGATCTTGCCGTCCTTGATGACGAAGTGGAAATTCTCGATGATGTTGCCGTTGTGTACGAGCGGCAGCGCCGCGTAAACAACACCGTCGATGCCGTTTCTGAGCGGGGCGGTAAAGACCTCCTCGGTCGGCATGTTGGCAACGAACGGGAAGCCCGCGCGGCAGGTGTTGTCCCCGCCGGCCCAGACGTGCGTCTCGGGCAGCCTGATGTTGAGGCTCGTGCCGAGGGAGTTCTGGTAATAGAGCGAGGTGAAGTGCAGCTCGTTGAGCTTTGCGATGCGGCTTTTGAGCAGCGCCACATGCTCGCGCCAGCGCGCGACCGCGTCGCCCTTTCCGCTGATGCGGACAGCGGCGAAGATCGCGTCCCAAAGCCTGTCCATCGCCTCCTGCTCGGGAAGATTGGGGAAGACCCTCTTCGCCCAGCTCGGGATGGGAACGGACGCGACACACCAGGGATTCACGTTCGCCATCATTGCATCGTAGAAGGCGGAAACCTCGTCGTCGCAGCGATTTGCACGCGTGATGCGGTCGGGGTCTACGCCGCGCAATACCTCGGGATCGCGGGCAGAGATGCTCAGGTAGGCTGCGCCCGCGGCGGCGTAGCCGTTGAGAAATTCCTTCTGCCCGAGAGGAAGCGAATCAAAAACAGAATCGTCCGCGCGCAGAAAGCGCTCGCGGTTCAAATAGTCGTCCGTCCAACGCATCACGACCTCGCGGCAGCCGATGTCATAGGCGGCCGAGGCACACAGGCGCGCGAAAAACGCGCAGTCGACAGGACTCGAAATGACGAGCGTCTGCCCCTTCTGGACGTTCAAGCCCACCTCAATGAGGAGCTTTGCATATTCTTTAAGTTTTTCTTCCATGAAGATCCTCCTGAAAAAAGAAGGCGGCTGCGCCCGGCACAGCCGCCCTCCGATATCATGCAATGCCATGCACCATGCATCATAACACATCCGAAACAGGGTTGAAAAGAGTTTTTATGATTTTTGTTAAATTCCAAGGAAAAGCGAGGCAAAATTGAAATAGATCATCAGCGAAATGGCATCAACGACCGTCGTGATGAAGGGAGAGGCCATCACCGCGGGGTCAAAGCCGAGCTTTTTTGCAAGCAGCGGCAGCGTGCAGCCCACGACCTTGGCCGCGAACACCGTGACAACGAGCGTCAGGCATATAACGAGCGCAACGGTGATGGTGATGGGGTTGCCGAAGATCAGCTTATCGACGAGCATGAGCTTGACAAAGTTCGCCGCGGCCAGCGTCGCGCCGCAGATGACCGCCACGCGGATCTCCTTCCAGATCACGCGGAACAGGTCGGAAAACTCGATCTCGTCGAGCGAGATACCGCGGATGACCGTGACGCTCGCCTGCGAGCCGCAGTTTCCGCCCGTATCCATCAGCATGGGGATATAGGCCGTCAGGATGGCGAAGGCACTGAGGGCGTCTTCAAACTTCGCGATGATCTGCCCCGTGAACGTGGCCGAGACCATCAGCAGCAGCAGCCAGGGGATGCGGGACTTGAACGTCTCGAAAACGCTCGTCTTGAGATACGGCTTATCCGAAGGCAGCATGGCCGCCATCTTTTCGATATCCTCGGTCGTCTCCGCCTCCATGACGTCGATGGCGTCATCGACCGTGATGATGCCGACCAGCCGGTCCTCCTTGTCGACCACCGGCAGGGCGATGAAGTCGTACTTTGAGAAGGTCTGCGCCACGTCCTCCTTGTCCTCGAGCGTCGTCACGGAGATGACGTGCGTCTCCATGATATCCTCGATGACGTCATCTTCCTCCGAAAGCAGGATGGTGCGCAGCGAGACGATACCCAGCAGCTTCCGCGCGGGATCGGTCACATAGCAGACGTTGATCGTCTCCTTGTCCGTGCCCGTGCGGCGGATGCGCTTCAGGGCGTCCTCCACGGTCATGTCGCGCTTCAGATCGACGAACTCGGTCGTCATCAGCGCGCCCGCGCTGTCGTCGGGATACTTGAGTATCTCGTTGATGCTCTTGCGCGTTTCGGGGTCGGCGTGCTTCAGGATGCGCTTGACGACGTTCGCGGGCATCTCCTCTACGATATCCACCGCATCGTCGAGGTACAGCTCATCGAGCACCTCCTTAAGCTCCGTGTTCGAAAAGCCGCGGATCAGCATTTCCTGCGCGTCGGGGTCGAGCTCGACAAACACCTCCGCCGCCGGCTCCTTGGGAAGAAGGCGGAACAGCAGCGGGATGCTGTCCTCATCCAGATCGTCAAAGAGTGAGGCGATATCCGCCGGCTCCAGATCGCACAGCAGGTGCCGCAGCGCGCCATATTGCTTTCGCTTGAGAAGCTCCCTGATTCCCTCCAGCAGATCCTCGCGCATATCTTCAAAATCGACCATACCGTCCTCCTCCTTTCCGAAAACTGCCGCGCATGACGCGGCGGAGCACGCATAAAATAAAAATCTCCCATATCCTGCGTCCGGCGACGCGGCTATGGGAGCGGCAACATGAAAAACCGCGCCAAGCGCAGCTTTCCCCACCGTTCAAGCTTTAGCATCACAAGGCGGTGAAACTGCATTAGATGGCACCTTGCTTTCGATGCAACCTGTTCAAACCCTCTCATAGTGTCTCCACTACTCCGCGGCAGCAGTCCGTATCCTTGTGGTAGCCTTACCTACCGGACGATCTATTGAATTGATACTTCTATATTATGCACATTTCTCCTGCCTGTCAACCCCCTTTCCGTCCGGAAAGCGCTGAAACTTTGCCTGCTCTCCGCTTTCGCTCTTCCCTTTCCCGCGCGGATATGGTATACTGGCGGCAAAACGAGGGGATATGCCCTGCGGCGTCCCCGTGAAGGAGGTGAGCGTCGCCCTTGGAGCAGTATCTTGCGCGGCACCGTTTTCTCAACGCTGCCTATCAGCTTCTGCGCCGGTATTTTGATCACCGCGTCGCCCGCGACAGCGCGGCGCTGACGTATTATCTGCTGTTCGCGCTGTTTCCGCTGCTCATCTTTCTGAGCAACCTCGTCGGTATGATGTCGCTCGATATCAGCCAGTTCCTCGCCGCTCTGCACCCCTTTATGCCGCAGGAAGCGCTGGATATCATCGAGCAGTACCTCATCTATGTCAGCCGCGATTCCAGCCGCCAGCTGCTCTGGTTCTCGCTCATTTTCTCGGTCTACTTCCCCTATCGCGCGGCGGGCTCTCTGATGGGCTCGGTGCGCAAGGCCTACGGCGTGGAGGCGCCCACGCATTTTCTGCGCTACCAGCTCAAGCTCCTGCTCTACACGCTCTGCCTGATCGTCATCATCGTTCTTTCCATCGTGCTCTCGGTCGTGGGCGGGCGCGTGCTGAACTTCGTCTCGGGCTACATCTCCCTGAGCGACGGCTTCATCGAGCTGTGGTCCCGCCTCCGCTTCGTCGTGCTCGGCTTCTTCATGTTCTTCACCATCGCGCTTCTGTACGGGCTCGCGCAGGAATCACGCACAATGAACCGCATCTGGCCCGGTGTCATCGCGTCGCTCGTGATGTGGCTGGCGCTTTCCTATCTCTTTTCCTACTACGTCGAAAACATCGCGCGCTACTCGCTGATCTACGGCACGCTGGGCGCGGTGATCGTGCTGCTCTTATGGCTGTACCTTGCCGCCATGATGCTCATCATGGGCGCGGAATTCAACAGCGTTCTCATGACGCTGCGGGATCAATCTCAGGAGAATCATCACTTATGAAAATCATTATTGTCGGTCTCGGCAAGGTTGGCTACGCCATTGCCGAACAGATGACGGGTGAAAATCACGATCTTGTCATCGTAGACCAGAGCAGCGCCGCGCTCGACCACGCCGACACAATGCTCGACGTCATGTGCGTGGAGGGCAACGGCGCCAGCGCCAGCGTTCTTCTGCAGGCGGGCGTGCGCGAGGCGGACCTGCTGATCGCCGTTTCGGAAAACGACGAGGTCAACCTCATCTGCTGCCTGATGGCCAAAAAGCTGGGCGCGAAGCACACGGTCGCGCGCGTGCGCAATCCCGAATACTTCCGCGATGCGCCGATCCTGCGGCGTGAGATCGGGCTTGACATGATCATCAACCCCGAGCACGCCGCCGCACAGGAGATTTCTCGCATCCTGCGCGTGCCCAGCGCCTTCAGCGTGGAGACCTTTGCCCGCGGGCTCGTTGAGCTCATCGGCTTTCAGGCCGAGCCCGGAGACTCGCTCGTAGGCAGATCGCTCATTGATTTTAACCGCGAGACCCCCAACAACATCCTTCTCTGTGCCGCCAAGCGCGGCGAGGAGGTCATCGTTCCCAACGGCTCGTTCGTCCCGCAGGCGGGCGACCGCGTCTACGTCATCGGCACACCCGCCGAGACGACGCGCGTGCTGCGCTCGATGGGCCGGGCCATGTCGCCCATCCGCCGCGTGAGCATCCTCGGCGGCAGCCGCATCGCGCTCTACCTCTCCTGGGCGCTTGCGGACGTGGGCACGCATGTGACGATCGTGGAAAAGGACGAGGCCAAGTGCCTCACGCTTGCCGAAAAGCTGCCCAAGGCTTCGATCATCCAGGGTGACGGCACTGACCATGACCTGCTCGAGTCCGAGGGCATCTTCCACTGCGACGCCTTCATCGCCGTGACCGACCGCGACGAGGAGAACCTTCTCATGGCGCTCACGGCCAAGCGCTACGGTGTGAAAAAGGTCGTGCCCAAGATGTCCCGCCTGGGCTATCTTGATATCGTCAACCTCACGGGACTCGATACCGTCATCTCCCCCAAGGCCATCATCGCAAGCCAGATCTCCAGCTATGTCCGCGGCCTTGCCAACTCGCAGGGCAGCGCGGTGGAGAGCCTGCACAACATCCTCGGCGGCGCGATCGAGGCGGTGGAGTTCACCGCAACGCCCGCTACGCATTTTCTGGACCGGCCGCTCAGCGACCTTGCCTTCCGGCAGGGCCTGCTCGTGGCCGCCATCGTGCACAACGGCAAAATGGAGATCCCCAACGGCCAGTCTCAGATCCGCGCGGGCGACCGCGTGATCGTGGTGGCAAAGAAGCTCTTTTTGCAGGACCTCAACGATATTCTCGCGCGGTAACCCGCCCTTGACAGCGAGGCAAACATTATGAATCGAAATCTGATCCTCAAGCTCGTCGGCGTCATTCTCTGCATCGAGGCGCTGTGTATGCTCGTTCCGCTGTTGTATGCGCTCGTATGCGGCGAACCGGACATGACCGCCCTGCTCCGCTCCGTCGCGGTCTGCGGCGGCTGCGGCGGGCTGCTGGCGCTCATCCGCTCGTCTGACCGGCGGCTGCAAACGCGCGACGGCTTCGTCTGCGTGGCCTTGTGCTGGATCGCGCTCAGCCTGTTCGGCGCACTGCCGTATTTTTTCAGCGGCAGCTGCGGCTATATCGATGCCGTGTTCGAGACTGTCTCCGGCCTGACGACGACAGGCGCGTCCATCTTTTCTTCTCCCGAGGATCTCCCCCGCGGCATCCTGCTCTGGCGCGCGCTGACGCAGTGGATGGGCGGCATGGGCATTCTCGTGCTGATGCTGGCGCTGCTGCCGAAGCTCAGCGAGGGCGGCATCAACCTGATGAAGGCCGAGTCTCCCGGTCCCATCGCGACCAAGCTGCGCCCGCGCACAGGTGAGACCGCGCGTATTCTCTACCGCATCTACATTGCCCTGACGGCGGCGGAAGCAGTGCTGCTGCGCCTTGTCGGCATGCCGTGGTTCGACGCGGCAACAACGGCACTGACGACCATCTCCACCGGCGGTTTTTCCATCCGCAACGCGAGCATCGCCTATTACCATTCCCATGCGATCAACTGGATCCTCATTTTCTTCATGCTCGCCGCCTCTGTAAACTTCACTCTCATCTATCACGCCACGACCCGCCATCTTCGTGATGCGCTCCGGAGCGAGGAGCTGCGTGCGTACGCCGGCATCGTCGGCGGCGCAACGGTGCTCATTGCGCTCGATCTGGTCATGAAAACGGGCCGCGGCATTGGCTCGGCGATCGAACATGCAGCGTTTCAGGTCGTCACGCTTATCTCCACCACCGGCTACTGCACCGAGAATTTTGACCTCTGGCCGCATTTCTGCCGCTGTATCCTGGTTCTGGTCATGTTTTCCGGCGGCTGCGCAGGCTCCACAAGCGGCGGCGTCAAGATCTCCCGCATCCTGCTGCTGTTCAAGTCGCTCAAGCGTGATCTGCGGCGCATCATGCACTCGCGCGAGGTACGGCCCATCACGCTGGACGGTCAGCGCGTGGAGGAACTGACGGTCTCTTCCGTTTCCGTCTTTTTCTTCGCCTACATCGTACTGCTGCTGTTCGGCGCGCTGGTCCTGTCGCTCGACGGGATCGACTTCACCGCCGCCTTCACCGCCTCGCTCACGGCGATCAGCAACGTAGGTCCCGGTCTCGGCGCAGTGGGGCCGACGTGCAACTTCGGCTTTCTTTCCGGCTTCAGCAAAGTCACAATGAGCGCGCTGATGCTGCTGGGGCGGCTTGAGATCATGCCGCTGCTCGTGCTGCTGATGCCGAGCGTCTGGCGCAGAAAATGAATCGCACCAAAACCGCTTTGCCGCTGCAAGGCGGTTTTTCTTCTTTTCCGGAAATTTCTGCCTCCGCCGCATATCGGCGCAAAAGGCGCGCAAACTAAGCGCGGCCAAAACGCCAATACTTTTTCAGGAGGATGAACTCAAATGACCGATCACACCAACAACGGCTGCACCTGCACCCCCAACACCGCCATCCGCTGCGCCGTGACCAACTGCGCCAACCATTGCAAGGACGCCCAGTACTGCGGTCTGAACGCCATTCAGGTCGGCACCCACGAGGCCAACCCCACCATGGATCAGTGCACTGACTGCCAGAGCTTCAAGAAGCAGTAAAGCCCGTTTCCTTTGCAGCCGCCCGCGGGGCGGCCGCTACATAAACGGCAAAGGATGGTAAAGCGCATGACGAAACGCGGCAGATGCCGCGCCGCGGGCGCGCTCGCGGGCACGGTGAACGGACTTTTCGGCGGGGGCGGCGGCATCCCGCTCGTCGTTTTACTGCGCTCCTGGGCGGGGCTTCCCGACAAGACGGCCTTCGCCACCTGTGTGGCGGTCATTCTGCCGTTCTGCCTTGTGTCAGTGCTCGTATACGCCCTCCGCGGCGCGCTGCCGCTCGCGGAAGCGCTGCCCTACCTTGCCGGCGGGCTCGCGGGCGGCTTTCTCGGCGGCAGACTTTTCAAAAACGTGCCGAATGTGTGGCTCAGGCGTGTGTTCGCGCTGTTTCTGCTCTACGGCGCGGCGAGGTACCTGCTGTGACGCAGTGGCTGCTGCCCGCGCTCTGCGGGCTTTTCACGGGTATTCTCTCGTCCTGGGGCATCGGCGGCGGGACGCTGCTGCTTCTGTGCATGACGCTCTTTTTCGGCGTGGAGCAGCGCACGGCGCAGGCCATCAACCTGCTTTACTTCCTGCCCACGGCGGGCGTTTCGCTCTTTGCCCACCGGAAGAACGGCTATCTCGACCGCGAGGCGCTGCGCGCCGCCGCGCCGCTCGGCACACTCTGCGCGCTCGCCGCCGCCTTTCTCACAACGATGATAGACAGTGCACTGCTGCGAAAGCCCTTTGGGCTGTTCCTGCTCTATGCGGGGCTGTCGATTCTCTTTGAAAAGAAAGGTAAAGGCAAAAAAGAAACGCCGTGAGCGTCCTCACGGCGTTTTTCTGTATTCAGAATATTCAGATCCGCAGCGCCGTTTCCAGCGCGATATAGAGCTTCCCGAGATCGTGGTTCGCGTCGCGGAGGTCTGCTATATCGTAGCCGCTCTCCTCCAACACGTCTCCCGCCTCCAGAAAATTATAGAGCGCCAGACCGTAAAAACTGCACACCGCCTGCACACCGGAGAGCTCCATCTCCACTGCAATGCAGCCCTCGCTCCTGCGCTGCCTGACAAGGCCCGTGGTCTCGCGGATCATGGCATCCGTCGTCCACACCCGTCCCGTCACATGCGGCACGCCCAGCTCCGTGAAGATGGCGGAAAGCTTCTGCGCGTTTTCGACCGTCAGATAATCGGACGGCGCGGCAAAGTAATACGAGCAGCCCTCGCCGCGGTAGGCCTCTGTCGGAACGATAAACTTTCCTTTTGTCGCTTCCCGGTTCAGGCTCCCGCAGGAACCGAACATGATGAACTTTGACGCACCGGCGACCCAACTTGCCTCGTAACATGCCGACGCGGCAGCCGCCGAACCGACGCCCGAGAGGTAAAAGGCAACGTCCGTGCCTTTGTAATTCATCCGGTAAATGGGGATATTCCCGTTGCAGGAGCCGATCAGGGCGATGCGTTCGCAGGGATATGCTTCCAGCAGATACTGATAGATCCTTTGGGAAAAGAGGATCAGGCATTTTTCGACGAGATGCTTCTGCTCGCCGTAAAAATCTCTCAGGCTGAAAACAGGCTCAGTCCTGTTGTCAAAGCAGTCGGTGATCATGCGCGGCTTCTCCGTTCATCGTTTATTGCAGTGTTTCCAGCGCGTCCTTCGCGGCCATCTGCTCGGCTTCCTTCTTGCTTCGGCCCGCTCCCTTGCCCACGGTGTCTCCGTTGAGCAGGACCTCAAAAAAGAAGGTCTTGTCGTGATCGGGCCCGCTCTCGCCGGTCAGGCGGTAGACGAGCTGCTGGTTCGGCGTGCGCTGCACGAGCTCCTGCAAAAGCGTCTTGTAATCGCGGCGCTTTTCCTCGGCCACGTCCTCGCGTTCGGTGTCCAGCAGCACGCGGTGGATCAGCGCGCTCGCCGCGCTGATGCCGCCGTCAAGGTAAACGGCTGCGAACACCGCCTCGGTCGCGTCGGCCAGAATGGACGGGCGCGTGCGGCCGCCGCAGCTCTCCTCGCCGTTGCCGAGCTTCAGATACCTGCCCAGCTCCAGCCGCTGCGCGACCTCATACAAGCTGTCCTCGCACACCAGCAGCGCGCGGATGCGCGTCAGCTCGCCCTCGGGCGCGTTGGGGTGCTTGGCAAAGAGAAATTCCGCCGTCACAAAGCCCAGCACGCTGTCGCCCAGGAATTCGAGCCGCTCGTTGCTGAAGATATTCGCGCCGCGGTGCTCGTTGGCGTAGGAGCTGTGGCGCAGCGCCTCTTCGAGCAGGGCGGGGTTTCTGAATTGATATTGCAGCTTTTCCGAAAGCGCCTGCATGATGCATCCCTCCTGATAAAAGATAAAAGGACGCCCCGCGCACAGCGGGGCGGCTTTTTTCGTCTTTAGCCGAGCTTCGCGCTCAAGTAGCGCACGCAATCGCCGACGGTCTTGAGACCGGCCAACTCCTCCTCGGGGATCTCATCGACCTCAAACTCCTCCTCCATGGCCATCACCAGCTCGACAAGGTCCACGGAATCGGCGCCCAGATCGTCTTCAAAGGAGCTGTTCATCGTCACCTCGTCCGGGTCGATGGCAAACTGCTCAACGATCAGATCCTGCATCGTCTTGAAAATTTCTTCAGGGCTCATACGTTTTTACTCCTCTTAGGATTTAGTTCTTCCAAATAATACGGCAAAGGCCCTGCGCTGTCAATACTCTTTTTACCGCTTTTTGCCGCTTCGTCCGCTCAGGCCTCCTTGCCGAGGCGCATCTTGTCGATATTCTGCCCAATATCGCCGATGATGCCGCTTTGCGCGACCTCCATCGCCTGACGCACCGCGTTGCAGAAGCCCACCTCGCTCGCGCTGCCGTGTGCTTTGATAACGGGCTTTGAAATGCCGAGCAGCGCCGTGCCGCCGACCTCGTTCGCGTCGAGCAGCTTCTTGAAATCGTTAAGCTGTCCCTTGAGCAGCAGCGCTGCCAGCTTCGTGCCGGCGCTGTGCATGAGCATATCCTTGAGCTTGACGGAAAGGAGCTTGCCCGTGCCCTCGACGGTCTTGAGCATGATGTTGCCGCTGTAGCCGTCGGCAACGATCACGTCGCACTCACCGAGCATGGCCTCCTTGGCCTCAATGTTGCCGATGAAGTTGAGGTGTCCCGCCTCTCCGGCCTCTTTGAGCTTACGGTATGTTTCGCGGCGCAGCTCGTCGCCCTTGCTCTCTTCCGCGCCGATGTTCAAAAGGCCCACGCGCGGGCTTGCAACGCCCAGTACCTTCTGCGCATAATAACTGCCGAGATATGCGAATTGCAGCAGGTATTCCACCGTACACTCAGCGTTCGCGCCGCAGTCGATCAGCACCGCCTTGCCCTTCGCCGTGGGAATGGTGGGGGCCAGCGCCGCACGGCGAAGGCCGCGGATACGCTTGACAACGAGCGTCGCGCCCGCAAGCAGCGCGCCCGTGCTGCCCGCGCAGACAAAGCCATCGGCCTCGCCGTCGCGCAGCATGGTCAGGCCCACCGTGAGCGAGGAATCCTTCTTCTGCTTGAAAGCGGTGGCGGGATCGTCGCAGATCTCGACCACCTCGGTCGCGTTGGCGATCTCCACCCCCTTCGGCAGCTCCTTGCAGCCGCAGCTTTCCAGCGCACGCAGGATATCCTCTGTCCTGCCGGTGAGGATGATGTCCGCACCGCAGCGCTCATGCGCCATCAGCGCGCCCTTCACAGGGGCCAGAGGGGCAAGATCGCCGCCCATTGCGTCAACAATGATCTTCATACGTTCACTCCTTTACGTCGCTCAGTACTTCCTCGCGCAGCGCATCGATGTGCGCGAGCGCACGTTCGGCCAGCAGCGCGTTCTTTGCCCGTTTTCCGCCCTTGACTCGGTAACCCAGCGGCGGCATGATGCCAAAGTTCACGTTCATCGGCTGAAAATCCGAAACGGTGATATCGCTGATGTAGAGTCCCAGCGCGCCGACGGCTGTCTCGCGTGGGAAATCGACGGGTGGCTTGCCCTCGAGCCGCCGCGCCATCTCGATGCCTGCCAGAAAGCCCGAGGCCGCGGACTCGATATAGCCCTCCACGCCGGTCATCTGACCGGCAAAGGCGATGCGGTCATCCGCGATGAGGCGGTAGTAGCGGTCCAGCATCCCCGGCGAGCGGAGATAGGTGTTGCGGTGCATCACGCCGTAGCGCACAAACTCCGCATCTTTCAGCGCGGGGATCATCGAAAACACGCGCTTCTGCTCAGGAAAGCGCAGATGCGTCTGGAAGCCGACAAGGTTATAGACGCTGCCCTGCGCGTTGTCGCGCCGCAGCTGGACGACGGCGTAGGGCTCTTTCCCCGTCTTCGGGTCGCGCAGGCCGCGCGGCTTGAGCGGGCCGTAGCAGAGCGTATCGTGTCCGCGGCGCGCCATGACCTCGACGGGCATGCAGCCCTCGAAGACATGCTTATCCTCAAAGCCGTGTACCGGCGCTTCCTCGGCAGTGGTCAACGCCTGCCAGAAAGCGTCGTACTCCTCCTCCGTCATCGGGCAGTTGATGTAGTCCGCCGTCCCCTTGTCGTAGCGCGAGGCGAAAAACGCCGAATCCATGTCAACGCTCTCAAACGTCACGAGCGGCGCGGCGGCATCGAAAAAGTTCAGCGTGTGTCCGCCGCCGATCTTCTCGGCGATGGCGGCGGCGAGCGCGTCGCTCGTCAGAGGTCCCGAGGCGATGATAACATTCCCCTCGGGGATGGCCGTCACCTCGCCGGGGACGACCGTGATATTGGGATGCGAACGGATCTTTTCGGTCACGAGCTTTGAAAAGCCGTAGCGGTCGACCGCCAGCGCGCCGCCCGCCTCCACGCGCGTCGCGTCCGCGCAGGCAAGGATCAGCGAATCGAGGCGGCGCAGCTCCTCCTTGAGAAGGCCGACGGCGTTTTCGATCTGGTCCGAGCGCAGCGAATTCGAGCAGCACAGCTCGGCAAAATCCGCCGTGTGGTGCGCGGGGGTGGTCTTTTCGGGTTTCATTTCATGCAGCGTCACGGCGATGCCGCGCTGCGCGAGCTGCCAGGCAGCCTCGCAGCCGGCAAGACCGGCGCCGATCACAGTTACTTGCATCAGTTCTCTTCTTTCTCCGCGG
>CAKTLD010000056.1 GCA_934572445.1 uncultured Oscillospiraceae bacterium
GGCATCACCGTCATCGCGGCAGACTCCGGCTTTCTCGTGATGGCGCTGATGATGCTGGTCGTCAACGCGCGCTATATGCTCATGAGCTGCGCGCTCAGCCAGCGTCTCTCGCCCGATACGCCGCTTACTTGGCGCATGCTCATCGGCTTCGACCTGACGGACGAGCTGTTTGCCATCGCCGTCGCCCGCCCGGGCGATCTGGAGGTCTGGTACTATTTCGGCGCGATGTGCGCGGCCATGCCCTGCTGGAGCGTCGGCACGGCGCTCGGCGTACTGGCCGGCAGCATCATGCCCGAGTGGGCCGTGAGCGGCTGCTCGGTGATGCTCTACGGCATGTTCATCGCCATCATCATCCCTGTGGGCAAGCAGAACCGCGTGGTGCTCGGCTGCATCGCCGTAAGCTTCCTGTGCTCATACCTTGCAAGCGTCCTGCCCCTTACGCGCGGCCTTTCCGAGGGTATGCGCATCCTGATCCTCACGGTCGTGATCGCCGCGGCCGCTGCCGTTCTGTTCCCGCACAAGGAGGATGATCTCGTCGCATGAAAACATATCTCTATATCCTCGTGATGGCGCTCACGACCTATCTCATCCGCGTCCTGCCGCTCACACTTATCCGCGGGCGAATCAAAAGCGCGTTTCTGCGCTCGTTTCTCTACTATGTGCCGTATGTCACGCTGGCGGTGATGACCTTCCCCGCTATCATGAACGCCACGCAGTCACCCCTCGCGGGCGCGATGGCAATGGTGGTCGGCGTCGCGTGCGCATGGTTCGGACTGGGACTTCTGCCCGTGTCGCTGCTCTGCTGCGCGACGGTCATCGTCCTGGAATTCTTCATCGTATAATACAGGCGCAATGGCAAATCTCATCACCGGCGCAAGGATGCTCTGCGCGCTGCTTCTGCTCTGCTTTCCCGCCTTTTCACCAGCCTTTTACGCACTGTATCTTCTCGGCGGCCTGACCGACATGATCGACGGCACGGTCGCGCGCATGACCGGCACGGCCTGTGAGGCGGGCGCAAGGCTCGATACCGCCGCCGACCTCCTTTTTGCCGCCGTCTGCCTGATCCGGCCTCCTGCCGGTCCTGCAATTTCCCGGCTATCTTCTGCTCTGGACCGCCGTCATCGCGGCAGTCAAGCTCTCTTGTTTGCTCTGGGGCTGCATGGTGCACAAGCGCTTTCCCGCCGAACATTCTCCTTTGAACAGGCTTACCGGCACGCTGCTCTTTCTGCTTCCCCTGACGATCTCTTTCTTCGACCCGCGCTGCAACGGCAGTCTTGTCTGCCTGCTCGCCTCTCTTTCCGCGCTCGACGACGAATGGCGCAGGGTCCTGGCATATCCGCACGCAAAAAAATGAAGCGCCCCGCCTCGGCGGGACGCTTCATTTTTTGTACCTTCATCGCTCCACCACACGGCAAAGCATGCGGATACCTCTCGCTCACAGCAAGAGCTCCTCCCGCGTCTTCGAAGCAAAATGCCCCGGCCGCGGCTCGACTCCCTCGGCCTTATATCCTACGATCAGCAGCGCGACCGGCTCGATATGCTCCTCCAGTCCGAACGCCTCCTTCATCTTCCGCGCATCCCAGTACATGACCCAGATCGAGCCCAGACCGAGCGCCGTCGCCTCCAGCAGCATGTGCGTCGCAGCGATGCTGGCGTCGATCTCGCCGCTGCTCTTTCCGTCCATCGGGCGCACCCAGCACTCCCGCCTGTCGTAGCACACCAGAAACGCCGCGGGTGCAAAGTATCTGCTCGGTGCCGCGGCGCGGAGCTTCTCCCGCTTTTCCTCCGTGTCGATCACCACGATCCGCTGCGGCTGGTTGTTGCAGGCCGTCGGCGCAGCGAGCGCCGCGTCAAGGATCGCCTTGAGCTTCTCTGGCTCGACCTCCCGCCGCGCATAATCCAGAACCGAAAACCGCTCTTTCGCCAGTGTCAAAAAATCCATACACCCTTCCTCCTTTTTCTGCCGTTCTATATCCGCATCTCTTCGCCTACAGCAAAGAAGTAAAGCACCCGCTCCTTAACGGGCTTTTCCATCACGCGTGCGAGCGCCATCGAGTAGGCCTCCAGCTGGGGGCGGTAGCGCTCGGCGCGCTCGACGGTCTCCGCCCGCGTGACGCGGTCGGTTTTGAAGTCCACGACCACAAGCTCCCCATCCTCTTCAAAAAAGCAGTCGACCACGCCCTGCAGCAGCACCGCGTCATCCGCATCCACGGCTGCAAAGTCACGCACGGGCCGCAGCAGCGAAAAGCGGTATTCCCGCTCCACGCGCCCGCTCGCGCGGATGCGCGCGGCAAGACCGCTTTGCAGGAACGCCACGAGCGCGTGCACATCCACAGCCTCCGCCTGTTCGTCCGTCAGCTTGCGCTGCAGGCGCAGATCTTCGATCTGCGCGCGGACAAGCTGTTCGTCCGCAGGGCACGAAAAATCAAGATATTGCAGCGCCAAATGGATGGCCGTGCCGCGCGCCGCGCCGGTGAGTCTCCGCTCTCCCGCAAGGAACCCCGGCCTCGCCAGACTCCGCAGGCGCGGCGGCAGCGCCGCATGCTCGGCGATCTCCTCGTCCAGCGCGCGGCCCTTGAGCTGTGTAGCCGTGAGCTTGGCGGGAAAGGCCGCCTGCGCAGCGTAGGGATAACGGTACTCAAGCGCCGTAAGATCCACCGGCAGCTCCGGCGTCTGCGCCGTCTGCGGCGTTTCCCGCACCGCCTGCGGCTCCGCGGGTGCAAGGAAGCTGAGCGCATCATGGACACAGACTGTCCACGGTGTCTCGTCTCCGAAGACACGCCCCTCCCCGCTCTGTCCCGCAAGCGCGCGCAGCGCGAATGCCTCGCTGCGCTGCAGCAGCGGCAGCATGATCCAATCGCCCATACATTTTCCCTCATCCACCGCCTCCGGCAGCGCCGGACATGAGCTCACGGCCATCAGATCCGCGGTCCTGCCGGCCGCGTTCGACTGTGTGTGCACCATTACAAGCTTTTCCTTTGCGCGCGTCATGGCAACATAGAGCACGCGCAGCTCTTCGGCCTTGGCCTCGCGCCGCAGCGTGCGCTCGATCGCCTGCCGCGCGCTTGTGGGATATTGGATACGGCGCTTCGTATCCACGCACATGGGGCCGAGTCCCAGCTGCGGATGCACCAGCACCGAACTTTGAAAGTCCATATTACTGAAGCGGCGCGCAAGATCCGTCAAGATGACCACGGGGAACTCAAGGCCCTTGGATCTGTGGATGGACATGATGCGCACGCCGCCGCCCGCGCCTCCTGCCTGCGGGACCGGCGCCTCGCCGCTTTCCAGCTGCTCGCGCAGTGCGCTCACAAAGGAAAACAGGCCCCGATGTCCTGCGCGCTCAAGGTCTTCGCTGAGCGTCAGAAATGCCAAAAGGTTCTCCCGCCGTTCCGCGCCGCCCTGCATCGCGCCGAAAACGGCCAGCACATGACAGCGGCGATAGATCTCATCCAGCAGCTCGCGCACGCTGAGATAGGCCGCAAGTGCGCGCAGTGTATGCAGCGTTTCCAGAAATGCCGCGGTCTTTTCGCGCCGGGCGTCGGCCAGCAGCGCGTCGTAAAAATCGCCAGTGCGCGCACGCGCGCGCATCTCCGCCAGCTCATCCGCCGTAAAGCCGAACAGCGGCGAGCGCAGCACGGAAAGCAGCGGCACATCCTGCCGCGGGTTATCGATCACCTGCAGAAGCGAAACGAGCACCGCGATCTCAATGGTGGAATAGAAGTCTCCGCCCGCGTCCGCGGCGCAGCGCAGGCCGCGCGCCTCCAGCGCGCGGCGGTAGTCGGAAATCCGTGTACGCGGTGAGCGCATCAGGATAACAATGTCCTCCTCGCGCACAGGGCGCGGCTCGCGCGTCTTGTCATCTTGTACAGTGAAATCACTTGACAGCATTTTCGAGATATAATCCGCAACGAATGATGCCTCGGCCTCGCTCGCGCGCACACGCTGTTCCCCACTCTGCACCGGCAGGTCGAGCAGGTGGAACTCCGTTCCGCAGTCCGTGCGCGTGCCGTAGGACGCGCCGGGGCGCAGCATCTCATCCTCGCCATAATCCAGCTCGCCCATTTCCTCGGAAAGAATGTTGCAGAAGATGAAGTTTGTCGCCTCCAGCACCTCCTTGCGCGAACGGAAATTGCATGAGAGCAGCAGCTTCGCGCTCTCGTGTCTAGCCGCCGTCGAAAGCAGCGGCCAGGTATTGTAGTGCCGCAAGAAGATGCGCGGATCGGCCAGACGAAAGCGGTATATGCTCTGCTTCACGTCGCCGACTGTAAAAAGGTTTTTTCCTTTACAGGATATCGCGTCGAAAATGCGGTTCTGCACCTCGTTTGTGTCCTGATATTCGTCGACCATGATCTCACGGTAGCGCCCGCTCACCATGCGCGCCAGCTCCGTCGGCTGTCCGTCGGTACCGATGAGCAGGCGGATGGCCTCATGCTCCTGGTCGGAAAAGTCGGCTGCGTTGCGCCGTCGCTTTTCCTCGCTGAAGCGGCGGGAAAAGTCCGCCGTCAGATCGATAAGCGCCAGCATTGCGCCCGCCATTGTGCGCAAATCCTGCGCCGCCTCCCCGGATGACGCGGAGAACACCTCGTCAAAGCCCTTGACAGCCGTCTTGCAGCCGTCCCACAGGCTCTTCATGCGCACCTTGAGCTCGCCGCCGTCGCTGTCCTTTACGGGAGCCAGACGCGGGAATACGACGCTCACGCTCCGTGCCGCGTCCCAGCCCTCGTCCGTCTTCGCCGCCAGCAGCTCAAGCTGTGCGGAGACTTCCAGAAACGCAGGCACATACCTCTGGTTCAGCGCGTCATTCTGCGCCATCTCCTGCGCCGCGCTCTGCAGCAGCGCGCCGTAATGGCGCGCCTTGCGCCGCACCTCGTTCAGCAGGATCCTCCCATAGGGCGCATCCTCGATCTTCTCCGGCACGGCGCGCCAGAAATCGCGCTGGGCATCGAGCCATTTGTCCTCATACGGCTGCGCCTGCAGCTTCCCGTGCAGTTCGAGCACCAGCGCCTCGAGCGCGCTGTCGTCACGTCCGGCGCCCAGCGTATCGGCCAGCAGCGTGCCGCCCGGCGTCAGACGGTCATAGAAGTCCTCCAGCGTGCGCGCCAGCACGCGCTCGCGCAGCGTCTGCGCCTCATTCTCGTCCAGCACGCGGAAGTCGGGCCGCAGCGCGTGGCCGCGCGCGTCCTCGCCCAGCAGATGGCAGTTCTCGCGCAGAAGCGCAGTGCAGAAAGCGTCCACCGTTTTGATATCCGCGCGGTAAACGCGCAGCATCTGCCGCCGCAGGTGCTCATTGTTCGGCTCGCGCTCCAGCCGCTCGTTCAGCGCGCGGGCGATCTTGCCGCGCAGCTCGCTCGCCGCGGCGCGCGTGTAGGTGATGATGAGGAAATCGTCGAGATTCGCGCCCTCGCGCGCAACATAGGAAAAGAGACGCTCCACGAGCACCTTCGTCTTGCCCGAGCCCGCAGCCGCCGAAACAAGCAGGCTGCGCCCACGGCTGTCCACCGCCAGCTGCTGCTCTTTTGTCAGCGTTTCAGCCATCTGTGCGCGCCTCCTTTCCGTTCACCTCGTCGATATAGCTCCAGAATTCCTCGCCCTTCGTGGCGCGGATGTATTCGATGCGATCGCCGCCGCGCCCCGCCTCAAAGTGGCAGGCGGGCGCAAATTCACAGTAGGTGCAGGCGCTCTGCTGCGGCGTGCGCGCACAGGGATCGGCGTTGATATTGCCGGAGAAGAGCTCGCCTGCGATCTCGTGGAGCAAATGATCGACGTAACGCGACAGCTTGCCCAGCTGCTCGGCTGTGGCAAGGCTGCCCGTCACCGCACCGTCCTTCTTCACCGCGACAGGCAGATAGCAGGGCGCTTCCAGCGCACTGTGCTCCATGGCCCGCAGCACGGCGGGATCATTGAGAAGCATGCCGCTGCGGCGCAGCTCCTTTTTCATCGCCTTTTTGATTGCCTCCGGCGCGGTGCCGCGCGCGCAGCGCAGCAGCGGCTCGCGAGCGGGCGTATACAACACGCCCGCAGGCACGACCTCCTGCCCGCCGAAGAGCTCGCCGCCCTCCTGCTCAAGCGCGAACAGGTACAAGAGCATCTGCAGCCCCAGCCCATAACGCAGCTCCGCCAGATCAAAGGCCTTTTTGCCGGTCTTGTAGTCGATCACGCGCAGGTAGAGCTTGCCGTCGTGCAGCCAGCCGTCCACGCGGTCCACCTTGCCGACAACACGCGCGACGCTGCCGCCCTCGCGGATGGTGACAGCGGGCAGCTGCCCGTCGGGGCCGAAGGAGAGCTCAAACGCCAGCGGCTCAAAGTCCGAGCACTTCAGTTCCTCCGCCACCTCGTCCATAATGCGCTCCGCCGCGGCACAGAGCCGCTCGAAAAGATAGCGGAAGCGCGCAGTCTTGTCCGAAAGGTCGGGCAGCACGCGCAGCGTGTATTCCTCTATGGCAGTGCGCACGAGCGCATGCAGCTTTTCCTCCGTCAGCGCATGCAGGCCGCCGCACTCCTTTGCCTGGCGCAGCGTGTGCTCCATCACATCATGCACGAAGGTACCGATCTGCGGCGCGTCAAAGCCCGCGCCGGTGCGTTCCTTCGCCCGCAGGCCGTAGCGCATGAAGTAGGCGAAATGGCAGGTGCGCGCCTTGTCCATCTGCGAGGCGGAAAGGCGCAGCGCGCCGCCGTAGAGCGTGCGCACCGCATCCGGCGAAAGCCGCCCGCGCGTATAATGCGAGGCCGCGCACATGGCATCGAGCACACTGCGCGCGTCATCCCTTCCCTCAAAGTAGCGCCACAGCGCGCCGCCGATATGCCCGCCCGCGTATTCCAACGCCGCATCCGGTGCGCAGAGGCGGTATTCCTTCTCCGCGCTTTCGTGCGTGATGCCCACCTCCGGCAGCAGCCGCGCAATGCGCCCAACGACGAACGACGGCCGCTTTTCCCCGCCCCTGCCGTCGGAAACAGGGTACGAGACCGTCAGTTTTTCCGTCGGCTGGGCCAGTGCGGCGTAAAGATTCTGGATCTCCAGATGGAACTGCGCCATCCCGTGCGGCGCGAGGAATATCTCGCGCTGCTCGAGCACCTCGCGGTCTTCATCGCGCAGCACGCCGCCGCCCGTTTCCGCCGCGGGCAGCACTCCGTCATTCGCGCCCAGCAGGAAAAGTGCGCGCACTGTATGGCGGTCGTTGCGCGTCATCTCGCACACGTTCACCGCGTCGAGCGTCACGGGGATCGAGCCCACGCTGTACTGCGTCAGCACCAGACGGAAAAGCTGTGCAAATTCCTCCGCGTCCAGCACAGTGTCTCCCAGGATCTCCACAAACTGGTCCATCACACCGCAGAGGATGCTCCACAGCTGCGCCGTCTCCTCGGCGCGCTGGGCGTCCCCCGCGGAAAAAAGCTGCTCCGTCTGCGCCTGCAGGGCCTCTGGCAGTCCGATCTCCGCCAGATAGCCATACAGCGCGCGCACCTTGTCCGCCGCCGCGCTGCTGCCGCCCACGCCCTCGCGGAGCCGTGCAAACGGCCCCTGTACGCGCGCGCGCAGCTCGTTGACCGCTTCGAGCCGCGCTTTCGCCTCGTCCGTCCACTCCTCGCCATAACCATCGGGATGCGCGGTCCAGGGCGTTTCGCGCGTCCACATCGCGCCGCGGATCTCCCACTTGAGCGCGTAGTTTTCCAGAACGTCACATTCTTCCGCCGTCAACCCCGCAAGCCCCGTTTTCAGGCAGCGGAACACATCCTCGTATTCAAAACCGCCGCTTGCCGCATCCAGCGCACCCAGCAGCAGTGTCAGCACGGCGCTTTGCAGGATGTCGCTGCGGCGGGCATAATAGAGCGGGATGCCGCAGCGCGCAAACGCCGTTTGCAGCGCCGGCGCATAGGAATCAAGGTCGCGCGCGGTGACGGTGATCTCGCGGTAGCGGTAGCCCTGCTCGCGCACGAGCGAGAGGATCTGCGCGGCAGTCCATTCGCACTCGCTGTAGGCAGTGGCTGCCTCACAGAGCGCCACCGTGCCCGCACCGCCCGCCATCGTCTGCGCGGGACCGAAGAAGCAGCGTTCCAAATGGTCCAGCGCACCACACGGCTGCTGCGGCGCCAGCGTTTCCTCCCCGCACGCCGTTCCCGCGTCGCGCGCAAGGGCGTAGAGCTGCCCGCGCACGCGCAGGCTCTCGGAAAAGAGTTCGCGGTCCTGCGTATCGCCAAGAAGCGTCACGGTCACACTGTTCGCGCGCCGCAGCAGGATGCGCAGTATCTTCAGCTCGCGGCCCGTAAAATAGGAAAACCCGTCAAGGAACACATCCTTGCCGTCAATATAGCCCGAGGCTTCCAGATTTTCCTCCAGCTTTTGCAGCCGGTCGCGTGCGTCACGCCCGGGCCCATTCAGCTTGGCGAGGTACACGCCGTATAAAAGCGCGATATCACGCAGCTTGTCGCCGCTCTCCCCCTCCAGGTCTGCGACCTTCTCCGCAAACGTCTCCGGCTCGATGGCGTAGGCCTGTAATTCTTCCATCACGGCAAGCAGGCTCTCCAAAAACGCGGCGCGCTGCGAGGCACGGCGGTAGACCTTCAGCGCGGGCGCAAGCTCCGTCAGCGCGCGCTGGAGCGTCAATATCCTGCCGCCCGAATCGAGCGTCACGTCCGCGCTGCCGCCGCAGATGCCCAGCACGCGCGAGGCCAGCAGTTTGAAGGTCAATACCTCGGCATGGCGCGAGGCCGTGTCTCCGCAGACACGGCACACATCCATCTCCGCCACATGCGAAGCGTGCTCGGGTACGAGCAGGATCTGCTGCGAGGTATCGCCGAGCGCGGCGATCCTTTGCAGCACGCGCTCGGATTTTCCCGTGCGCGCGCGGCCCATCAGTATGTGCAGCAAACGCTCCGCCCCCCTTTCTTTTTTGCTGTTTTTTTCATTTTACCACAGCTTTTTCCGCGCGGCAACGAAGAAAGCACATGCAGCTGTATATTTCTCCCCGCGCGCGGAAAGACTACTGACGACCAAACCATCATTCAAGGAGGGTATTTTATGGTCATTGATAAGGTCGCGCTGACGCTTACCATCATCGGCGCGCTCAACTGGGGCAGCGTCGGGCTGTTCGGCTTCGACTGCGTCGCCTTTCTCTTCGGCGGGCAGACCGGCACGCTCAGCCGCGTGATCTACACGCTCGTGGGCCTTGCCGGCATCTGGTGCATCACGATGCTCTTCCGCGAAACGGAGCCGATGGAAAACGGCGGCCAGGCGTAATAAAAGGAGAGGGAAATCCCTCTCCTTTTATTTTTACGTTGAACAAATGCTGTCAGCAGCAAAGCGCATTGATCGCCGCGTCCTTTGTCGAAGCAAAGAACACATCATGCCCCTCGCTGCTCTCGCGCATGAAGTCGTGAAGCGGCTTGCTCGTGTAGCGCGAATAGTCGCCGTAGATGGCGATGCGCGCGCCATAGTTGACAAACTTCTGCAAAATTTCGCCCGCAAGGCCCGTGCTGAGGATGAAAAAGTCCTCACAGATACATTTTTTGGCGACGACAATATTCTTCGTCCCCGCCTCGTACTTCGCGCTCATCAAAAGGTCCAGCGCGGACTGCGCATCGCGGATCACGACCTCACCGCTCTCGACGAGCGCGCAGGGAACACCGTTTTTCTCAATTCTCTGAATCATCATTTTTCACTCTCGATTCAAAATTTTCTTTACCGCCTCTTGGCCGCCTCCGCGCCCTCCAACTCGCGCATCGAGCGGCGGAACTGGCGGTAGAAGGTCACGCTCGTCACCGCCACCGCACCGAAGTCCGCCACGGGCTCGGCCAGGAACACCGCAAACGCCTTGTCCGCAAAGAAGTGCGGCAAGATGTAAATAAGCGGGATCAGCAAAATGATCTTGCGCCAGACGGCGAGGAAGAGCGATGTCTTCGCGTTGCCGAGCGCCACAAACGTCTGCTGGCAGGCGATCTGGATACCGAAAATACCGCTGCACCCCATGTAGATGCGCACAGCCCACGCCGCGTATTCGACCAGCGCGGGGTCATTATTGAAAATCAGGATGAACGCGCGCGGGAAGAGCTCGACCAGAAGCCAGATGGCCATTGAATAAGTAAAGCACGCGCGCAGCAGGCAGAAATAGGCGTCGCGCACGCGCTGGGCGTTCTTTGCGCCGAAATTGTAGCTCACGATGGGCTGTGCGCCCTGTGTCAAGCCCTGAAGCGGCATGTTCGAAAACTGCATGATGCTCGTCAGCACTGTCATCGTGCCGACGGCCATGTCGCCGCCGTAGCGCAGGAGGGATGAGTTGAAGCAGATGGCGATGAGACTCTCCGTCGACTGCATCACAAACGGGGAAAGGCCCAGCGCGATGCACGGCAGCACGATCTTCGCGTTCACGCGCAGGTTCTCACGCTTCAAGCGCCAGCGCGTCCTCTTTCCCGTGAGGAAACGCATCACCCACAGCGCCGACACCGCCTGCGACAGCACCGTCGCCAGCGCCGCACCGCGCACACCCATTCCGAGCGCAAAAATGAACAGCGGATCGAGCACAGTGTTGAGCACCGCGCCGATCAGCACCGTCGCCATGCTGGTCCTGGCAAAGCCCTGGGCAGTGATATAGGCGTTCATACCGAGCGTGAGCTGGACGAACACCGTGCCGAGGGCGTAGATACGCATATAGTCGAGCGCGTAGCCGACGGTATTTTCGCTTGCGCCGAAAAGCAGCAGCAGCGGCCCGGCAAGGGCCTCGAACAGCACCGTCAGCACCAGCGCCGTCAGAAGCAGCATCGTCAGGCAGCTGCCCATGATGCGCTCGGACTTTTCGCTCTCACCCGCGCCCTCGGCGATGGAAGCGCGCGGCGCCCCGCCGATGGCCATGAGCGAGGCGAACGCCGAGATGACCATAATGATCGGCAGGCACACGCCAACGCCCGTCAGCGCGAGCTTACCGACGGTCTCAGCAGGCTGCATGTGACCGATGAACACACGGTCCACCAGATTGTAAAGCATGTTGACGATCTGCGAGGTGATCGTCGGCACCGAGAGTGAAAAGAGCAGCTTTTTTACGTTTCCGCGGCCCAGGTCCGCACGCTGATCCATCGCATATCCCCGCCTTTCCAAAGTCGTTCGTTCAGGATATCACGGCGGGAGCGCGCCGTCAAGCGC
The DNA here is from genome assembly GCA_934572445.1 of uncultured Oscillospiraceae bacterium. GTDB lineage: Bacteria > Bacillota > Clostridia > Oscillospirales > Oscillospiraceae > Hominicoprocola. The sequence continues at coordinate 11,132 of CAKTLD010000056.1, forward strand.
AGTAATGCGCCGTACTGCCGTTGTAAAGCGGTTTTGGACAAATTTTGCACGCTTCGTATTGCTTTTTCCCCCGCGGCTATTGTATAATTTAAATGATACAATAGCGTCGGAAAGCGCCGCGGCGCTTTCCTTTCACCAAACAACATCAGGAGGAACCCACCATGAACGAAAAGTTTTCCAAGCTTGGCTTCTATCCTTCCGACATTCTGCTGCCCAAGAATGTCGATATGAGCAAGTGGGCGGTCGTCGCATGCGACCAGTTCACTTCTGAGCCCGAGTACTGGGAGCGCGTGGAGAAGACCGTCGGCGATGCGCCGTCCACCCTGCGCCTCATCCTGCCCGAGGCCAACCTGAAGGCCCCCAACGTCGACGAGTTCATCGCCGACATCAACGCCTCGATGAGCAAGTACCTCGAAGAGGGCATCTTCGAGACGCTCAAGGACTCCCTCATCTACATCGAGCGCGGCCAGAGCGACGGTAAGATCCGTCACGGCCTTATCGGCATGATCGACCTCGATCAGTACGACTTCACGCCCGGTTCCGGCGCGCTGATCCGCGCCACCGAGGGCACCGTGCTCGATCGTATCCCCCCGCGCGCCCGCGTGCGCTGCAACGCCCCCATCGAGCTGCCCCACGTCATGCTGCTCATTGACGACCCCGAGAAGACCGTCATCGAGCCGCTGACC
>CAKTLD010000057.1 GCA_934572445.1 uncultured Oscillospiraceae bacterium
GAGGTCTGCAAGGGCAAGCGCTACAACCGCGAAACGCTCGAGGTCCACTACAAGGGCAAGAGCATCGCGGACGTGCTCGAAATGACCGTGGAGGAAGCGCTCGAATTTTTCCGCGACCTCCCCAAGCTCGAAGCCAAGCTCCGCACACTCAGCGAGGTCGGCCTCGGCTATATCCGCCTTGGCCAGTCCTCGACGACGCTCTCTGGCGGCGAGGCGCAGCGCGTCAAGCTCGCAACCGAGCTCTCCAAGCGCTCGACGGGCCGCACGATTTATATTCTTGACGAACCGACGACGGGCCTGCACTCCGACGACGTGAAAAAGCTGCTCGAGGTGCTGCAAAAGCTCGTCGATGCGGGCAACACCGTCCTCGTCATCGAGCACAACCTGGACGTCATCAAGTGCGCGGATTACCTGCTCGACCTCGGCCCCGAGGGCGGCAGCGGCGGCGGAACGCTCGTCACCTGCGGCACGCCCGAGCAGGTCGCCGCGTGTGAAAAGTCCTACACGGGCCAGTATCTCAGGAAAATGCTGCGTTAAGATTCACCTGCCGCCCGTCCGCGCCGTAGAATGGCGCGAGGTGATGTTATGCGGCTCTTACAGGACGGCGTTGTCGCGGCGCTTGCCGCCATCGGGTTGACGGCGGTGATCTTCCTTCTCATTTCGGCCGTTGTGCATCCGCGGCGGCGCGGAACGGTGAGCGCTATCGCGCTCGTGCCGGTGTGTGGGGAGGAAAAGAGACTGGAATACACGGTGCGCGCGCTGGAGCGCTCGCGCTATGAGGAGGGCGGCTTTTCACGCATCGTGATCGTGGACTGCGGCCTTGCCGAAGAGTATCGCCGCGTGGCGGAGCTGCTGTGCCGCGACGATTACGATGTGGTGCTCTGCCGCCCGGGCGAGCTGCCGGACATTCTGATTTAGGAGAAACACGATGGGAGAACAGACGACGATCATGGGCACGGTGAGCTCCGTCGTTTTCCAGAATGAGGAAAACGGCTATGCCGTGTTGCGCCTTGTGACGGACGACGGCGAGCTTTTGACGCTCGTCGGCTGCGTCCCCTGCGCGGCGCCGGGCGAAAACCTGACGGCGACCGGCGCGTTTTCCTCCCATCCGCAGTACGGCGAGCAGTTTTCCGCGCTCGAGGTCGAGCGGTATCTTCCCTCGAACGAGACGGAAATCCTGAACTACCTCGCCTCCGGCGTCGTGCGCGGCGTCGGCCCCGCGACAGCGGAAAAGCTTGTCGCGCGCTTCGGCGAGCGGACGCTCGAGGTCATCGAGTCCGAACCGGAGCGGCTTACGGCCATCAAGGGCATGACCGCAAAGCGCGCGCAGGAGATCTCCGCCGCGTTCAACGAGCAGATGGGCCTTCGCCGCGTGATGGAATTTCTGGCGCATTACGATCTGCCCGCCGCGCTCAGCGTGCCGCTCTACCGGCGCTTCGGCGCAAACGCGATGGCCGCGCTCGAGCGCAACCCCTATCTCCTCTCCGACAGCGCGTTCGGCGTGGACTTTTCCGTCTGCGACGAGATCGCGCTCTCGATGGGCTTTGGCGGCGACGCATCGCTCCGCACCGAGGCAGGGCTTATCTTCGAGCTTTCCCACAACCGCGAGGCGGGCGGGCACGTTTTTCTCCCGCGCGAAAAGCTGCTCGCGGCGACCGTCCAGCTGCTGGACTGCGACATGGATGCCGCGGAAAAGAGCCTCGACGATCTCATCGCCATCCACCGCATCGTGCAGGAAGGCGTCGCGAACGTGACGGCCTGCTATTTGCGGCAGTCATGGGAGGATGAGACCTACGTTGTCACGCGCATCGAGGCGATGCTAGCGGACAAGCCCGACGCCCTGCGCGGCGTCGAGCGTGTCATCAAAGAAATCGAGCGCGAGCAGGGCGTGCAGTATGCGCCGCTTCAGCGTCAGGCCGTTGAGCTTGCGGCAAAGGAAGAATTGCTGCTGCTGACCGGTGGCCCCGGCACGGGCAAGACGACGAGCGTGCGCGCCATCGTCGCGCTCTTCGAGCGCATGGGATTGAACGTTCTGCTCGCCGCCCCCACGGGCCGCGCCGCCAAGCGCATGGGCGAGCTCTGTGACCGCGACGCGCAGACCATTCACCGCATGCTCGGTATGACATGGAACGACCAGACCGGAGAGGTCACCTTCACCAAGGGGGAAAAGGAACCCCTCGAGGCGGACGCGCTCATCGTGGACGAGACGTCCATGGTCGACCTTGCCCTCATGCGCGCGCTGCTCGCGGCGCTGCGCCCGGGCTGCCGCCTCGTGCTCGTCGGCGACCCCGACCAGCTGCCGAGCGTCGGCGCGGGCAACGTATTTTCCGACCTCATCCGCAGCGGGCGCATCGCGACTGTCGCCCTGCGCGATATTTTCCGCCAGGCCGGGCAGTCGATGATCGTGCGCAACGCGCACCTTGTCAACACCGGCATGCCGCCCAAGCTCAAAAACGCGGCGACGAACGACTTTTTCTTCCTTCCCCGCCGCGACAGCGTGCGGCTCGTCGAAACCGTGGTCGAGCTGTGCAAAACGAGGCTGCCCGACAAGATGGGCATCCCCGCCGACGAATTGCAGGTGCTCACCCCGACGCGCCGCGGGGACGCGGGGACACGGTCGCTGAATTTCGCTTTGCAGGCCGCGCTGAATCCACCAAAGTCCGGCAAACAGGAGCGCCGCTTCGGCGAGTTCATCTTCCGCGAGGGCGACCGCGTCATGCAGACGCGCAACGACTACGACGTCGTCTGGCAGAAGGAGGATGGCACCGCGGGCACGGGCATCTTCAACGGCGACGTTGGCAAGATTGCAAAGATCGACCCGAGCGGCGAACTTTTGGAGATCGTCTTCGACGACCGCACCGCGACCTATACCGCCGATATGCTCGCAGAGCTCGACATGGCCTACGCCATGACCGTACATAAGGCGCAGGGCAGCGAGTACCGCGGCGTCGTGTTCGTCGGCGCGAACTGTGCGCCGTCGCTGATGGTGCGAGGCGTGCTCTATACCGCCATCACCCGCGCGCGCGAGCTGCTCGTCATCGTCGGCGATGACAGCGCCGTCAACAAAATGGCGGAAAACGACCGCCGCAGCCGCCGCTACAGCGGCCTCAAGTGGCGGCTCAGGAAGGGTGGGGAAGAAAAATGAGCTTGCTGGAATCGCTCGCGTCCCTGCTTTTTCCACCGCGCTGCGCCTTCTGTGGAAAACCCGGCGTTCGCGGCGTGTGTCCCGACTGCGAAAAGGCCCTCCCCTACTGCAAAACGCCGCTCCATGAGAGAGCGGAGATCGGTGCGTGCCTTGCCCCGCTCAAATATGAGGGCACTGTGCGCGAGGCGCTGCTGAGCTACAAGTTCCACGCGGGCCAGAGCCGCTGCACGGGCTTTGGAGACATTCTGGCGCAGGCCGCCGCCGAGCATTTCGGCGGGGAGTTCGATTTAGTTACCTACGTCCCCGTGTCGAAAAAGCGCAAACAAGAGCGCGGCTACGACCAGTCATACCTGCTCGCGCGCGAGACCTGCCGCCACTGGAACACCGCACCCGAAACGCTTTTGCAGAAGGCGAAGGACAATCCCGCGCAGTCATCGCTTTTGTCCCGCGGGGAGCGGCAGAAAAACGTCGTCGGCGTTTATGCCGCTGTCAATGCGGACAGGATCAAGGGAAAACGCATCCTGCTCATCGACGATATCCTGACCACGGGAGCCACGCTCCGCGAAGCCGCGGGAGTGCTGCGCGAGGCAGGGGCGAAAAGCGTGATCTGCGCCACGCTGGCGGCAGCGGACGAGGAGTGATATGTCTTCAAAAAAGAGGCCGCGCCTCTTTTTTGGCTTTTGCGGATATTTCCAATCCTTCCTGCTGATACGGCGGCGAAAAACGCACACAATGGTATTGCAAACTTGTTTTTCTGCCGTTATAATGAAAGCACCATGGATCAGTATGGGCTTTGCCCATTGGAGTTTTGTGAAAAATAAGGGGTAAACACTATGTTTTCTTTTACCAAGGATATCGGCATGGACCTCGGCACCGCGTCGGTGCTGATCTACATTAAGGATAAAGGCATCGTGCTCAACGAGCCCTCGGTCGTGGCGCTCGACAAGAACACCGGCAAGCTCCTGAAGGTCGGCGCGGACGCGCAGGCCATGCTCGGCCGCACGCCGGGCAACATCATCGCCATCCGCCCCCTGCGCGAGGGTGTCATCTCCGACTACGAGGTCACCGAGCGCATGATCAAGGAATTTTTGCACAAGGTCATGGGCTTCCAGCTCTTCAAGCCGCGCATCATCATCTGCGTCCCCTCCGGCATTACCGAGGTCGAGGAGCGCGCGGTCATCGACGCGGGCATCCAGGCCGGCGCGCGCCGCGTCTACCTCATTGAAGAGCCTGTCGCAGCCGCCATCGGCGCGGGCATCGACATCACCCAGCCCGAGGGCCACATGATCATCGACATCGGCGGCGGTACGTCCGATATCGCAGTCATCTCGCTTTCCGGTGTCGTTGAATCGTCCTCCATCAAGATCGCGGGCGATCAGTTCAACGAGGCTGTCGTCAAGTATATGCGCCGCAAGCACAACCTGCTTGTCGGCGAGCGCACGGCCGAGCAGATGAAAATGGAGATCGGCTGCGTCTTTCCGCCTGAGGAGGAGAGCACCATGGAGGTCAAGGGGCGCTGCCTGCTCACCGGCCTTCCCAAGCTTATCACCGTCACCTCCACGGAGATGATGGACGCCTTTGAAGAACCTGTCGAGCGCATCATGGAAGAGGTCCACCTTGTGCTGGAAAAGACCCCGCCCGAGCTCGTGGCCGATATCTCGAATAGCGGCATCGTCATGACCGGCGGCGGCAGCCTCGTGCGCGGCTTTGACAAGCTCGTCACCGCGCGCACCGGCATCCACGCCATGGTGGCCGAGAACGCCATTCAGTGCGTGGCCGAGGGCACGGGCAAGAGCCTCGACAGCATTCAGGACATGCAGGACGGCACGATGAACCTGAGCCGCCGCAAGCAGATCAACTAAGAGAATTCGGGAGGATATCATGGCGGTCTTATCAAATCTCCAGCCGGAAAAGGTATTCTACTATTTTGAACAGCTCTGCTCCGTTCCCCACGGCAGCGGAAATACGAAGCAAATCAGCGACCTGTGCGTCGGCTTTGCCAAAGAACTCGGCCTCAAGTACCGTCAGGATGAGGTCAACAACCTCGTTATCTGGAAAGATGGCTCCAAGGGCTATGAAAATGCCGCGCCCATTATTCTGCAGGGCCATATCGACATGGTCTGCGCCAAGACCGAGGACTGCACCAAGGACATGACGCGCGACGGGCTCGACGTCCGCACCGACGGCGAATGGGTCTGGGCGGACAAGACGTCGCTCGGCGGCGACAACGGCATCGCCGTTGCAATGATCCTCGCGATCCTCTCCGACGAGACGCTCCCCCATCCCCCCATCGAGGCGGTCTTCACCGTCGATGAGGAGGTCGGCATGGACGGCGCGTTCGCGCTGGACTGCTCGGACCTGAAGGGCAGAAAGCTCCTGAACCTCGACTCCGAGGAGGAGGGCGTGTTCACGGTGTCCTGCGCGGGCGGCGTGCGTCTGGATTGCGCGCTCGACATGGCGCAGGAGCCGCTTCCCGCCGGCATGAGCGGCTATTGCGTGACGATCTCGGGTCTCAAGGGCGGCCACTCCGGCATGAACATCAACGATGGCCGCGGCAACGCCAACTGCCTGATGGCGCGCACGCTGTATTCCGCGATGGAGCGCTTCCCCTCTCTGCGCGTGCACGATCTGCGCGGCGGCCAGTTCGATAACGTTATCTGCCTGCGCAGCGACGCGCTCGTCGCCGTTGACACCGCAGATGCCGCGGCGTTCGAGGCGTTTATCAGGGAGTTCGACGCGACGCTCAAAAACGAGTACGCCGTCACCGACGGCGGTATTTCCCTCGTCTGCGAAAAGGCGGCCGCTGTCTCCGCCGTGTCCTGCGCGGAGACGAGCCGGCTGCTGCACACGCTCCTTGCGCTGCCGCAGGGCGTGCAGGCCATGAGCGCGGACTTCCCGGGCCTGGTGCAGACCTCGCTCAACCTCGGCGTGACTGGCATGGACGAAGCGGGCGCAAAGTTTACTTTTTCCGTGCGTTCGTGCATCGCTTCGCAGAAGGAGATGCTCGTCCAGCGCGTGAAGGCCATCGTCGGCTTTGCCGGCGGCACCGTCAGCGAGCGCAGCAGCTATCCCGGCTGGCAGTATGACCGTGATTCGGCCCTCCGCAAAGAGGTCGAGGAGGTCTACCGCAATCTGACCGGCCACGACGGCAGGATCGAAGCCACCCACGGCGGATTGGAGTGCGGGCTCTTCATCGAGAAGATCCCCGGCCTCGACGCGCTCTCGATGGGCCCCGAGCTGCATGACGTACACTCTGTGAACGAGCGGCTGAATGTTGCCTCCACTGCGCGCGTCTATGCGCTGGTGTGCGAGCTGCTGAAGCGCAGCAGGTAAAAAACGAAGAATGAGGGCGATGTTTTCCTGAGGAAAACATCGCCCTTTTCGCAAGCGAAAACTTTTTTCAAAAATTTCTGATTTTGCTGTAACCTTTTTTCCGTTCAAGCGTCTATTACATGAAAGCCGACAGCAGGGAGGTGGGTCGGAGCGGTGAAGCAGGATATCATCGACAAGCTGTTCCGGAAATATTACAACGAAGCCCTGCTCTATGTGATGGCTTTGTGCCGGAACAAAACGGTCGCGGAGGATGTGGTCTCCGCCGCGTTTTTCCGGGCGCTCGAAAGTGCGGACGACAGCATCCGCGACTTTCGCCCGTGGCTGCTGGCCGTGTGCCGCAACGAGTATCTCTCGCAGCTGCGCAGAACGAACCGCGAAAGCGGTGAGCTGAGCGAGGAGGTCGCCGCCGAAAACGAGCAGATGATCGACCGGATCATCCGCCAGGAGCAGTACCGTGCGCTCTACCGCGCGATCGACACGCTGGCCGAGGGCCAGAAGGAGGCCATCACGCTCTTCTACTTCTCCGGCCTTTCCGTGCGCGAGGTCGCGCAGGTCACGGGCAAGAGCGAGACGAATACCAAGGTCACCCTTTGCAGGGCGCGCGAGGCCCTGAAAAAAAGCATGGAGGCAATGAGATGAATTTTGAGGAAGCCTACAAAAAGGTCGCCGACGGCACGGCGACGGACGAGGAGGCCGCCTTCGTCGGCCGCGAGATCGTGAACGCGCAGAAGATCACCGCCCTGCTGGGCGAGGATGCGCCGCCGCGCCCCGTGCTTGAGGCCGCGGACGAGGACACCGTGCGCAAGGCGCGCCGGGCCTTCAACCTGAAAACGACGCTCCGTGTCATCGTGATCGTGCTCGTATCGCTCGGCGTGATCGCAGGCGCCACGCTCGGCATCATCTTCGGCACGGCGGGCTCCGCCGCCAGAAAGAGCGCTGTCTACTCGCGCGAGGAGGCCATCGACATGGCCATCGCCTATGCCTCGGACATTGAGGGCGCCGACGCGAAGAGCTTCGCGGTGCATGAGGTGGACCGCCGGCTGAACATGAGCAGCGGCCTGACGAAGAGCACGCGCGTCTACAAGATCGAGCTGCGCGATGGTACGCATGCCTATGAGCTCGAAGTCAACGCCGCCTCCGGCTATGTTACGCTTACCGATATCAAGAACAAAGGATTTTAACAAAACGGTTTTTCAGGAAAGGAAAGGTAAAAGATGATGAAGAATTATATCAGCAGCATGGCTGCCATGAACGCTCTTGCGAACGAGCTGGGCCTTGACGGGCAGGAACTTTACAACCTCTCTATCGTGCGCGCGGACGGACTCTACGAGCTGCGCTTCTGTACCGATTTCATCGCCTACGACTGCTACACCGATGCCGTCAGCGGCGAGGTCCTCGGCATTGATACCCGTCCCATCACGCCGGAGCCGGTCAGCGCCGCGCACTGCATGGGCGCGTGAGCGATACGACCTCATTCCCCCAAACGCGAGGAAAAAACGCCTTCAGGCGGTTTTCCTCGCGTTTTTTTGGCGCGGCAGGGCGTAAAGCGGCGCGCGGAAAAAATCAAAGCGAGGGCCCCTCGTTGAAGAGCCCTCGCTTTGAAGCGCGGTTATCCGTTGTATCCGAAAAAGCTGTTGAAGAAATCCCAGGGGCTGTAGCCGCCGCTGCCGTTGTTGCCGTTGCCGTAGTAATAATTGCCGTTGCCGTAGCTGTTGTCCGTGCCGGAATTCTGGTCGGTCTCGGTCGTCTGCGGCACGGCATCAAACGTCAGCTCGACCTCCATCGTCTGGCCGCCGCGGTAGACGGTCAGCGTCACGGTGTCGCCCGCGCGATAGGCCTTCTTCGCGGCGTTCAGGTCGTTCATGTCGCTGATCGCCGTGTCGCCGAGCTTCGTAATGACGTCGCCCATCTGGAGACCGGCCTTCTGCGCGGCGCTGTCGGGGTCAACGGAGCAGACAAACACGCCCTCGCTCACGCTGTAGCGGTACTGCATGGCCATCTGCGCGGTCATGTTCTGCGGCGTGATGCCGATATAGGGCTTGTCAGTCACATAGCCGTCGGTCATGATATCCTCGACCATGGCGATGACGTCGTTGATGGGGATGGCGAAGCCGATGCCCTCCACGGTGGTGTTGGAATAGCTCGAATACTTGGCCGACACGATGCCGACGACCTCACCGTAGCTGTTGAAGAGCGGGCCGCCGGAGTTGCCCGGGTTAATGGAGCAGTCGACCTGGATCATATTGAAGGGCGTGCCGTCAATGTTCACGGCGCGGTTGACGCAGGAGACGATGCCCTCGGTCATCGAGAACGTCAGCTCGCCGAGCGGGTTGCCGATGGCGGCAACGGATTCGCCGATGTTCAGCGCGCCGGAGTCGCCCAGCACCACGGCGGACGCGCCGGTGACGTCGATCTTGATAACGGCGATATCGTAATCCTCGTCGCCGCCGATGACGCTTGCGTCATAGGTCTCGCCGTTGTAGAGCGTGACCTGCACGGTGCTCGCGCCCTTGACAACGTGGTAGTTCGTCAGGATGTAGCCGTCCTGCGTGATGAAGAAGCCGGTGCCACTTGCCGCGGTCTGCACGGACTGGCCAAAGTAGTTGGTCGTGGAAGAAACGTTGATGGAGACCACGCTGTTGACATTGGCGGCGTAGACCTCCGCCATGGTCATCTCGGTCTTGCCGTCGACCTTCATGGTCTTGACCTCGGCGACCTGACGGTCGCTGACCTGTACGGTGGTGGAGCCTGCTTTCGCGGTCAGCGCCGCATGGTTGACACCTGCGCCCACGAAGCCGCCCAGCAGCGCGCACACCAACGCCAGCGCGACGATCTTCACGCCCGCGCCGCCCTTCTTTTTCGGAGCAGGCGTCTGGGCTCTCTCCCAGGGGTCCTCGGCGTAGTTCTTTGTGTCGATGGGGGTGTTGGGGTTCTGCTCATCGCCCTTGCGATAGCTGTAGTGGTACAGGTTGTTTTCGTCTTCGTACATATTTATGACCTCCTTGAACGCCGCTTCCGCGGCCTCTTGCCTTGTGATGATGTCATCATAGGGCATATTTATGTATATTTCTTGAACGATATTTGGCATTTTCTTAAATTTCGGGACGCGATTCCTAAGTTTATCTTATGTTCACAGATTTTCCCTTGCGCTTTTTCCGGCGGCATACTACAATGAAACGCATCTGAGAGAAAAGGAGGCGGCGCCGATGCTTCGCATCGATGATCTGAAGCTCCCCGCGGGCGCAAAGGAAGACAAACTGCGTGCGGCCTGCGCACACGCGCTGCGCATGCGCGAGGAAGCGCTCGTCTCGGTCAAGCTCCTGCGCCGCTCCATCGACGCACGCGAGGGCGTGAAGCTCGTCTGTTCCTGCGCGGTCGAGGTCAAAAACGAATCCGGCGTTCTAAAGCGCTGCAGGAATAAAAATGTGCAGCCCTATGCGCCGAAGCGCTACACACCGCCCGCGCCCATTGCCGCGCCGGAGGTCTCCCCCGTCGTCATTGGCGCGGGACCGGCGGGACTTTTCTGCGCGCTGCTGCTGGCCCGCTGCGGCGCAAGACCAATTTTATTGGAGCGCGGGCGCGCGGTCGAGCAGCGAAAGCGCGACGTCGAGCACTTCTGGCGCACGGGCGAGCTTGATCTGACCTCGAACGTGCAGTTCGGCGAAGGCGGCGCGGGCGCATTTTCCGACGGCAAGCTCAACACCGGCACAAGGGACCTGCGCCACGGCTATATTTTAGAGGAGTTCGTCCGCTTCGGCGCGAGCGAGGATATTTTGGTCGACGCCAAGCCCCATGTCGGCACCGATAGATTATATGTGGTGCTGCAAAACCTCCGCCGCGAGATCATCGAGCGCGGCGGCGAGGTGCGCTTTTCCCACACCGTTGTGGATATTGTGATCGACGGCGGCAGCGTTACGGCGCTGCGGATCGCGTCTCCCGAGGGGGAATACACGCTGCCTGCAACGCACGTCGTGCTCGCGCCCGGCCACAGCGCGCGGGATACCTTTGAAATGCTGCAAAAGCGCGGCGTGCCGATGGAGCCCAAGCCCTTTGCCGTCGGCGTGCGCATCGAGCACCGGCAGAGCGACATGGACTTAGCGCAATATAAGGAGGCGGCGGGCCGCTGCGGCCTTCCCCCCACGTCCTATAAGCTCTCCTGCCATACGGAGAAGGGGCGCGGTGTGTTCTCGTTCTGCGTCTGCCCCGGCGGCGAGGTCGTCGCCGCGGCGTCGGAGGAAAAGCGCGTTGTGACGAACGGCATGAGCGAATTCGCCCGCGATGGCGAGAACATCAACGGCGGCCTTTTAGTCTCCGTCACGCCGGAGGATTTTCCATCCGGTGATGTCCTTGCGGGCGTTGCGTTCCAGCGTGAGCTGGAGGACGCGGCCTACCGCCTTGGCGGCGGGAATTACGCCGCCCCCGCCCAGCGGGTCGAAGATTTCCTCGCCCACCGCGCATCAAACGGCGCGGGAAAGGTCGTGCCGACCTATCTTCCCAATGTCCGCTGGTGCGACCTGCACGACTGTCTCCCGCCCTTTGTGTGCGAGGCGCTCGAAGAGGGTATCCCGATGCTCGGGAGGAAATTAAAGGGCTTCGACGCGCCCGACGCCGTCCTGACGGCGGTGGAGACGCGCTCTTCGTCCCCAGTGCGCATCGTGCGCGATAGCAGCAGTTTTCAATCCGCCCTGCGCGGCCTGTATCCCTGCGGCGAGGGCGCGGGCTACGCCGGCGGCATCATGAGTGCCGCGGCCGACGGCCTGCGCGTCGCAGAAATGATTTTGGAGGAATTGAACCATGAATGAAAAAATCGGCGTCATCATCGACTTTCTGACCCCGGCGTACGAAAAAACGCTGCGCGGCACCGCCGCGCGCTGCGGCTATGACATCGTCTTCTTCCCCTCGTCCAAGGCGGCGGAGGGCAACGTGGACGACTGCACGATCATCTATGGCCACCCGTCGCAGAAGGTCATCGCGGGCGCGAAGCACCTCAAGTGGTATGCGAGCTGCTGGGCGGGCGTCGACCGCTTCTGCCGCGACGACCTGTACCAGAATCCCGACTGCCTGCTGACAAACGCCTCGGGCGCTTACGGCACGACGATCGCCGAGCACTCCATCATGGTCTCGCTGATGCTGCTGCGCCGCCAGATGGAGTACACCGAGATCATCCGCGAGGGCGATTGGCGCGTGCTCGAGGGCGGCATCCACTCGCTCCACGGCGCGCGCGTCACCTGCCT
>CAKTLD010000058.1 GCA_934572445.1 uncultured Oscillospiraceae bacterium
CAACATGTACGCCGTGGCGGAAAAGAACCTCGAGGACAATACGTTCGACTTAAAGACCATCGACGAGGTCAAGGAGATGGCCGCGGGTCGCGGCGGCTTCGCCCGCACGAAGTGGTGCGGCAGCCTCGAGTGTGAGCTCAAGATGAAGGAACAGGCGGGCGTTTCCTCCCGCTGCATGCCCCTCAAGCAGAGCGGTACCACCGGCAAGTGCGTCTGCTGCGGCAAGGAGTGCACGACGGATATTTACTGGGGCGTCGCCTATTAAAGACAGCTCCCACATCGTGGGGACGCGAACTATTCTTTGCACTGTGAAAAAACAATAAAAAGGGGGATGCTCTCTTCAAAAAGAGAGTATCCCCCTTTGTGTGCAGCGCGCAGCGCTGCGGCTCTCAGTCCCCTTGAGGACGACATAATTCAGATCAAATTTTTCTCAGAATCCGGGTCAAACAGATGCACCAGACGAGGATCGAAGCTGAACTTGAGCGCGGTGTGGCGCGCATAGGTGCTCGCGTCAATGTTTGCCGTGGGAACGACCGCGACCACATCCTGTCCGCCTGCGTTCAGGTGCAGGTGCAGCTCGCTGCCCATCAGCTCGCTGACGTCGACCTCGGCGTCAATGCCGTCGCTGCCGAGCGTGATATGCACCGGGCGCACACCGACGGTGATGCTGCGGCTTTCTGTGCCTGCTGCGGCGAGCGCTTCATTCTGCGCAGCGGACAGTGGCACGGTGTGATCCATGACGGTGATGGAGTAGCCATCGGTGCCCTTTGTGAGCTGGCAGTTTTCAAAGAAGTTCATCTGCGGCGAACCGATGAAGCCCGCAACGAACAGATTTGCCGGATGATTGAAGACCTCCTGCGGCGTGCCGATCTGCTGGATGAAGCCGTCACGCATGATGACGATGCGGTCACCGAGCGTCATCGCCTCCACCTGATCGTGCGTGACATAGATGAAGGTGGTGTCGATCTTTTCGCGCAGCTTGATGATCTCCGCGCGCATCTGGTTGCGCAGCTTTGCGTCGAGGTTCGACAGCGGCTCATCCATCAGCAGGACCTTGGGATTGCGCACGATGGCACGGCCAATGGCCACGCGCTGGCGCTGGCCGCCGGAGAGCGCCTTGGGCTTGCGGTCGAGGAACTGGGTGATATCAAGGATCTCAGCCGCCTCGCGCACGCGGCGGTCGATCTCGTCGGCGGGCATTTTTTTCTGCACCGTCCTGCCGTTCTCGTCGGTCTCGCTGAATTTTTTCAGCTTGAGGGGGAAGGCGATATTTTCATAGACCGTCATGTGCGGGTAGAGCGCGTAATTCTGGAAGACCATGGCAATGTCGCGGTCCTTGGGCGCGACGTCGTTTACCTGCTTGCCGTCGATGAAGAGCTCGCCGCCGCTGATCTCCTCGAGACCGGCGATCATGCGCAGCGTGGTGGACTTGCCGCAGCCGCTGGGGCCAACGAGGACGATGAATTCCTTGTCAGCGATGTTCAGGTTGAATTCCTGCACCGCCACGACGCCCTCGTCCGTGACCTGCAGGTTGACCTTCTTTTCGCCGCCTTCATCCTTATCCTTTTTCTTCCTTTTCGGCTCGTTGTTGGGGTATACCTTTTTGATGTTTTTCAGAATGACCTCTGCCATAGATATGGACCATAGCCCTGCCGCCTCCGCGATGCAGGACCTCGCAGCCGCTTGCGCGCGCCGCTTTACGGCAGGTCTCCACACTGCCGCACCGCCGGCCCGGCGGGATGCTTTCCTCCTTCTGTATTTTCCGCAGGCGTTACGTTGAGGTGGAGTAAGCGCGGGCGGAAGGGAATGGAAAGGTAATAATCTACCTGAATATACTATAAAACAAAGCGCAATTTTCCTCAATGGAAAATTGCGCTTTTCCGCTTTTTCGGCGGGATGAATAACAGAAACAACGGAATTTTATCCACTTTACCCACGCTTTTTGCGGCGGCTGCGATAGATCGCCGCAAGACGGTCGATGGCAAGGTCGTAGATGAAGAACAGGAGCAGACCTGTGCCGACCGTTGCCCAAAGGAGCCACGGCGCGGTCTCGGAAAATTCCTGCACGACGGCGGGAAGGCGAAAGACAAACAGGATGAGCACATACATCGCCGTCATCGTGACGGCGCAGAGCGCAAGCTTGGCGAGCAGACGCAGCGCGCGGGAGGAAATGGCATCAAACTCCGGCTTGAGCAGGGGATAATAGCCGAGGAAGCAGAATACCAGTGCGGCTTCCTTGTCGGCGCACAGCAGCAGCCCAAGCACGGCGGAGGCGGCAAAGCAGCTCCATGCGTAGCTGCTGCGGCACTCCTCGCGCACCGGCAGCAGTGTGAACGAGGCGAGAATGGGCCAGCCGTAGGTCGCCAGCGGCAGTACGCCGCTCATCCAGAGGAAGGCAACGGCCAGCGCGCAGAATACACCGCAGAGCGCCAGCTCATGCGTTTTCTTTTTCATGGCAGGTCATCTTCCTTTACAGGTATTGTGGCTCCATCGCATCGTGCAGCACGGTGGTGATCGCATCGGAGAAAATCCCGTCGGCGTGTCCGTGGAGCATCTCCAGCGTCTCCGCCACGGCGGCGACCTTCACCTTGGCCGTGGAGTAGACGTCCTGGTCAAAGATAAAGCGGACCTCCTGCTCCTGCACCTGGCGGATCTGGCTGCCGCTGCGGATGTTGCGCTGCACAAAGCCCGGGCCTGCGTGCAGCTTGAGCGCGGCGCGCGTGTCCAGTCTGCGCTCCACATCCACCGAGCACTTGGTCACGCTGGCCTCGTCGATCTCATCCTCGTCCAGCACACCGAGATATTCGGGTTGGAGCAGGTCGTTCCAGCGGCGGCCGGTGAGTTCCAGCCGTTCGCGCGAAAAGGCATTGACGTAACGCAGGCCCACGCGGTCAAAGCAGTTGGGGCGGTAGATTTGGATAAACTGGCCCAACGGTTCGTCGAGCTGTGCGGCAAAATCCTCCCAATGCGTGTAGCGCATTGTGGAGAGGGCGATAAAATCCTTTGTCAGGCTGAGCTTGTAGCCGCCGTCGTCGGAGAGAAAGGTGTGGTTATTGACCGTCTGCGGCCGCGCTCCGTTCACGGCGGGCAGCTGCTCCACCTGGCACTGATAGCGCGGGAAGGCGGCGCGGATGGTCTCCTGAAAATCGGCCGGCTCACGCGTGTCGATCGAGAGGATGGTGGGGAAGCGCAGCTGGCAGATGACTTCGATGAGTTGGTGTCTGCCGTAAGCATAGCGGCGGTTGTCGGAAGAGATCATGGTCATTACCTCCGAAAAAATTCTGTATCAATTATAGAGGAAATGAAAACGAATGTCAAATCGCGCGCCGTGAGAAAAACTTACCAGCGAAAATCGCGCATATCCGTATTTTTGTGAGCCAAACTACCCTTGCGATACCCAATCACACAACGAAAACCAAACCAACAAATCAAAAAAGGAGTAACTACTATGTCTACCAAGAATAACAACAAGCTCAACATCCCCGAGGCCAAGGCTGCTATGAACAAGTTCAAGATGGAAGCCGCGAACGAGGACGATGTACCCAGCACCTATTAAAACTATTACACAGACGAATAGAGACCCACTACTTACACAAGGAAAAAGGCAGGATGCCAGCGATTTCTCGCTTGGTATCCTGCCTTTTTGTCAGATGCAATGATGTCCCTTATGCGATTTCATCGATGTCAGGAGCATTCTTGGCGTCTTCTTTCTTTTTTGCTGAAACGATGTGTTCAACCAAAAGCTCCTTCAGTGTCTTCTTCCCAGAAAACTGACGCTCGACCGTATAGGTAGCTTCGCCAATTTTGATCTCATTTTCCTTGTCCATAGTATGAACGCTGCATTGAAGTCGGTCAACGGAGCCCTCAAGAAGCTCCGAGGCCTTCTGCAAGACCACTAAACTACACGCAGAAAAACATTTTGCGTAGTTGTTGTTCTAAGAAAACACTATGCGTAAATACTAACAGACACATCAAGCGGGGCTTCCCGCCTCGCCTTGTTTTACCGGATTAGGAGGTAAATTTCCATGATTATTTCTGTCGATCACGGCAATAAGTCGATTAAGACCCCCAACGCGCTGTTCACTTCCGGCCTGATTGTATCCGAGGGGCTCCAGGGCTTCAAAACGGACTACATCTGCTGGAACAACAAGTACTATACGCTGACAGAGCAGCGCATCGCCTATCTCCGCGATAAGACGGAGGATGAGCGTTTCTATGTCCTCACCCTCTTTGCCATCGCCAAGGAGCTGGAGCGCCGCAAGGTGCCCGAGACACTCGATCCCATTGACATTACCCTGCTTGTGGGTCTGCCTCCCGCACACTATGAGCAGCTACACAGCCGTTTCGAGCAGTACTTCCTGCGTCGGCGCGAGATCGTGGATTTTGAGTATAACGGCAAGTACTACTCGATCCGGGTCAGCAAGGTACTCAGCTATCCCCAGGCGTTTGCGGCTGCCGTTACCCAGTTCGGCACGCTGAAAGCTCATTCCGTCGCCTATATCATTGACATTGGCGGCTTTACCATCGATGTCCTGAAGCTGCGCAACGGCCATCCGGATCTGGCAGTGGTAGAGAGCTTCGAGAAGGGCGTCATTACCCTCTACAACGGTATCGCAAGCAAGTGTAATGCGCTCTATGCCCGGATCCTGGAAGACTGCGATATCGACGAGGTCATCCGAAACCAACCCACTGTCCTTCCCAGCGAGGTACAGCGGTTGATCCGTACCATGACCAGCGACTTCCTCACGGAGTTCTACAACTTCCTGCGTGAGCGAGGCGTTGATGTCTCCACCAGTAAATGCGTCTTTGCTGGTGGCGGTTCCTTGCTCCTGCGTGGAATGATCGAACGCGGTAACAAAGTAGCTTTCCCCATTTTCGTCGAGGATATTCATGCCAATGCTCGCGGCTATGAGCTCCTCTATCAGAGTGAGGTGGCAGCAAATGGGCAGCAATAAAAAGGCCCGTGTGGTCCTTCAGTTCAATGAGATGGACTTCCGGCACCGGCGCGCTCTGGAAATCCTTCGCCAGCGACCACGCAGTATGTCTGAACTGGTCGTAAGTGCCATACTACACTACACCAGCTGCCCTGAGGTTGCTGATGAGCATAGCAAGGAGTGGATCGCAAGCACTGTGAAGGAGATCATTACCGAAATGATCTCCAGCGGCGAGTTGCAGATCTCGACGCAAACTCTGGCTCCAGAGACAAATGGACCAAGCCTTGCTGCAGATGACCTCGCCGAACTCGGTGGCGTTATGGGAATGTTCCGGACCAAGGGGTGAGCATATGAGTAACAAACGCTTTGGTTACGCTCGCGTGTCCACCACGGATCAGAATGAGGACCGACAGGTTCTGGAACTCCTGGAGTCCGGGATCGAAGAGCGTGATATCTATGTGGACAAGCAGAGTGGCCGCAGCTTTGAGAGAACCAACTATTTGGCCCTGCGTAACACCATCTTGCGAAAAGGAGATGTGTTAGTTGTCAAAAGCATCGACCGCTTCGGTCGCAACTACTCTGCCATCCGCGCGGAATGGGAGTTTCTCACAAAGACGCTTGGTGTTGATATCGTTGTTCTGGACACCCCCATCCTCGACACCACCCAATATAAGGACCTGCTTGGCAGCGTCATCACCGATATCGTCCTCGCTGTGCTCTCTTTCGGAGCACAGCTCGAGGTCGATACCAAGTCTAAGGCACAGGCAGAGGGCATTGCCGCTGCACACCTGAAAGGCGTCAAGTTTGGCCGGCCACGATGCACCGTCGAAGGTTGGGATACCTACTACCCCCAGTGGAAGCAGGGCCAAATCACCGCTGTCCAGTGCTATAAACAGCTCGGGATCAGCGCATCTACATTCTACCGTTTTGTACGGAAATATGAATCGGAGGACGAAAGCGAATGAGTCGTTGTTGCATATATTGCCGCATTGGCGGCACCGCAAATGAACCCAACCAAATAGCCATGAACAGCCAGCTTGAGATGCTGCGAAAGGTTGCTGAGGATCTCGGCCTTACCGTTGTGGCAGAAGTGACTGTTTTTGAAAGTGGCACTGACCCGCAGCGACAGAGCATCAAAACGCTGATCCGAGATGGAAAGCACGGTGTCTATGACTGCGTACTGATTGTTGATCCATCCAGATTATCAAGGAGCACTGAGGGCTGCACCTTGATTGGACAGAATCTGAAGCGGCATGGAATCAGGGTCTATACCCCTCAGGGAAAGATCCAGCTGGCCCCATCTCTCGCCTTCTTCTATTCCAGATACCATAAGGAAGGAGAAAACAGTTTTGGCCCAGGAAAGTAAAAACGAGGATCGCAAGCAAATTCAGTCTGCACACGGAGAAAAATTTAATTCTCTGGTGATGTTTGACAGTAAGCGGGATGCAAATGAACTCCTCAACGAAGATGCAGAGGAGCGTGCTTATAAAAGAGAGCAGGCGCCGAAGAAACGGCAGGTGCGCAGAGAACAGAAGCACAGAACCGATCTGGAAAGATAATAACTATCGGCGACAATAGGTACGCTCAAAATACGGCCCATACTCCGAATTTCAGAGTATGGACCGTGCTTTTTTGCTTGCACCTCTGTAATTATCCCCTATAATCAAGGAGTATCGATAATGCTTAATCAGCCGTTTCATGGCCAATTAGGAGAACTACTGTGCGAAAAACTCGGCCAACCTTTGGAGAATACGGCTTGCTTTACAATGTTTTCTGCTTTTGCGAAAAACGGCGGTGTTTTGAGATTAAAACTTTCCGAACGTTTCAAAAATGCAGGCGGGTATATTCGTAGGAAAAATTCCACTGTCCCAAGAAGTCGCAACAAGAGAAACGGCGTGATATGCCGTAGCACATCACGCCGTTTACCCCGGAGTATA
This sequence comes from uncultured Oscillospiraceae bacterium, assembly GCA_934572445.1. GTDB lineage: Bacteria > Bacillota > Clostridia > Oscillospirales > Oscillospiraceae > Hominicoprocola. The sequence goes on from CAKTLD010000058.1 coordinate 6,872, forward strand.
AAACTTCTTTATCAGTACACTCCTTCTGGCGAGGGGGCCTTTGTGTCTGCCTAAGATCAGCTGCGCCCGATTCCGTTCCTTTACCTGTGCCCCCGGCGCATACCAATCTGCAAAAGAATCCGGGCTGGGATAAGTCCATCCCCATCGTGCAAACGGCGCAGCAGAATTTGCGGCATTTATTTAGTATTCTCATTTTAATAAAAATACTATATATTGTGTTTTCTGTTGACAGAACTGACCTGTCATTATATACTGAAAGCCACAGACAACTTTAAGGGAAGGGGGATTTGTATGCGGATCGGCGGACTGCAAAAGGTAACACTGCTGGACTATCCCGGCGAGGTGGCCTGCACGGTATTTCTGCCCGGCTGCAACCTGCGCTGTCCCTACTGCCACAACCCGAGTCTTGTTCTGCCCGGACAGAAAACAGAGGACATCTCCCCCGAATCCCTGCTCGCCTTTCTGAATACGCGCAGAGGCAAACTGGACGGCGTATGCGTCACCGGCGGGGAGCCTACTCTCCACCATGACCTTCCCGAATTGCTGGGGCAGATCCGGAATCTGGGCTTTTCCGTCAAGCTGGACACCAACGGTACGAACCCGGATATGCTGGCTTCCCTCTTACAGGCAGGCACCTTAGATTATGTGGCAATGGACATTAAAAACAGTCCGGCGCGCTACGCCCAGACCTGCGGAGGCATTGATATGCTACCGCAAGTGAAAAAAAGCGCCGCGCTGCTGATGCGCGGAACCGTGGAATATGAATTCCGCACCACTGTCTGCGCCCCCCTGCACACGCCGGTGGACATGGAGGAGATCGGCCGCTGGCTGCAAGGCGCAAGCCGGTACTTCCTCCAGTCCTTTGTGGATTCCGGCGCGCTGGTGGGCATCGGCATGAAGCCGCTGAGCCAGGAAGAACTCCACGCACTGAGAGGCAGCGTTTTGCCCTACATCCCAAACACGAAAATTCGAGAATAATCGAGAAGGAAAAAAGGAGAACATGACCATGTACCAAGTGATCAAACGGGACGGCCGCGCTGCCGAATTCAGCCTGAGCCGTATCTCCAACGCCATCACCAAGGCGTTCGACGCCACGAAAATCCCCTATGCCCCGGATGTAATCAACCTGCTGGCCCTGCAGGTCACGGCGGACTATGCCGGCAAGATCAAGGATAATCAGATCGGCGTGGAAGCCATCCAGGACAGCGTGGAGGCCGTTCTCCAGCGGGCAGGTTACGCCGAAGTGGCCAAGGCGTACATCCTCTACCGCAAAAACCGGGAGAAGCTGCGCAACATGAGCTCCACCATTCTCGACTACAAGGGGCTGGTGGACGGCTACCTGAAGGTTTCCGACTGGCGGGTGAAGGAGAACTCCACCGTCACCTACTCGGTGGGCGGCCTGATCCTGTCCAACTCCGGCGCCATCACCGCCAATTACTGGCTCAGCGAGATCTACGACGAGGAGATCGCCGACGCCCACCGCAACGCGGATATCCACATCCACGACCTGTCCATGCTCACCGGCTACTGCGCCGGCTGGAGCCTGAAGCAGCTCATTCAGAAGGGTCTGGGCGGTATCCCCGGTAAGATCACCAGCGCCCCCGCCAAGCATCTGGCTACCCTGTGCAACCAGATGGTGAACTTCCTGGGCATCATGCAGAACGAGTGGGCGGGCGCGCAGGCCTTCTCCAGCTTCGACACCTATCTCGCCCCCTTTGTCCGCACGGATCGCCTCAGCTACGATGAGGTCAAGCACTGCATCGAGAGCTTCATCTACGGGGTGAATACGCCCAGCCGCTGGGGCACTCAGGCCCCGTTCTCCAACATCACGTTAGACTGGACCGTGCCCGCCGACCTGGCCGACCAACCGTGCATCGTAGGCGGCAAGCCCATGGACTTCACCTACGGGGACTGCCAGGCGGAGATGGACCTGATCAACAAGGCCTTCATCGAGGTCATGATCGAGGGGGACGCCAATGGCCGGGGCTTCCAGTACCCCATCCCCACCTACTCCATCACCAAAAACTTCGACTGGAGCGAAACGGAAAACAACCGTCTGCTCTTCGAGATGACTTCAAAATTCGGCACACCCTATTTCTCTAACTATATCAACTCCGACATGGAGCCCAGCGACGTGCGCAGCATGTGCTGCCGCCTGCGGCTGGACCTGCGGGAGCTGCGCAAGAAGAGCGGAGGCTTCTTCGGCAGCGGCGAGTCCACCGGTTCCGTGGGCGTCGTAACCGTCAACCTGCCCCGGATCGCCTACCTCGCCAAGGACGAGGCGGATTTCTTCACCCGGCTGGACCGCATGATGGACATCGCCGCCCGCAGCCTGAAGATCAAACGCACCACCATCGGGCGGCTGATGGAGGAGGGGCTGTACCCCTACACTAAACGCTATCTCGGCAGCTTTGACAACCACTTCTCCACCATCGGCCTTCTGGGCATGAACGAGGCGGGGCTGAACGCCGCGTGGCTGCGCAAGGACCTCACCCACGAGGAGACCCAGGACTTCGCCGTCCGGGTGCTGAAGCACATGCGGGAGCGGCTGAGCGACTATCAGGAGAAGTACGGCGACCTCTATAACCTGGAGGCCACCCCCGCCGAGTCCACCTCCTACCGCCTGGCCAAGCACGATAAGCAGCACTACCCCGACATCATCACCGCCCACGAGGGCGCGATGCCCTACTACACCAACTCCAGCCACCTGCCCGTGGGCTACACGGAGGACGTGTTCGCCGCGCTGGATGTACAGGACAAGCTCCAGACGCTCTACACCAGCGGCACGGTGTTCCACACCTTCCTGGGGGAAAAGCTGCCCGACTGGCGGGCGGCGGCAGCCCTGGTGCGCAAGATCGCGGAGAACTACGAGCTGCCCTACTATACCCTGTCCCCCACCTACTCCGTCTGTGCCGACCACGGCTATCTGGCCGGAGAGCAGTTCACCTGCCCCATCTGCGGAAAGAAGACGGAGGTATACAGCCGCATCACCGGCTACTACCGCCCGGTACAGAACTGGAACGACGGCAAGAGCCAGGAATACCAGGACAGAAAGACCTATCAGGTGAGCGGCGCAGTGCAGCCCCACGCCTCCGCCCCGGCCAATGAGGCGAAGAGCAGCACCCCCGCGCCTGAGGCGGCTTCCAGCACTCAGAGTGCGGACGGCTACACCCTGTTTGTCACGGCCACCTGTCCCAACTGCCGGGCGGTGAAGCCGCTGCTGCAGAAGGCAGGTGTCCCCTACGAGGAAAAGGACGCCCAGCAGCACGCAGAAGAAGCGAAGGCCCTGGGCCTGCGGCAGGCCCCCACCCTGGTGGCGTGGGGCGAGACGCCCACCCTCTACGCAGGCGTGGCCCAGATCAAGGAGTTCCTCCGGGAGTATGCCCGATGACAGACATTGCCGTAATCGGCGGCGGCCCCGCCGGACTCACCGCCGCCCTATATGCCGCCCGCGCTGGGCGCTCCGTCACCGTTTTTGAGGGCAGCAGCTTTGGCGGCCAGATCACACGCTCACCGCTGGTGGAAAACTACCCCGGTCTGGGCACGGTAAGCGGCCTGGAGCTGGGAGACCGGATGTACACCCAGACAGAGGCAGCCGGGGCGGAGCTGGCCTTCAGCGGGGTGCAGAGGATCGAGCGAACCACGGACGGCACGTTTCTTCTGGAAACCGAGGACGGCCCCGTCACAGCCCGGGCGGCGATCTACGCCGCAGGTGCAAAGCCCCGGACGCTGGGTCTGCCCGGGGAGGAAGACCTGGTGGGCCGCGGCGTAAGCTACTGCGCCCTGTGCGACGGCCCGTTCTTCGCCGGCCAGGACACGGCGGTGGCCGGCGGCGGCAACACCGCCGTTGAGGACGCTCTGTTTCTTGCCGAGCGCTGCCGCAGGGTGACGCTGATCCACCGGAGGGATTCCTTCCGGGCGGAGCAAGCCCTTGTGGAGCGGGCGTCACAGTGTCCAAACCTGTCCATTCTCACAGAGACGGTGATCGCAGATCTCCGCGCCGCAAACGGGGCCCTGGACCACATCCTGCTGAAAACCGCCGACAGGCGGGAGGAATCGCTCTCCATCAGCGGACTGTTCGTGGCCTTTGGCCGCGTCCCCGATACGGAGCTGGCCGCTGCGCTGGCGGAGCGGGACAAGGCGGGCTATCTTCTGACCAACGAACGGATGGAAACGGCCACGCCCGGCTTTTTTGCGGCGGGCGACTGCCGGCAGAAGACGGTGCGGCAGCTGACCACCGCCGTATCAGATGGCACGCTGGCCGCCGTCACCGCCTGTGAATGGCTGGCAGTACAAGAAACAGAAGCCAACAATCAAAACGGCCGCGCCCATGCGGCCCGCTGAAGCGCAGAAAGTGAGCAACTCTGAACTGGTTTTTTGAGCTTGCATGGCTTTGGAAAAGCCTCGGGATCGCCTTGCTGGTATCCCTTGCGGGCGTGCTGTGCACGCATCTGGTGTGCCGGGCAAAGGGGACGCGGCTGTCCGCCGGGATCGCCCTTTTGATTGCCGCCGCGGCCTTTGCGGCCGCCCTTGTGGTGATCCTGCTGCTGGCGCAGACCCCCGCCCCGATTTAAACCTCTTTTTCCACAAAGCGGCCCCCCGGTTCAGCCGGAGGGGGCCGTTCGTGCCCAACGCCTGAGGCAGCGGCTGAAGATTCAGCCGCTGTCTCTTTTCGCATAATAAGCAACCACCCGCCAAGCGGCAATGTCACTTAGTTAACAAGTAAGGAACCTCACAAAGACAGCACACAGCAAAGCGAAAGCAAGCTGTGTGCTGTCTTTTGCGACATCAGGGCA
>CAKTLD010000059.1 GCA_934572445.1 uncultured Oscillospiraceae bacterium
CCGACGATCTCGCTGTTCGCGCCGCCCATGACGCCCGCGACGCAGACGGGCTTGTGCTCGTCGCAGATGCAGAGCATGTTCGGTGTCAGCTTGCGCTCGTTGCCGTCGAGCGTCTGGATGGTCTCGCCCTCGCGCGCGGTGCGCACAATGATATGGCCGCCCTCAACGCAGCTGAAATCAAAGGCGTGCATCGGCTGGCCGTATTCGAGCATCACATAGTTCGTGATATCGACGATGTTGTTGATGGGGCGCACGCCGCTGTTGCGAAGCCTCTCGCGCATCCAGCGCGGAGACGGCGCGATCTTCACGTTTTTCACCATGCGCGCGGTGTAGCGCGGGCAGAGGTCGCCGTCCTCAATGTCGATATCGACAAGGTCGGCGATGCTGCCGCCGCAGCCGTGCGGCTCGGGCTCATGCAGCCGGAGGGGGCGATGGAACGTCGCGCTCGCCTCGCGGGCAAGGCCGATGACAGAAAGGCAGTCGGGGCGGTTCGGTGTGATCTCGAACTCGACGATAGAATCGTCGAAACCGAGGATGTGCGCCATATTGAGGCCCGGCTCGGCGTCCTCTTCCTGCAAAATAAAGATGCCGTCAGCGATGCAGTGGGGAAACTCCTTCTGCTCTGCGTGCAGGTCCTCGAGCGTACAGATCGTGTCGCTCTTGGTGTTGTACGCAACGAGATCGCCCTCGTGGAGGTTGGAGCAGACAGTCTTCGCCGCACGGGTGACCGTGCCGTCGTTCACGCGGACATTGAAGCCGCCGCCGGTGCGCTCCACCGCCTCGACACGGCCGCAGAGCACAGGGCCGTAGACCTTGTCGCCGGGCTTGATATCGGCAGAGATGGAGGGCTTATCCTTGTCGATGGGATGATAGTCGTTCAGGATAGCCGCGGGCGTGATGACGGCATAGGGAAAATCGTGCTCCGCCGTCATGCCGAGCTCCTTGAGCGAGCAGAGCATACCGTCGGACTCGACGCCGCGCAGCGCGCCCTTTTCGATCCTCATGCCATTGGGCAGCAGTGCGCCGGAAAGCGCGGCGGGTACATAGTCACCGACGTGGACGTTCCACGCGCCGGTGACGATCTGCACAGGCTCTGCCTGACCAACGTCGATCTTCACGACCCACATGTGGTCGGAATTTTCGTGGCGCGCCATTGCAACAACTCTGCCGACGACTACATTTTTAAGGTGCTCATCCGGGCGCTCGATGGTCTCGACCTTCGAGCCGGAGAGCGTCATTTCGTCGTTGAATTCCTTATCGGTGATATCCTTGAGGTCAACAAATTCGTTGAGCCAATTACGGGATAGGATCATATTTGTATCCTCCTAAGAAGTAACAGTCAAATTTTGTTTTTTGTGACGACATGCGCGTCACAAAAAACACCGCTCAGGGTGCAAGCGTGCGAGCAAAGCGAGTGCGACGCAGCACCCTGCGAAAGAGATCGCAGAAAGCGGCGAGCCGCTTTCGCGAGGAATATTAAAACTGCTCGAGGAAGCGGACGTCGTTCTCGAAGATCAGGCGCAGGTCGCTGATCTTGAAGTGGCCGAGCGCCAGACGCTCAAGGCCCATACCGAACGCCCAGCCGGAATAGACCGTGGAGTCGATGCCGCAGCCCTCGAGGACCTTCGGGTGGATCATACCGGCGCCGAGCACCTCGATCCAGCCCTCGCCCTTGCAGGTGGGACAACCCGCGCCGTGGCACTTGTGGCACTGGATGTCCATCTCGCAGCTCGGCTCGGTGAACGGGAAGTGATGGGGGCGGAAGCGCGTGACCGTGTGCTCGCCGTAGAGCTGGCGCACGACCTCGTTGAGCGTGCCCTTGAGGTCCGCCATCGTGATGCCCTTGTCGATGGCCATACCCTCGATCTGGTGGAACATCGGCGAGTGCGTGGCATCCACCTCGTCCTTGCGGTACACGCGGCCGGGAGCCAGGATGCGGATGGGCAGCTCGCGCGTTTCCATCGCGTGGATCTGCATGGGAGAGGTCTGCGTGCGCAGGAGGATGGAGCTGTCTTCGGTGAAGTAGAACGTATCGCTCCACTCGCGGGCGGGATGGCCCTCTTCGACGTTGAGCTTCGTGAAGTTGTATTCGGCAAGCTCGACCTCGCGGTCTTCGAGGATCTCAAAGCCCATGCCGACGAAGATGTCCTTGATCTCGTCGAGCACCTGATACATCGGGTGCTTCACGCCGATCTTCTCCTGCGCGCCGGGGATGGTGACGTCCACGGCCTCGGACTTGAGCTTGAGCTCCATGGCCTTATCGGCGAGCTCCTTCGTCTTTTCCTCGATGTTCGCCTCGAGCTTGGCGCGCACCTCGTTCGCCAGCTGCCCGATCACGGGACGCTCTTCGGCGCTGAGCTTGCCCATCTGCTTCAAAACGGCGGTCAACTCGCCCTTTTTGCCCAGATAGCGGACGCGCAGCGCTTCGAGATCCTCCGCCTTGCCGGCGTCGGAGATCGCGTCGAGCGCGGCCTTGCGAATGGCTTCCAGTTGCTGTTTCATATCATTTCTCCTTTTCAGGTAAAAATTTGCAGGATGTGCGGGGGCGGGCGAAAACGCAAAAAAATAAGCCCCCCTCCCGATGTTCGGGACGAAAGACTTCTTCCGCGGTACCACCCAAATTCGCGCCGAAGCGGCGCGCGCTCAAGCCCTGTAACGGCGGCGGACCGTCCGCGCATTTCCTCGCGGCTGCTCGGGGGCGAACCAAGCGGCATCCCACAGACCGGCTCCCAGCCGATGACCGGTCCTCTCTTGGGCGGAATGGCTCCGCTATTTTCCCTTTCGACGCATTTTACTGAGAACCATTTATATCACAGGGAAAAGGAAGTTGCAAGAGGGAATTTTGCGTGATACAATGAAAAAACCGCGAATTCAGGAAGGAGAAACGCAATATGTCCGCCTTTTTGTCGCTCAACCTCGATTTTCTCCGCGCGCTGGCCGCTCTCCGCACGCCGCTGCTCGATACGTTCATGGCGGCGGTAACACACCTGGGTGAGGAAACGTTCTTCATGGTCCTCGCGCTGCTGATGTTTTGGTGTGTCGATAAGCGGCGGGGCTATTATCTGCTGCTCGTCGGCTTTGCGGGCACGATCATCAATCAGATGCTTAAGATCACTTTCCGCATCCCGCGCCCGTGGGTGCTCGATCCCGACTTTCAGATCGTCGAAGCCGCCCGCGCGCAGGCGACGGGCTTTTCCTTCCCCAGCGGCCACACCCAGAACGCCGTCGGCACCTTCGGCGGCATTGCGCGCACATCAAAGCGCCGCGGCGTGCGCATCGCCTGCATCGTGCTCGCGCTGCTCATCGCCTTTTCACGGCTCTATCTCGGCGTACACACGCCGCTCGACGTGGGCGTGTCGCTCCTTGCCGCCGCAGCACTCGTATTCGCGCTCGCGCCTGTGCTGGACGAAGCCAGACGCCGCCCAAACTACCTGCTGCACACCTGGCTCGTGATGCTGCTGCCCGCGCTCGCCTTTCTTTTCTACGCGCTGCATGTGCGCAGCGGCGCGGCGAGTGAGCTGACGAATTTCGACTCTGCCGTGAAAAACGCCTGGTGCATGCTCGGCGGCGTCGTAGGTATCATCCTCACCATTTCTATTGACGAGCGCTTTACGCGCTTTGAAACGCAGGCCGTCTGGTGGGCGCAGATCATCAAGCTCGTGCTGGGGCTCGGGCTGGTCATGGCAGTCAGAGCCGGGCTCAAGGCACCGCTGTACGCGCTGTTCGGCCAGGGCAGCGGCGCAGCGGACGGCATCCGCTACTGCCTGATGGTGCTGACGGCGGGCGTTCTCTGGCCGCTGTCGTTCCACTTTTTCTCCACCCTGGGGCACGGAAAAAGCCGCACTTTACACAGGTAACAGTTGGTGCTATACTAATTGTGTATTTGCAAACAGGCAAATCACCGCGCGGCACAGCCGCGCACCGGATAAGATAAGGAGAGTAACATCATGGAAGAAAAGAAAAAACTTCACAAGTCCCGCAACAATAAGAAGATCTGCGGCGTGTGCGCCGGCTTCGCCGACTATTTCGGCATTGACCCCACCATCGTGCGCGTACTGTGGGCCATCCTCGCGTTTGCCTACGGCAGCGGCATCCTCGCCTACTTCATCTGCGCGCTCGTCATGCCCGAGGGTGACACGGAAGTCTGAACGCTTGACATTTCCCGCAAATTCGATATACTGTTTCTGTTTGCCGCGCACGGCGGCGCAAAGAACGATGTAAAATGAGCGAAGGGAGCTTCCTTTTATGGCGACTTATCCCATGCACGTCGCGGGTCTTGACCGTGACCTCCCCATCTGCAAGGTGACCGATGACCTCTATATCGGCGCATTCATCATGTTCGGCGACGCGGAGCTGACCACCCGCTGCGCTTCCGAGCTTTTGAAGCTCGCGGCGGATGTCGACTACGACTATATGCTCACCGCCGAGGCCAAGTCCATCCCTCTGATCCACGAGATGGCACGCCAGAGCGGCGCGGACAAGTACTTCATTGCGCGCAAGGGCCCCAAGGTCTATATGCCCGATCCCATCTCCGTGGAGGACAAGTCCATCACCACCGTCGCCCAGCAGAAGCTCTATCTCGGGTCCGACGATGCCGCCGTTATCCGCGGGAAGAAGATCCTGCTCGTCGATGACGTCATCTCCACGGGCGGCTCGCTCAAGGCGATGGAGGCTCTTGTCGAAAAGGCGGGCGGCACCGTTACGGGCCGCATGGCCGTTCTCGCCGAGGGCGGCGCAGCCGACCGCAAGGACATCCTGTTTCTTGAAAAGCTGCCGGTCTTCAACGCTGACGGCAGCGTAAAGTAAAAAAGCTGATCACAGAAGCGCAAAGCGCCTTTCAAAGAATTTTCTTTGAAAGGCGCTTTCTTTGTTCTCTTCACTTGCGGGTTAGTCTTGCACCAAGGAAACACACACCACTTCCGTACACCCAAATGTCACTTTTTCCCCACCCATCAAAGCTCCCGCCTGGTGCATAAATCGAATGATCTATCACCGCACTATACGGCTCATCTAAAACATAGTTTCCTCTCTGTGCCCATGAGTATTCAGCAGTAATTGGCTCGTCCGTTTTTGCATTACAATAGTTTGAAAACGGTCCCATTGCTGTACAGTATATATCATATTCAAATGTCACTGTGTCCTCATCAATGGACAAAATATTTATATTGATATCGTCATCATCTTGCTTATAATACCATTCTCCAACAATATCCCATTTCATATCTTTTGCTGCATCATCAATTTCTTTCAATTTCCAACCATCTTTTAAGCTATAAGAATACTCAACCCAAACTGAACAGCTTATAACAACATACCCCTCATACCCCTCTGTTTTTTCTGCAGTATAAGCAAACAACGCACTCGTGTCTGTAATATTTTTATCTACAAATTTAACCGAATCATAACTTTCAGCAACAAGTGCATCCGCCTCCGATTGGTCTACTTCCACTTGCGGTAAATACCTTCGATTTGTTCTGTCGACTTTTTCTAACATCCAGCCTTCATTATATAACTCGTAAACCAGAGTATATGAAGCATAGTACACACATTCTTCATTTTCTGCCGTTATATCAATCCAGACATAATCGGTCTTCTCGTCCTCATTTGTCTGTCGTTTTTCCACATTGTATGACGTGATTTTTAGGCCATAATCAAAACTGTCATCACTTGCCATAATATCTTTACATATTTCTTTCTCGCTCTTAGCTGATGTCCCCCCGCACGAAGTCAATACCACTATAGTTCCTAATATCAGCAAAGTCACCAGTAATCTTTCCAGTATTCTCATAACATTTTCTCCCATTTTGTATTTTGCACTGTTCAAAAAAGTGTACTTTGGCAAATAACCAAAAATAAAGCAAACCGTATAAAGAAACAGCTTGCAAAATAGGGAATTATCGCTATAATGATAATAGAAAGTGTTTGTCGCATGAATTTGTAAAAGTACACTTTTTCAAATTATATGCACACTTCGTTCAGGTGTTGTTTTCAAATTTCACCGCCTTGCTGTAAAACGTTCCAACCGGCATCCCACACGCTTCCGCCGCTTGTCGGAGCGTGATTTTTTTCGCCCGCCATGCCGCATGCACATCATAGAAATTCTCAGGCAGCGGCATAGGCGGTCTGCCGAACTTTACACCGCGCGCCTTTGCTGCGGCAATGCCCTCAGCCTGCCGCTTTTTGATAAATTCCCGCTCTGACTGCGCAACAAATGATAAAATCTGTAGCACAAGGTCAGCAATGAATGTCCCCATCAAGTCCTTTCCCTGCCGTGTGTCCAGCAGCGGCATATCGATCACACAGATATCCACCGCTTTTTCCTTTGTCAGGATTCTCCATTGTTCTTGAATTTCCTCATAATTTCTCCCAAGCCGGTCGATGCTCTGGATATAGAGCATCGACCGGCTTCAGTTTTTTAATGAGCCTTCGGTACTGCGGACGTCTGAAGTCCTTACCTGACTGCTTATCCATATAGATGCGTCGGTCGTGCACTCCTTTTGCGCGCATAGCAATCATCTGCCTGTCTTCGTTCTGGTCTCTGCTGGAAACGCGAATATAGCCGTAATCCTCGCCTGTCATTCCTTGCTGCATGCTGTTCCTCCCTGCCGCTTTATTGTGTTCCACAGTATAGCAAAGGCTTTTCCAGCATCAGCGCACGGTTATGTACACCAGTTTATCGTTCTGTCCTCGCTCGTCTCCCTCACTTTTCGTCAGTTTCACTAAAAAAGTTTTAGCTTTTTCTGCTGGACAAGTGCAAAAGAACGTAGTATCCTATTAAAAAATATCCGGAAAGGGCCGCCGCAGAGCCGCACAGGCCGACCAACCAGAGCCGAAAATAAGGAGGATCACGCATGGCATATCGGGAAAGTTACGCGGGCAAGATCAACCGCAAGCTGAACAAGAAGCTCCACGTCGTCGAGGTGGCCTCGGGACGGCAGAAGGCCGACCTCGTGCTCAAGAACGCGACGTATGTGAACGTCTTCTGCAACGAGCTCAGTCATGGCGACATCGCCGTGGCCGAAGGGCTGATCGCAGGCATGGGCGAGCATTACGAGGGCGCGGTCGAGATCGACATGGGCGGCAAGCTCGTGCTGCCCGGCTTTGTCGACGCGCACATCCACTTAGAGAGCGCGCTCGTTTCCCCCAAGGAATTTGCCAACGCCGTCATTCCGCACGGCACCACGACCGTCATCACCGACCCGCACGAGATCGCCAACGTCATGGGCACCGACGGCATCGAATACATGCTGCAAGCCACCGAGGATCTTCCCGTCGACGTGCGCTTCATGCTCCCCTCCTGTGTGCCCGCAACGCCGCTCGACGAATCCGGCGCGGTGCTCGACTACCGCGCGATCGACTCGTTCTATGAGCACAACCGCGTTGAGGGTCTTGCCGAGATGATGAACTACGTCGGCGTCGCGAACGCCGACGAGCAGGTGCTGGAAAAGATCGTCGCCGCGCAGGCGCACCACAAGAAGATCGATGGCCACGCGCCGGGGCTTGCGGGCAACGACTTGAACGCTTACATCGCCGCGGGCGTTTATTCCGACCACGAATGCAGCACCGTTGAGGATGCCATCGCCAAGCTCGAGCGCGGGCAGTACATCATGATCCGCGAGGGTACGGCCGCGCGCAACCTTGACGCGCTCCTCCCGCTGCTCACGCCGCAGTACTACACCTACTGCATGTTCTGCACGGACGACAAGCACCCGAACGACCTGCTCGAAAAGGGCCATATTGACTACATCGTGCGCAGGGCCATCAAGGCGGGCGTCGACCCGATCATCGCCGTCAAATGTGCGAGCCACCACGCCGCGCGCTACTTCCTGCTCAACAACCGCGGCGCGATCGCGCCGGGCTTCCTCGCGGATTTTGTCATCATCGACAACTTTGACGATTTCAACATTCTTGAGGTCTATAAAAAAGGCAAGCTCATGTTCGACGGCAAGACCGTCACGCCCTTTGACGCACCTGAGATCGACCCGCACCTTGTCAAGCGCTCGCATGAGACGTTCCACGTCGCTCACCTTGAGGCGAAGGACTTCATCGAGTCCCGCCCGCGCGCTGTGCTCGGCATGGTGCCCGGCGAGATCGTCACGACTGACGCAGGCTACGCCGAAAAGATCAGCGTCGAGGACGACATCTTGAAAATTGCCGTCATCGAGCGCCACAAGAACACGCATCATATCGGCATCGGCTACATCAAGGGTTACGGCCTCAAGTCCGGCGCGGTGGCAACGTCCATCTCGCACGACAGCCACAACATCATCGTTGTCGGCGCGAATGAAGAGGACATGGCTGCGGCGGTCAACCGCGTGGTCGAGCTTGGCGGCGGCATCGTCGTGATGGACGGCGGCAAGGTGCTCGGCGAGGTGCAGCTCCAGATTGCGGGCATCATGAGCGAAGCGCCGCTCATCGAAGTCAACGAAGCGCTTGAGAACGCCAAGGAGCAGGCCTTTGCCCTCGGTGTTTCCCGCGGGGTCGATCCGTTTATGACGCTCTCGTTCATGGCGCTGACCGTCATCCCGACGCTGCGCCTCACGACGCGCGGCGTGTTCGATGTGATCAACCAGCGCTATGTGTAATCGATGTGATCCCTGTATGACGAAAGGCTCCGGCGCAAAGCGCCGGAGCCTTTTTCAAAAGTTTTTCTTGCAAATACGCTCCGCATCGCATATAATGACCTTTGCACCTGCCGGTGTGATGGAATTGGTAGACGTAGCGGACTCAAAAGCCAGTAAGTCTGGCAGTATGAACTCTGGTAAAATCCTTGATTTTTCAAGGCTTCCCAGTTACAATAAAATATGGCTTTTGTAGTGAGTTCTCTCCTTGTTCTCTCCTATGAGAATTTTGGGAGTTTCTCGATAAAATGTGCCGGTGTGATGGAATGGTAGACGTAGCGGATTCAAAATCCGCCGGGGGCAACTCCATGTGGGTTCGAGTCCCACCACCGGCACCACTTGAAAAGACTGGATTTTTCCATATAGGAAAAGCTCGGTCTTTTCCATTTTTAGCCGCGTTCAACCGCGCTTCTCACGCTTGCACAGCTTCTCTTGCTGCAAGGTTTGCACTGATGGTAAAATTGTCCTGCATCGCATTGCCTGTGATCTCCTTCGAGCTTGACTCCAGATGGGCGTAGATATTTGCAGTTGTATTGTAATTGCTATGCCCCAACCACGCCTGAATATCTTTCATTGAAATTCCGCTCTTGAGAAGGAGGCTCGCGCAGGTATGTCTCAATTCATGGAAAGTAATCTCCCGCAGGTTGTTATTCTTCAAGAGCAACTTAAAATGCTGCGATACATAATTAGGCCTGATTGGCTCCCCGAGATCATTCACATAGATATAGTCACTTTCATGATAGCAGTTGCCACAGAGTTCGCGGTATTCCTCCTGATGTTTTTTCATTTGAAGCAACAACCTCCGGTATTCCGGAACTAGCGGCAAGGTACGATAGCTCTTTTTGTTCTTCGGTCGATCCTTTGCAACAATGGTGTCCTTTCCATCAATACTAACCTCAACAACTACATGCGCAATCGTGATCGTATTGGCGTCAAAGTCAATAGAATCCCATTTCAGGCCCATGATCTCAGAACGGCGTAGCCCGTAAAATGCTGCCATCAACACGGGAAACTCGGCTCCATCCCCCTTTACGCAACTAAGCAGATGCTCTACCTCTGATAAGGTATAGAATTTTCCGATGTGCTCGACCTGCTTAGGGCGCATCCCGCGTTTCAGGGGAGTCATTGGAATCTTCTCCAGCCGAACGGCATCGTTGAGGGCTTTGCTGATGTTTGCGTGGTACTTGATGATCGTGTTGTTGCTGATCTCCAGTTCCGTTGCACAATAGGTATAGAAGTCTTGAATGTCACCGGCACGCAGACCGCCCAGCGTGACCTTACGCCCACGAAAAAACGGGACGATACGCTTTTCAACATTCGTTTTGTATCCAGCGTAAGTCGTTATATCCACGGATGATTTGATTTGCCTGAGCCAGTAGAGCATATAGTCGGCAAAAAGCATATTGGCATCGGCTGTACGCTGATACTCAGCAGGCTGATATTTTTGTCGTTCTGCTACCAGCATTGCCTCCGCCTTTCGTTTGTTGCCCTTCACCGACAGTCCTGTTGCTATCCACTTACGTTTTCGCTTTCCATCCGAGTCCACAAAGTTTAATACAATATAAAAAATAGTATTTGAATTTGAGTTGCCGAAAAGCATTAAACGAAGAAAACCGTTGTAAATACTGACTTTTTTGCCTATTAACACACTTGAATACACAACGATTATTGATTTTATGGTGCCCAAATGGTGCCCGAATTTACTGCGGCAATATAAAATGATACAAGCAGATGTAAAGACAAAAACGATGATAGATAAATTCACAGCTTTGTGCTATTATCATAGAAATTGATAAATATGAATTTGGAGGAGATTTCATGCACAGATTTGATAATAGTTTCTGGAGTACATTAGATGCCTTAGTCAGCAAATCAGAAATCATCATAGATAGGCCAAAAGGAACTGCACATCCTAAATATCCTGATTTCATTTATAAAGTCAATTATGGGTATTTGAAAGATACAGCATCCATGGATGGCGCAGGGATAGATGTATGGGTCGGAACGAATGGGAAAAATATAGATGCTATTATGTGTATTGTTGATTTGATGAAAAGGGATTCTGAAATTAAAATACTGATAGGTTGCACGGAAGAAGAAAAGGCTATTATATACGAAACCCACAATGAAACACAGTACATGAAAGGAATTTTAATTCGTCGATAATTTTATATTTGTGAGTGCATTCCCAACAAGCAAAAATGAAAGACATTTTTACGGAAAGGGTACCCCTTTCCTATGCTTGCTACGGAACATTTCATTTGGTGCGTCGGTGTTTCCCATGCTTTTTTAAATCGCCCATATTTTATATGGAATGGGGGCAGGAAAGGAACGGAAGGGAACGGATAGCATTTCTCTTTGAGGTGTTACGCAGTTAAAAGGCGTTTTCACAGGAAAAGGTATAAACACCTTGTCTGCTGATTTTGGTGTCTGCAAAGCCTTTGTTTTCAAGACGTATAGAACCTCTATTGCGTAACAATGCTGTAAAAACAAGGGGGTGTAGTAACACCGCCTGATATGCATGGGCATGTCTTATTTGTGGTGCTAAAATGGTGCCCAGCCTTACAAAATTAACCTATGCGGAGATATAACAAGAAAAATGACGATATGCAAAAAAGCCTTATTTTAAGCTGTTTTCAAGATATGGTATAAACAGTTATAAGGGCGTATAAAAAGCTTTTCATCTATCTAATCAATAAAAAAGTCCTTTTTTCTCTTGCAGATGGCCCGCTACCATTCTGTTAACCTCCTTACTTAACAGTAGCGTCTTTCAACAAACGACAACATCATTGTAGCATGCTGAATCCGCCGGAACAATGGTGCGCAAGATTTTATTTTCACGGACAAACGTATTTAGATTTCAGTGGAAATGTCAAGAAATGTGCAGTCGGGAAACACCCAAAATCTGAAAAGCATGGTAATACAGCGCAGTTTTCCGA
>CAKTLD010000060.1 GCA_934572445.1 uncultured Oscillospiraceae bacterium
GCCACCTCCAACGAGGAGTGGAAGGCCAAGGTCCTGACCGACTTCGAGACCGGCTCCGAGCCCGACGTGCTGTTCTTCTTCACGAACGCCGACGCCGAGCCCTTCATCACCGCGAACAAGGTCGTCTCCATCGACGAGATCCGCGCCGAGTATCCCGAGTACGCCGCCAACATGAAAGAGAGCATGATGGCGACCGCCGCCGACGGCAAGCACTACTCCGTTCCCTCCTCCGGCTTCTGGGAGAACATGTTTGTCAACAAGACCGTCCTCGATGCCTGCGGCGTTGCGATGCCCGGCCCCGACTACACCTGGGATCAGTTCCTGGCCGACTGCCAGACCATTCTGGACAACGGCTTCACCCCCATCGCCTGCTCCCTTTTTGAAGTTCCCCACTACTGGTTCGAGTTTGCCGTGATGAACAACGGCACGCTCGCCGACCAGCTCGACGTCCCGGCGGTCGCCGCTGACGGCACGCTCGACGCCGCGGGCGAGAAATGGGTCGCTGCGCTGAACGATCTCAAGGATCTCTATGAGCGCGGCTACTTCCCCAAGAACACTCTGACCGCCAGCGATGCTGAGACCGTCGCCATGTTCGGTGAGGGCGAGGCTGCCTTCCTGATCGACGGTTCCTGGAAGGTCGGCTACTTCAATGAGAACCACGGCGACGAGCTGGAAAACTACTCCGTCTCCTTCGTCCCCGCCAAGGGCGCGCGCAAGGCGACCGAGGCCATCGGCGGCATCTCCATGGGCTACTTCATCAGCCGCAAGGCGTGGGACGATCCCGCCAAGCGCGAGGCTGCCGTGAAGTTCGTTGAGACTCTGACCTCCGACGCGACCATGAGCACCTTTGTCACCACCGAGGTCACCGCCCTTGTCAACGGCGCCAAGCCCGCGGGCCTGAACGCCCTGCAGCAGACCGCCGCGGATGTCAACGCTCAGATCACCGGCGTGGTCGGCGCGGTCCAGGATACCATCACGGGTGAGGCCAAGGCCGACCTGTTCGGCAACATCCAGAAGGTCGTCACCGGCCAGATGACCGCCGAAGAGGCCGTCATCTCCGCCATGGCGCTGAACTGAGATACACAACGAAGCTTTCCACAACTCCTTTTCGGGAGGGCTGCTGCACAGCAGCAGCCCTCCCCTGCATTTCTGACCTTCCTGAGAGGACGGTGTACCGATGCTTTCGACCATTTATAAGCGCAAAGCACCGCTGCTGGTGTTTCTGGTGCCGGCATTTCTGTTTCTGGCGGTGTATCTCTACTATCCTTTTATCCAGAATATCATCAACACCTTTCTGAGCATCAGCGGTCTCGGCCGCGCGGCGGAGGGGCTCAATACGCCGTGGTATGAAAACTACCAGCGGCTGCTCACCGACCCCAACATGCGCACGGCGCTCAAAAACACCGCGCTGATGATCGTATGCACCGTTGTCATCCAGGTGGGGCTTGCTCTTGTGCTCGCCCTGCTGGTAGACACCATCCGCGTGGGCGCGCAGGTGTTCCGTACGGTGTACTTCTTCCCCATCGTCATCTCCGCGACGGCGCTGGGTCTTCTGTTCAACCTGATCTTTCTCTACAAGGGCGGCATGGTCAACCAGGTGCTGCTGGCGCTGGGGCAGCTTCCCTATGAGATCAAGGCGAACGGAAAAATGATCGTGGAGTGGCTGGACTGGAAGGATCAGGCGCACTATCTCTTCACGATGTTCATGCCCGTTATGTGGCAGTATGTAGGCTTCTACTTCGTCATCATCGTCACAGGGCTGAACAACATTCCGCAGGATCTCTACGAGGCCGCGGCGCTCGACGGCGCGGACGGCTGGACGCGCACCATCCACATCACACTGCCGATGCTGCGCAACGTGCTGTGCACCTGTGTGGTGCTCGCCGTGACCGGCGCGCTGAAGGTCTTCGACCTGCCGTGGGTCATGTTCGGCGCGGGCATGCCCGAAAACAGGGGCTGGCTGACCGGCACCTATATGTATGACCAGACCTTCAACAAGATGAACGTGGACTACGGCTCGACCATCGCCGTTCTCATCGTGGTACTGGGCGTGGTGCTCTCCAACGTGGTGAACCGGCTGTTCCGCCAGTCGGACGACTTATAAGGAGGCCGCCGCATGAAACTGAAAAAAATCACGCTCCCGAAGATCCTGACCTATCTCGTGCTGATCCTCTGGGGCCTGACCACCATATATCCCTTTCTCTGGGTCATTCTGAACTCGTTCCGCAAAAAGGGACTCATCCTGAGCGATTCGTTCTCTCTGCCGCTGGGCGACGCCTTCACCTGGGAAAATTACCTGACCGCGTGGGAACGCTCCGACTTCAAAAATGCCTACCTGAACAGCTTTCTCATCTCCGGCACGGTGACGATCATGGTCGTGCTGCTCGCGGGCCTTGCGGCCTACGGTCTTGTGCGCTACCGCTTCCGGCTGAAAAAGCTCCTCTACGGGCTCATCATGGCGGGAATGATGTTCCCCGTGTTTTCCACCATCATCCCCGTGTTCCGGCTCGAGGTCATGATGGGCATTGCGGGCACGGGCAACCGCTGGCTGAGCCTGCTGGCCGTCATCCTGCCGCAGATCGCGGGCAACCTGTGCTTTGCCATCATCGTGCTGATGGGTTTTATCCAGTCGGTGCCCATTGAACTGGAGGAAAGCGCATACCTCGACGGGTGCAGCGTGTTCCAGATCTATTTCCGCATCATCATCCCCGCGGCGAAGTCCTCGTTCGCAACGGTGGCCATTTTTTCCTTTCTGTGGAGTTACAACGATCTTTTCACGCAGTCGTTCTTTCTGCGCTATCCGCAGGAGCGCGCCATCACGGGCCTTCTCAACGAGATCAGCTCGCAGGCGGGCGTGAACTACGGTCTGATGGCCGCGTCGGTCGTGCTGGTGGTCATTCCGGTGCTGATCGTCTATATCCTGCTGCAAAAGCACATCGTCAAGGGCCTGACAGCCGGCGCGATCAAGGGATAATTGTCATTGCATTTCCGGTGCGTTTTGGTGTATGCTATGCCGGAGGAAGGGAGATGAGCGGATGTATCGCGCGGTACTGATCGACGATGAGCACATCATTTTAGAGGGACTGCGCCGCGTGGTGAAGTGGGCGGACTACGGCTGCGAGGTCGTGGGCACCGCGCAGGATGCCGAAAGCGGCATGGCGCTCATCCGCGCAGTGCGTCCCCACATTCTGTTCACCGACATCCGCATGCCCGGGCAGGACGGGCTGACGATGCTTGCCGCCCTGCGCAGCGAGTTTCCCGACATGCAGGTCACGGTGCTCACGGGCTACCGCGACTTTGCCTACGCGCAGGAGGCCATCCGTCTCGGCGTGACGCGCTTTCTGCTCAAGCCATCGAAAATGGACGAGCTGCGCGAGGCGCTCGCGGCCATGACCGCGCGTCTGGATCAGCTGCCGCAGTCCCCCGCCGCGGACGGCGGAGACGGCGAAAAGAACGCGCAGGCCGGCAACTTTCTCGTCAACCAGGCGGTGGCTTATATCCGCGCGCACTACGCGGAGAAAATATCGCTTCAGGATGTGGCCGATCGCTGCTACATTTCCCAGTGGCACCTGTCCAAGCAGCTCAATCGCTATGCGGGCAGGAGCTTTTACGACATTCTCAATTCCGTGCGGATCGAGGCTGCCTGCACGCTGCTGGCCGACCCCAGCCTGAAGATCAGCGAGATCAGCGAACGGGTCGGCTACGCGGATGTGGCGCACTTTGCCCGCACCTTCAAAAAGCTCGAGGGCGTGAGCGCCAACGAGTACCGCAACCGACTGTGAATCATGGCCGCAGCGTCCGCGCCGCGGGCGCTGCGGTTTTCTGCAATAAGGAGACATTTTACCATGCTGCACTTAAAGATTTTCAAGGCCGAGACCGCCGAAGAGGTCGGCGCGCTGGCCGCCGACCAGTTTCAGGAGATCGTGAGCGCCAAGCCCGCGTGCGTGCTCGGCCTTGCCACCGGCTCGACGCCGCTGCCGCTCTACCGCGAGCTGATCGCGCGTGAGCGTGCGGGGCTCATCGATTTTCGCCGCGTGCGCTCGGTCAATCTGGATGAATACAAGGGGCTGTCGCCCGAGCACCCGCAGAGCTACCGCCGCTTCATGCAGGAAAACCTGTTCGACCACATCTCCATTCGCCCCGAAAACACTATGGTGCCCGATGGGCTGACGGACGACGTCGAAAAAATGTGCATGGATTATGAGCGGGCCATCGAGGACTGGGGCGGCGTCGATTTGCAGCTGCTCGGTCTCGGTCACGACGGGCACATCGGCTTCAACGAACCGTGCGACCATTTCCCCAGCTGGACGCACGAGGTCGCGCTGACCGAGTCGACCCGCCGCGCGAACGCGCGCTTTTTCGCAAGCGAGGCCGAGGTCCCGACCGCAGCCTATACCATGGGCATCGGCACGGTGATGGCCGCGCGCAGCGTGCTCATCCTGGTCACCGGCGCGGACAAGGCAGATGTCCTGCGCAAGGCTTTCTTCGGCCCTGTGACGCCCTGGGTGCCCGCGTCGATCCTGCAATTCCATCAGGATGTGACGCTGATCTGTGACCGCGCCGCCTGGGAGGGCGCGCGGTTCTAAAAGGAGGCGTGCTGCATGAACTATCTCGGCATTTCCTTTTCCGTCAAAAACCGCCCCGCGCTGGACGTGGGCTATATCCCCTTTGCCGCGTGGCGAGACGCATACCTTGAAGAAGCCCGCCATACCGTCCGCATCGCCGTGGAGCGGCAGGACGGGCAGACGGCGGTATTTGAAACCAGACTGCGCGGCGAGAACTTTGCGCGGGCGAACCTGCGCTTTCTGGAGCGCACGGTCAAGCTCCTTCTGTGGGCCGTCGGCGGCTGGCGCGTGTTGGTCTGCGGCGCAGACGATCTGACAGCGCAGCTCGCGGACCGCTATCGCCGCGGCGGTGAGCGGGACTTCGACGTTGACTTTATGGAAACGGTCTTCGAGCGTCCCTTTGTGCTGCGCGCGGCTGCAGAGAGCGACTTTCCCGCCCCCTGCGGCGAGGCGCGCAGGCTCGGCGCGCATCTGAACGGCTGCCGCATCGGCTTTGACGCCGGCGGCTCGGACCGCAAGGTCTCCGCCGTGATCGACGGCAAGACCGTGTATTCCGAAGAGGTCGTCTGGAATCCCAAAACGCAGACCGATCCGCAGTATCACTACGACGGCATCCTTGCCGCGTTCCGCACGGCGGCCTCGAAAATGCCGCGCGTGGACGCCATCGGCGTTTCGTCCGCAGGCGTGTTCATCGGCAACGCGCCGATGGTCGCCTCGCTTTTCATCCAGGTGCCGAAGGAAAAACGCGGCCCCATCAAAACCATCTACGACCGCGCGGCCGCCGAGATCGGCGCGCCGATCGTCGTCGCCAACGACGGCGACGTGACCGCGCTCGCGGGCGCAATGAGTCTGCACACAAACAGCATCATGGGCCTTGCCATGGGCACGAGCGAGGCCGTCGGCTATGTCGACGCGAACGGCGGCATCCTCGGCTGGTTCAATGAACTGGCATTTGCGCCGGTCGATCTCAGCGAACGCGCAGAGCGGGATGAGTGGAGCGGCGATATCGGCGTGGGCTGCAAGTATTTTTCGCAGGACGCCGTCATCCGCCTTGCGCCCGCCGCGGGCATTGCTCTCGACGAAGCGGCCACGCCCGCGGAAAAGCTCAAGGCCGTGCAGCAGCTCGCAGAGACAGGAGACGAGCGCACGCTGGCGATCTTCCGCGATATCGGCGTTTACCTTGCACACACGCTGCCGCTCTACGCGGCGGTTTACGACCTGAAAAACTTACTTGTGCTGGGGCGCGTGGCCTCGGGCGTCGGCGGCGAGATGATCGTGGAGACCTGCCGCCGCGTGCTGGCGGAGGAATATCCCGCGCTGGCCGCGCGCATCTCGGTCACGCTGCCGGACGAGGCCTTCCGCCGCGTAGGACAGTCGATGGCCGCAGCCAGCCTGCCGGAGGTGTGACAATGCGATTTGAAAATGGTTTACTCTTTGTGGACGGGCAGTTCGTCCGCGGCGGCTTTTCGGTCGAAAACGGGCGCTTTGCCCGCGTGCTGAAAGACGCGAACACGGACGAACCGCGCACGGATCTGGACGGCGCGCTCGTCATCCCCGGCCTTGTGGATATCCACACGCACGGCAATTCCTGCGCGGACTTTTCCGACGGCGACCTTGCCGGCCTTACAAAAATGGCGCGCTATCTTGCGCAAAACGGCGTGACGAGCTTTGCTCCCGCGTCGATGACGCTGCCCTACGACGTGCTGGAAACGGCTTTCCGCACGGCGGTACAGTTCCATCGCGAATCGCCCGCGGGCTGTGCGCATCTCATGGGCATCCAGATGGAGGGTCCGTTCTTTTCCGAAAAGAAAAAAGGCGCGCAGAACGCAGACTATCTGCGCCTGCCCGATTACGACGCCTTTGCGCGCCTTTACGACGCGGCGGAGGGGCTGCTGCGCATCGTGGACGTGGCGCCCGAGCTTTCGGGCGCAGTTGACTTCACGCGCCGCGCCGCGCAAAAATGCCGCGTCTCCGTCGCGCACACGGATGCGTCGTATGAAGAGGCCGCCGCCGTCTTCGACGCGGGCGCAACGCATCTGACGCATCTTTATAACGCAATGCCTTCCATCCACCACCGGAGGCCCGGGCCCATCGGCGCAGCCTCGGAGCGGGAGAGCGTCGTCGCCGAGCTCATCTGCGACGGGCATCATATCCATCCCAGCGCCGTGCGCATGGCATTCCGGCTCTTCCCCGGCCGCATCTGTCTCATCTCCGACGCGCTGCGCTGCTGCGGCATGCCGGACGGGCAATACATGCTCGGCGGACAGGAGGTCTTTCTCTCCGGCGGCGTGGCGCGGCTTGCGGACGGCACCATCGCCGGCAGCGCCGCAAATCTCTACGACTGCATGAGAAACGCCGTCGCCTTTGACATTCCCCGTGAGCAGGCCATTCTGGCGGCAACGCTGATCCCCGCGCGAGAGATCGGCCGCGCGGACGAGATCGGCTCGATCGCAGACGGCAAGCGCGCAGACTTCGTCGTCTGCGGCGACGGTCTTGCGCGGCAGGCCGTCTACCTCGGCGGCGCGCTCCTGTAAACGGAATATGCCCTGCAAAGGCAAAAGCGCACAGGCCCTAAACGGGTCTGTGCGCTTTTTTATTCCGTCTCCCCGCTGCGGAGGAGCCGCCTGACAGCCTCCGCCAGCTGGGAATAGTCCAGAGGCTTGATGTAAATTTCGTCAATCAGGCCCTCCTGATGCATCTGCACCGCGTCGCGCTCGACAAGTCCTGTGATCAGGATGGCGGCGAGCCGCGGGCTGTCCGCCCGCATGCGCTGGATAAGCGCCGTGCCCTTATAGCGCGGCATAGTGTTATCCGCGATGACAAGGCCGTAGCGCTCCGGCTGTTTTCCGAAAGCCGCAAGCGCGTCCTCAGGATCGGTAAACACATCGACTGCATAGCCGCTGCGGCGCAGCCGCCGCGCAAGGTAGCGCGCCACACGCTCCTCGTCATCCACAAGAAGGATCGGCCGCTCGCCGCCGCGGGCGGCCGGATCCTTTGGCTTTTTTGTCTCGATCGCGGCGCTCTGCGCCGTGACGGGAAGGTAAACAAGGAAGTCGCTGC
Source organism: uncultured Oscillospiraceae bacterium (assembly GCA_934572445.1). Classification (GTDB taxonomy): domain Bacteria; phylum Bacillota; class Clostridia; order Oscillospirales; family Oscillospiraceae; genus Hominicoprocola. Next base: position 7,626 of record CAKTLD010000060.1, read on the forward strand.
CCCGTCCCAGTTCGCTTTTGACCTCGATGCAGCCGCCGTGGCTGATAAGGATATTCTGCACCACGGAGAGGCCGAGACCGGTGCCCTCGCCCGCCTCCTTGGTCGTAAAGAAGGTATCAAAGATATGAGGCAGAGTATCCGGCGCAATGCCGCAGCCGGTATCGGACACGCGGACGCGGACATAGGTGCGTTCCACGTTCTGCGCAAGCTGTTCGGGCAGCTCGTCCGCGCCGAGCTTCCGCGCGCCCACGAACAGCACTCCGCCCTTGTCCTCCATCGCCTGCACGGCGTTGGAGCAGAGGTTGAGCAGCACCTGATGCAGCTGCGTGGCGCTGCCATAAACGTTCGCGTGCACGTCGCGGAAGTCCGTTTCCATGCGGATACTCGCCGGCAGGATCATGGAGACCATCTTTGCCGCGTCCTGCAGGACAGCCTCAAGGCTCACCGGTCCGTAGGCGGAGAAATCCGTCTCGCGGCGGCTGAAGGGCAGCAGCTGATCCACGATCTCCTTGGCACGCTCACCGGCCTTGTAGATCTCGTCCATATCCTCATAATACTCGCTCTCCGGCCCCATGCGCTCCTTGAGGAACTCCGAATAGCCCATAATGGGCGTAAGCAGATTGTTGAACTCATGCACGATGCCGCCCGTCAGCGCACCGATGGTCTGGAGCTTCTGATAGTGGTAGACCTGCTCGCGGCTCTGGTGCAGCTCTTCGAGCGTGTGGTTCATCTCGCGCAGGTAGCTCGACTCCATCTCGAGCTTCTGCTGGTTCTTACGCAGGGCATAGATGCTCAGCACGCCGATGGCCAGCACCAGCAAAATGGCCGAGACCAGCAGGCCGAACTGACCCACGTTGTGGTCGATGAGGTCCTTGACCGCGGAGTACGGCAGCACAGCTGAGACATACCATGACGTCCCGCCCTCGTTCATGCGCGAGAAGGCCGCGATCTCGTCCTGCGGGGGCAGGATACCGTTGGAATAGGTGCGGTAGATGGCCGTGCCCTCCTCCTGACTGTACTGGCGGGTAAGCATGGCGTTCAGGCTCTCGTACTGCGGCAGGGTGTCAAGATTCTCGATATCGCGGAAGGGGTTGAAGGTCAGCAGCTTTTCCTCAGGGTGCATGATGACCGTGCCGCGCTGGTTCTTGACGATGATATCTCCCGTAGTCTGGATGTTGAGCGGCGCGATATACTGCTGGTAGACCGTTTCGAGATCCACTACCGTAACGACCGTGCCGAGAAATTCATCTCCGCGGATGACGCTGTTGGAGATCGTCAGCCCGTAGTGGTGCGGCGAAATGCGAAACACACTGCCGATGCCGCTCCAATGCCGCTGGGAGAGCGTGTCAAGATGCAGCAGGGCTTCGTCAAACTCCTCAAGCAGCGGGTACTGGTTGTAGCGGCAGACAACGCTGCCGCCGCGGTCGAGCAGGTAGATACGGGACACGCCCTGCTGCTGGGAAAGGATATAGGAAAGGATGTACTCCTTGAGTCCGGAGTCGTCGCCGTTTGCGTAATAGTCGCGGAACTCGCCGAAGAAGCCCGGCGTGCGGGTCAGGATGTCGATATCGCGCTGCTGCTTGGAAACGTACAGGGAAAGGTTCTGTGCCACGGCGCGCGCGGTGATCAGCAGATATTGCTGCTGCTGTTCCACCACCATCTGCGTATAGGCGTCGTAGGTGTTCACGACTGCGTAGGTCAGCACCGTCACCACAGCGGCAAGCAGAATACCCAGCAGCACACCCACCGTTTTTCTGGAAACACGTTTCATGCAGCTCACCCTTTCCGGCTCTTTTCTCTTTTATGATATCATGCGCGCGGCAGCCTGAAAAGCCCCTTTGCACCTATCCGAACCGGTGCGCCAGCAGCACGATCAGCTGCGGGAACACGGACACGACCACCACCATGCGGATGACATGCAGCGCGACGAGCTCCGCGCTCTCCACGCCGATGTCGGCGGAGATGAGCACCATGTCGCTCGCACCCGCGGGGGTGGCCGCCAGCATCGCAAGGCGCATCGGAAAGCCGAAGAGCCTGTGCAGCAGCCGTCCGGTGACGATGCTGTTCAAAAAATAGCCCGCAAGGATGATCAGCGCGGGCACGAACAGCTCGTGCAGCGCAGCGAGGTCCGCACGCGTGACGCCGCAGCCGATATACGCGCCTGACATCACCTGCGCCAGGCGCTTGGCCCACAGCGGGAGCCTCCCCCGCCCCGTAAGGAGCCTGAGGCCCATCACGCCGAGCATGGAAAACACCAATGCCCCTGCGGGGACGCCCAGACAGCGTCCGAGCGTCCCGCAGAGCAGCGCCGCGGCCAGGGTGAGCGGGAAGTCCGCGGAGGAGAGGGGATGAACGGACTTCTCCGTCTCCACTGCGGCCGGCGGCAAGGAAAGAGTGGGATCGTTTCTGGTCATCCACACGATCAGCGAAGGAAAAAGTCCCACGCCGCCTGCCATGCGGACAAATTGCAGCAGCGCGACCTTCGGCGCGTCCGCGCCGAGGTCGGCGGCGATGATGGGCGTGTCGCTCATGCCGCCCGGAACGGCGCACATAAGGCTCGTAAGCAGGTCCATCGGGCTTGTCAGATACAGCAGCGCGCCGAGCAGCAGATTGAGTCCCAGCACAGAGAGCAGCAATATGAACGCGGGCTTTGCAAGATGCGCAAACATTTTCTGCTCGCCGCCGAGGGCAGAGCAGCCGATATACGCGCCCGCAAGGCACTGCGCGCAGAGCTTGGCGCCGGCGGGCATATACGCCCGCCCCGTCAGGATGTTCAGCATTGCCGCGCCGGCGATCGCGCCGACCATGATGCCGCCGGGAACACGGCATTTTTTGAGCGCCAGCCCCGCCGCCAGCGCGGCGGCAAAGGTGATGAGCAGATCAGCGATAGCGCAGCCCTCCCCTTATCCTACTGCCGCAGGGCGGTGCGGCACTCGGGGCAGCACGCGCCGTGCATCAGCGGGTACTTCATATTGAGCCGTCTGCCGCAGTTCGGGCAGCAGTACAGGTTTCTCTCAAAGCCGTAGGCGCCCAGCAGGCAGCACAGCGCCGCCGCCCAACGCCCGCAGGCAAAAAACAGGATGCCGGCCAGCACGCCCGTAATACACAGCGGCTTGACGACGGCAAGGGGGATCTTCTTTTTCAGCTTCATGGCTCTGCCTGCCTTTCCGGAGGGGGTGCGGCAGAAGGCGGCGGCTATGCCGCCGCCTTCTGCCGCGTGTGTGTATGGTCTAAGGCCTGTTACGCCTTGGTGCCGGTTTCCTTTTTGGTTTCTTTCTTCTTCTGGAGCATGGGCTTGACGACAGGGCTGAGGAGCACGATGACGCAGATGAGCATGATGATGCCGGTGACGGGACGCATAAGCATCTGACCCGCCTCCTGCAGCAGGGTGTCGCCGCTGGCGATGGTGAAGGCGCGGCGCAGGTTGGACTCGCAGATCGTTCCGAGTACCAGGCCGAGGATCATCGCGGAGCTGTTGAACTTGCAGGTGACGAACACAAAGCCGATCAGTCCCGAGATCGCCATAATGATGACGTCAACAGATGTGTTTTTCGTGGCGTAGGCGCCGATGGTCGCCATCATGATGATGGTGGGACCAAGGATGGCGTAAGGGATCTTGAGGACCTGGACAAAGATCTTGGCAATGATGATGGCCGCAAAGACCATGATGATGTTCGAGACGAACATCGATGCGAATGTAGCTGAGAGGAACTGCGGTTGGTTAACAAGCAGCAGCGGACCCATCGTGACCCCCTTAAGCACCAACGCGGACATAAATTGTACCCAAGAAAATGGACACGAGATTTTGACCCATGGCCCCGTTCGGCGGACACGCATTTGACCCATAGGG